>CALVAE010000164.1 GCA_944325465.1 uncultured Bacteroidales bacterium | reverse complement strand
GCGGCTTTCGTTGTCTGTGATGAAAAACCATGTTGATGAGGCCGTAACAAGTTATCCAACGATAAGAAGTTTGGTGTTGACTGGTGGAGAGTGCTTTACCCTGGGCGAGGACTTGCTTGCCATAATAGCCTATGCTACACAAAAGGGACTTCGCTCGCGGGTCGTGACCAATGCCTACTGGGCTTCCACTTTCAAGAGGGCTTACAGGATGATAGAGAAATTACAAAAGGCAGGTTTGCATGAGCTTAACATCAGTACTGGTGACGAACACTTGGAGTGGGTCCCTTTCGATAACGTGGTAAATGTCATTGCGGCTTCAATCATGTTGAACATGATTATAGTGGTGAATATAGAGTCTTCGGAGTACAAGGATTTCAAGAGAGACCGAATATTTGATGATCCCAGGTTGCGGAAGTTTGACTTGATGCACTGCGCGAATGTGTATATTGTCAATGGGAGATGGATATATTTTGATGAGGCTGGTGAGGATGTTGAAAAAGAAGAGAAAAACATCCTACTTTCCAACATCTCTGGTCAGAGGTGTGCCTCGCTGTTCTACTCCCTATCGATTAATTATGACAATACCGTCATAGCGTGTTGTGGCATAACCTCTTTGACTAACAAGTATTTGACGCTTGGTAAAGCGGACAAATTCACCTTAAAGGAACTTTATGAATACCAGTTCGATGATTTCGTAAAGATTTGGTTATTTACGGAAGGCCCCTTGAAGATACTGGATTTTTGTTATGAACATAGGCATTTGCCCAAGTTCAAAGGGAATGCCCACATGTGTCAAATATGCGCCATGATATTCAGCGACCCAGAAAACGTGAGAGTATTACAGGAGCATTACTCTGAACGAGTACAGAAAGTGTATTTTGAATATTCCTTGCTAAAGAGGAAATATGTTAAACAGTTAAACCTATTACAAAATGAAAAGCAAAAGTAATTTTTTGAGCAAGGCCCTTATAGGGACTATTGCGACGAGTGTCGTAGCTTCTTCTTGTACGAATGGCGGTGACTCACTGGTTCCAATTTTTGAGGACGAGAATGCGTCCGCAATCAAGAAGGGAGATTTGGGCGAGGCCGTGGTTAAGGTTTCCGTGAATTTCACGGAAGAAGAGAAAGCCTATATCATGGCTATTGAGGATGTGGTGTTGAGAATCTTGGACGATAGGGAGTTTGCCAAGGATTTCGCCAAAGATCCAGATGCTATTCTGGGTAAATATGGATGCGGCTTGGACGTGGAAAAAACAGATGAGCTTTATGCCTTCATCGCCGCCCTTGGTGACGAAGATGTGAGGGATTGCATCCAGAGAAAAGATTTGGAAGGTTTCCTGAAGATCTGTGAGAGCCGCAACTTGATAAAAAGTGCTAACTTGTTGCCTTTCAGTGGAGATGACGATGACTTGCTGAACATGACTCGGGCCAATGCGGTAAACCGCACACAGAATTTCTTCATAGGTGTGGTCGCTATCGCGGGTGTTGCCGTTTTGGTGGTCGCAGGTGTCGCCGTGAGTGTGGCTGTTATTACCGATACGGCTGTGTGGACATCCAGAAGCGTAGATGCCAGCGAGGGCGGAGACAAGTATATGCTTTCTCGCAATCTGGATGTTCTTGACCTTTACATCTTGGAGAATGGAAGTGAAGATATATATGTGTACGCCAATGATTGCATTGAGGGTATTATCAATGAGAGCATGCCTTTCTTCCAGGAGAACTTCCCGGAGATTTTTGAGAAATATTCCGTGGAGGAATTCAAGAACCTGTTGCGTGTAAACTTGGTATACTACGCAAATGAATGGTTTAACATGCAAAAATGACATCGTTATGGAACTGCAAAAGATAATATTCAAGGTACCATGGGACAAGCCCGCCCGTGTCGTGACATGGGTAAGCTCCGCCATTCTCTTGTTGGCGATAGCCCTATGCGTGGGTTTCGCCATCATGGAGCCAAGCTATGCGGGTCTTTGTGTGGGTTTGTTGGTGCTGATAGTGCTCATACCGCTCTATTTCTGCTTGCAATCCCCGAGGGCAATCTTGTTGACAGACGATGCATTGGTCGTGCGCAAGGTTGTTGGCCGCAAGGCGATTCCATTTAGCGAGATACAGAGTGTAGCCTTGTTGAATAAATACTCCGCCTTGCGAATCATTGCCAGTGGAGGCTTCTTTGGCTATGTGGGATTGTTTTGGAATCGTCAGTTTGGCAAGCATTGGGTGCTGGCTGGAAGTTTGTGGCAACCTGTTTGCGTCAATCTTGTCTCTGGCAAGCGATACGTGTTGAGTTGCTCTGATGGCAAAGGGCTACTGGAAGCAATGAGGAGCCGTACCTGTTCATAATGAGATGAGCTCTCTCTTTCATTTTCTGCCTGGCATTTTTATGTTAGGCGGGAATCCATGAATCTATATACATAAAAAAGGATTGGGAATGCCCCATGCGGAGCATTCCCAATCTGGTTGAAATGTAGACGCGCTTCATTATCTGGGTGTTCCACGCCTAGCGGAAAGGAACGTGTGTCGACTTGCGGATTAGGCTCGTCCGCTTGCCAAATGCTTGTTGGTTTTGCCGAGATAGTATCTCAACCCTTGCTGAGATAGTATTTCAATCCCGGTTGAGATAGTATCTCGATGGCGGGTGAGATACTATCTCGTTTTTTTATTGATGGGCAGTGACCTTGTCCTGGGTCATGTCGAAGTTTAGCGTCATGCCGTTGAAGTTGGGCAGGGGCTCTTGGTTCTCGCCCTCACCCAATTTGACTTCCGTGACGTTGAGGCTGAAC
>CALVAE010000163.1 GCA_944325465.1 uncultured Bacteroidales bacterium | reverse complement strand
TTAATCGAATTGATGTCCTCTTCGTAGTCGGTACAGCCAGTAAAGGCAAACGCTCCGCACGCTAGCGAAAGCGCCGTTACCATTCTTAATACCTTTTTCATAACTACATTTGGTTTGTTACACATTGTTATAATATATTAAAATACGTTGTTTTCTGTCATATGGGGCTAACCCATTACACAATTATGTGCAAAGATAAATGTTTTTTCATATTACGCAAAACAAAACAAAAAATATTTTATACGAAAAAATATGTTACAGAGAAGATGACATCGTTTCATAGGGCAACTTTTCTATAGGTTGTTTCATATCTCGGAATATATAGTGAATAGCAAAACGTCTGACGAGAATAAAATCAGGTGAGAAATCATATATCCAAAAGGGTAAATAATTTACTAACAATCAATTAAAATCCCAAATCCGCTAAAATCATCCTTTATTTAACCGTCTTTCTCAAATCACATCAACTAAAATAGGCATATTTAAATGAATTTCCAAGAAATTGCCATTGTTTTTTTAGAATTTCAGTACTGCCAGCCATTCCTGGCCGTGTTCGCTTTCATTCCTTCACCGTTTATCCGCCGTTACCCGCCGGTGCACCTGTCTTCCCGCTGGTCTTGTATCAAGTCTTTACGAAAACCGACACGCCTATATTATAAGGTATAGAAAAACGATAATTCCAATGTGTAACAAACCAAATGTAGTTATGAAAAAGGTATTAAGAATGGTGACGGCACTCTCACTGGCAACAGGGGTGCTTGCATTTACCGGCTGTACTGACTACGAGAGCGAGATCAATTCTCTGGGCGACCGCGTGACGGCTGTGGAGAATTCGTTGAAGGATCTCCAGGGTCAGATTGAAGGCGGTGCGGTAATTACAAACGTCGCGACAACGGAGGACGGAATTACGATTACGTTGAGTGACGGTAAGACTTATGACATTACAAATGGAGCGGACGGAACTCCGGGTTCAGTCGTTGAAATCGGTGAAAACGGTAACTGGTTCATCGATGGCGAAGATACCGGAAAGCCTTCAAGAGGCGAGAAAGGGGACAAGGGTGACAAAGGCGACCAGGGAGACGCCGGTACTCCGGGAACTCCTGGTACACCGGGAGCCGATGGAGATGATGCTCCGATAATTTACTACAGGCCTAACATGGAAACCGGCAACTGGGACAAGGTGACAGAGACCGGTGAGGGTGAGCCGATTGTCGAGCCAACCACTGACAGTTGGAAAGGCAGTTATACAGGCGTAACGGCAGTGTGGGATACGGAGAACGGAACCCTGACCATTGACGGAATCGTAAATGCTGACGGCACTGCAGCCGAGCCTGTGACTATCACTCTCAATTCAGACCTGAAGTCTCTCGCATTCGTGCCTGAGGTTCTTAAGGACGGACTTGGGGTCATCAACTTCTACAATATTCTCGTTGATGATGAATTCGTTACTTCCAACCAGCCTAAGGTTACATATCGCATCAATCCTAAGAATGCTGACCTTTCAAATGTAGAGTGGTCATTCATCAACCGCACGGTAACGACAAAGGTAGCAGGAGATGCCGCTGATCTTATAGCAATCGTCGGTGAACCGGTCGTTGAAAACGGCGGTGCCACATTCACTGTCAAGGCTAACAATGCACTCGAGACCGTTTCTCCGAAGGAAACCATAGTCGCTTTGCAGGCAGTATCTGAAGGCAAGACTGATGATATCGTATCTGATTACTCTTTTGTCGAGCAGGAAGATCTTAAAGTTTTCCAGATCATCGACAAGGAAAAATACGAAGCGGAAAAATCTGAAGTAGATCCATACGGAACTCCTATCAGCGAAGAGAAGACTGTTGATGTAAATGGCCTGACTGCTGATCTGAACCTTGTATATGACAAGGAACTTAATGTAAGCGAGCATCTTGAGACCTACGCGACAGAAGTTTCAAAGGCTTTGCATGAAATAGGGGTTACTCCTGTCAGATATACCGTTAATCTGGTTGAAGGTAAATATATCGATGCTGGAAGTAAAACAGACCAGAATGCGTATGTATCTCTCAATGAAACTGACGGTGAGTGGATTCTTACAGTAAACAAGGACTTTGCCGGTGAAGGTGGCCGTCCTGCAATCAACCGTACTCCGGTTCTTGAGGTTTATGCCCAGGTACAGGATGCGACAGGCAAATATGTCTCTGTTGCAGAAGCATTTATCGTGGTTGAAATTACCGAGGATGAAATTTCCGTTGAGCCGCTTCCTGAAAAGATCTATCATACGGTGAACGGTGAGTTCGAGTACACTGAAATCGATCCGGTTAACGGCGAGACCATGTCAGTTTCATGGAGCGAAGTGAGCCAGAAAGTCCTCAACGAACTCAATATGTCTTATGCGGAATTCGTTGAAAAATTCAATGTTGATGCTCCTGAAATCTTCTACCAGAACGAGAAAGACGAGTGGGTAGCCCTCACAGAGGAAATTTCCGCTGAAATAGGTGTAAATGCCACTGCAGAAGGATTCGATAGCGAAAATACAGCGACAGCAGTTGTATCTGCAACAATCACCAATAAGGTTGATGAAGATGCTGACGGTGCAATCAAGGTTGTTATCCCGACCAAGAATGACAAGGTAGCAGGAGATGTTGCCATTGTATTCAACTATTCAGTATCCCACAACCACGTATGGCCGGAATTCTCCGAGAACTATTACGATGCCGCTACAAACACTGTAATTGTGAAGGGAAGACCTGATGCGTCATCCAAGTGGGAAATGGTATCCGGAATCTCCGAACACTTCTTCGAGTATCTCAAGAACTACAAGAGAGCACAGAACCATGTATCGGATATCATGTTCGAACTTCCTTGGTTCAAAGAGGACGGTACTCCAGTCGCTCACGGTGACACAGGCGGCAAGGCTCAGGAAGGGGCAACTCTTACCAACGGAGCGACATATGCAACTGCGGAAATCGCGCTTGATGAGCCTCTGACCAAGCCTATGACCTATGTGGTAAGGGCATACGAGGAACTTGCAAACGGTAACTTCTGCGAAATGTACTACAATGTAAGATTCGAGTCTCCATTTAAGATTACTCTGAGTGATGTTTCTCTGAAGACTCTTATCGCAGAGCCAAGTACAGCAGATCTGTCCAAGTTGATTACCATCACCGACGATGACAATAACATCATCTACCAGAACGGTGCAGTCGGTAGCGGAGCCGCTAAATATAAACTCGAATCAGGTGATTTCGCCTTTGGGTACGCGCTTGCTTACAACAGCGGCAATACTGAGGCTGAATTCAACGGACATCTTAGTCTTGCCGGATCAACTGTAACCTGGAACAATGCCGGTGCAACGCTTCTTAAGAACTTGAATGCTGATTACGAGGTTGTAGTCACTATATCTGACATCTGCGAACTTACTTCTGAAGGGAACATAACAGTTCTTTCTTCTGCAAACAGTAAATAGCATAAGTTAAAATAGGTATAAAATGCAGGAGGGGTGGTCGGAAGGCCACCCCTTTTGTTATAAAAGGAGAAAAACATGAAAATCAGACAGACAGCGATTGCGGTAATGTCAGCCATGCTGCTGACACTGCCGGCGATGCCAGGCACAGCGCAGCCGGCATCAGGGAAAAGCGACGACTTCCACGGGCACTGGTTCATCCAGGTCCAGGGAGGGATAGGGTATACGATAGGCGAGGCGTCCTTCGGGGACCTGATCTCGCCT
>CALVAE010000162.1 GCA_944325465.1 uncultured Bacteroidales bacterium | reverse complement strand
AACTAATACAAGGGAAACCTCATTGAAAGGCAACGGAAAAGGTAAATATTCGGGGTGTGGCGCAGTTGGCTAGCGCATCTGGTTTGGGACCAGAGGGTCCTGTGTTCGAGTCACAGTACCCCGACATTGAGACGGAGACAGATTCACCTGCCTCCGTCTCTCTTTTATCTGCTAACATGAATCCGTCTCAAAGCCTGTCAAAGCCACATCATCATCACTGTTTCAGAGACCTCAATATACAAAAAAGCACCTGCAATTTGACTGCAAGTGCTTGATTCATAAAGGTCATTGAAGGCCTCTTTCCGTGGTCCCAACAGGGCTTGAACCTGTGACCCCCTGATTATGAGTCAGGTGCTACTAACCAACTGAGCTATGGGACCTTGTTCTGTTTAAGAACTTGAATTTGTCATTCCCGTCCGGGCGAACCGGACAGGAATGCAAATATAGCAATAATTTCCGATTCCGTAAAATCTATCTGCCTTTTTCTTTAGATTTTTCGCACTGAAGGCAGAACCGGAAAACGTCAGACCTTGATTTCAACCTCGACTCCTGAAGGAAGTTCCAGTTTCATCAGAGCATCAACAGTCTTCTGGGTTGACTCGTAGATGTCGAGAAGACGGCAGTAGGAATTGAGTTCAAACTGCTCGCGGGACTTCTTGTTGACGAAAGTCGAGCGGTTGACAGTGAAAATCTTCTTGTCGGTAGGAAGCGGAATGGGACCATTCACGCGAGCTCCTGTAGAAGCCACTGTATCAACGATCTTCTTTGCCGATTTGTCAACCAGCATGTGATCGAATGATTTGAGTTTAATTCTTATTTTCTGGCTCATTGTATTTCCGTTTTGATTGTTATTCCTCGTCATCGGCCGGCTTGTACCCACTCTTCTCGATAACCTCTTTTGCAAGGTTAGCCGGAACTTCAGCGTAATGGTCGAATGACATTGTACTTGTAGCACGTCCTGAAGATATGGTCCTCAATACTGTCACGTATCCGAACTGCTCTGCAAGCGGAACGAATGCCTTGACAATACGTGCTCCACCCGTAGTGGAATCCATCGCGTTAATCTGGCCCCTGCGGCGGTTAAGGTCACCTACGATATCTCCCATATAGTCCTCCGGAGTAACGACTTCGAGACTCATGATAGGTTCAAGGAGAACCGGTTTGGCCTTAGGGCATGCGTGACGGAATGCCATCCTTGCACAGATTTCGAATGAAAGCTGGTCGGAATCGACAGGGTGGAACGAACCGTCCTTGAGGGTAACCTTGAGGGAAGGGACCTCATAACCTGCAAGGACACCGTTGGCCATTGCAGACTTGAAACCTTTCTCTACCGAAGGAATGAATTCCTTAGGCACGTTACCGCCCTTGACCTCATCGATGAACTGAAGGCCTGTAACCCCTTCATCGGCAGGACCGATCTCGACGATGATGTCAGCGAACTTACCACGACCTCCGGTCTGCTTCTTGAAGACCTCACGATGCTGTACGGAAGCGGTAATGGCCTCCTTGTAGTTGACCTGAGGAGCACCCTGGTTGATATCCACACCGAATTCACGGCGGAGACGGTCAACGATAATGTCAAGGTGAAGTTCTCCCATACCGCTGATGACTGTCTGACCTGTCTCATGGTCTGTCTTGACAGTGAAGGTAGGGTCTTCCTCAGCAAGTTTGGCAAGTGCTATTCCGAGTTTGTCAAGGTCCTTCTGGGTCTTAGGCTCGACTGCAAGACCGATCACCGGATCCGGGAATTCCATAGACTCGAGGGTGATAGGATGATCCTCGGCACAGATGGTATCTCCGGTACGGAGATCCTTGAATCCGACAGCCGCACAGATGTCACCTGCCTCAACGAACTCTATAGGGTTCTGCTTGTTTGAGTGCATCTGATAAAGCCTTGCCACACGCTCCTTCTTGCCGGAACGGGTGTTGAGCACATAGGAACCGGCATCAAGACGTCCTGAATATGCCCTGAGGAATGCAAGACGACCGACGAAAGGATCTGTTGCAATCTTGAACACGAGGGCTGCAAACGGCTCGCTTGCCGATGGCTTACGCTCTTCCTCCTCACCTGTCTTAGGGTTGGTACCTGTAACGGAACCTTTGTCAAGAGGTGAAGGAAGGTAACGCATGACCGCATCGAGAAGGAACTGCACTCCCTTGTTCTTGAATGAAGAACCGCAGCATGCAGGAACTATGGCCATATCAATGGTGGCCTTTCTCAATGCTGATATAAGTTCATCCTCCGTGATGGAATCCGGATCATCGAAGAACTTCTCCATCAGGGTCTCGTCATACTCGGCAGCCGCCTCTACGAGTTTCTCTCTCCACGTGGCCACATCAGCCTCCATCTCGGCAGGGATGTCCTTTATCTCGTAATTCACGAGTTCCTCGGTATTGTCATAATAGATGGCCTTCTTTGAAATAAGGTCCACGATACCCTGGAACTTGTCCTCCGCTCCGATAGGGAGACAGATAGGGACAGCTGTCGCCCCGAGTTTTGTCTTGATCTCTTCGACCACTGCGAGGAAGTCAGCCCCGACGCGGTCCATCTTGTTTACGTATGCAATCTTCGGCACTCCATACTTGTCTGCCTGCCTCCATACCGTCTCGGACTGAGGCTGCACACGACCCACTGCACAGAAAGTGGCGACCGTACCGTCAAGCACACGCAGGGAACGCTCCACCTCGACGGTGAAGTCCACGTGGCCCGGAGTGTCGATAAGGTTAATCTGATAAGTATCCCCTTTATAGTGCCAGAAAGCCGTGGTAGCGGCGGAAGTGATCGTGATACCGCGCTCCTGCTCCTGCACCATCCAGTCCATTGTGGCAGCACCTTCATGAACTTCTCCTATCTTGTGGGTTTTCCCCGTATAGAAAAGGATACGCTCTGAAGTTGTTGAACGAACATGGTGAATTCCTGAACGCGGCAGAAGGTAATGAGGTATTGCGTATTGCTGCTGCAGAAGAATTTGAATTTGCAGACATCGAACATATTGGTAAGTATCGTGAAGACAATACATACAACCAGAAACATATTGACAGCGTATTGG
>CALVAE010000161.1 GCA_944325465.1 uncultured Bacteroidales bacterium | reverse complement strand
TCAGTAACATTATTAGCAATACTGCATTTTTCATAGGATCATTTTTCTTGTTCCATCAGGAGAATTATAGGATTAGCATCATCCGGAAGAGCATTCAACACATTTCTGTTCGCTATGATATCCGCATTTATCTCCGAATACGGCTGCCTGTTCATCTCCTCTTTCAGCGTAAACGGTTCTACTATATAGACAACATACCTTGAATCAGTACCTGTCAGGTTATACATTGATCGAAGGTCTTCTGTCCTGATTCCCCAGACCATATCATCCTCCAAAAACTTATACGAGTGACTGCTGCCATCTTCCACGTATATTACATTATTATATATTTCATTTTTATATGTATATGATGACAATATCATATCCCGGTATGAAAAGACATTTATATGTGCCCAGATATACGGAGATGGCTGACACACTTTGGTGACAAACTTGATTACATCATTATATTTTTTCTCCAATAATTTATCCAAAGCCATATATTTCCCAGGCGTGAATTCAATATAGCCAGAGAATTCCGAATTCTCGTACTTGTATATATATTTCTGAAAAGCCGCATAGAAATATACAGTCCCGTCTTTTAAATACAGATTATTTCGCTGGCCGAAAGACAACATTTCCGCCAGACGCTTGTCCATCGGAAGATAAGTATCCTCTATCTGCGAAGACGCACTATTGAAGACATACAGAAAATATTCCTGCCCGGACAATACACTATAGTCTTTATAAAACATATATCTGTCTGCATCTATAGGACAAAAATCCCGTGCCGACATTATATCCGTATCCCTTATGGAAAACGATGTTTTTTCCTTAAATGTCTTGTAGTCATATCTGATCACTGTCGACCCTATATTCCCGAGCACGTCTAATGTCTCTGTATACGGATTATATACCATTGCCTGTATGTCTGTCAACTCTCCAGGACCTCGGCCTATTCTAACTATAGGACAGACATACTTGCCATCCCGAGAGAAAAATGCAATCGCGACATCATCCGATTTTCCCTTGACAATAAATCCGTCTTCTCTTACAATCACATCATTGATATGTGAGATTAATGACCCTGATAAATATATACATTCATATCTATCATATATATCCGAAAAATGTAAAACACTCTCTTCGGGAGCCATTTCTACTCTGATATCAGCATCATACTCTACCTGCGCTTCCTGCATGGAACAAGAATTCATAATAACAACCGGCAATAAACCGTATAAAAAATATTTCTTCATACCCGTATGCAATTTTATCCTTTTCAATCAGACAATTAAATTGACATTGACTGAAAATCATTGATTCCCAGTCAATGTCATTCAAT
Source organism: uncultured Bacteroidales bacterium (assembly GCA_944325465.1). Taxonomy (GTDB): domain Bacteria; phylum Bacteroidota; class Bacteroidia; order Bacteroidales; family UBA932; genus Cryptobacteroides. Next base: position 4,421 of record CALVAE010000161.1, on the reverse strand, counting down.
TAATCAATACAGAAAACGCCTGTACAATTTCTGAACAACGCACCTTTACACCCGATAGCCTCATCCAGCGTCAGCCGCCGGGCATGCAGACTATGCCACTGGAAAAAGATGCCTGCAAATACTGCAGCGACCGATATCAATACTCTTCTGTTCATACACAAATTGCCGTAATCCTTACAAATATTCAGTCCAGAACCCTTGACAGATCGTAGCGGAATATCCTGCCATATATATTGTCAAGGCAGTACAGATATCCCGTACGGCTATCATACGCCAACTCCCCTATATTCTCTGCAACCTTGACATTGCAGATGAAATTGCCTTCCCAGTCGAAGACATGAACCGATGTACCTGCCCCTTCTTCATTCAGCCTGCCCAGAGGAAGACCCCTGTACGAAGCTATTATATATTCCGGAGCAGGACTTATTCCGCCGTAATATTCAACGGTATTCATATCAAACTGCCGGCAAAGCACTCTTTCCCATTGTCTGTAGGAACGATCTACCGCCACCGTCCCGATTTGCCCTGATTCAGTATCAATTATGTTGATTTGAGGAAACAGAAGCATGGCCTCCGCCACCTTGCCGGTTCGCCCGTCATTTGCCAGGAGACTGCTCAAATATGTCACATAGTTATCTCCTATGATATGACGGTACGGATGAAACGACGTTGCCTCTCCGTTTTCTCTGACGGCATAGAACACTGACTCTCCATTTTCCTGCTGCAACTGCAACTGCCCTTGTCCAGGCAACGGCAGCCAGGCTATATTCCCTGCCGGCAAAGTATAGTTGCGGGTTATTGTCGCTTTACCCGACCTGATGGACTCCATTACATCCACGGCATAGGCCTGTCCTGTTTGGCTCGCTTTCAGAATCAAGGATTTCTCCGTCGATGCACACCGGACAATACGCGGATCTATCATCTCGCCAGGGCCGCGGCCGTTACGGATAAAGCCTCCAAGGTAATTGAACGACAATGTGGAATATGCCTTGAAACAATACGGGCTGTCTTCACTGACCTGGTCCCTGAACACTATGATAGTGTCACTCACTATCTGGATGCCGCTGCAGTTGAGTACTTCAGGAAAGGCACAACGAAAGGCCGTGTCGGGAGCAACCGACACGACCTTTTCGGGACTGACCAGCCTTACCTCCGCTCCATCTACGATTCCTCTGTCGTGACATGACATAACGACCGCAGCGGATACAAGAAGGACAACTTTTTTAAAACAGTTCATACAAAATCAATTACAAAACGCCACATAATCCATAGCATAATCACCCATCGGGCCATCACAGTCTGTACATAATTTCATACGATAGTTTCCACTTTTCCCTGTCTGAGAACACATAGGGCCAAATCCGCCTCCTTCATTTCTTGTCAACGCTTCGACATTGGCTTCAAAGATCGGATCACTCTGGCTGACGATAGCCCGCAGTGCCACTGCCCCTCCGGCTGCCACTGCTGCTACTGCGGCCGCGATAATAATAAGTTTTTTCATAACTCTCATTGGTTTTTATGTTATCAATCTTGTTGTGGCCTGCAAAATTACGCAATATTCAACCATGCCATGTCAATCCTTTATTCTGACAAGGTGGTCATCCAATGTAAGACAGTAGAGATCACCGTTACTGTCAACATCAAGCGCTATGATATCCACATCCGTCTGCAAGACTTTCTTCGGCCTACCTTTCCAGTCGAAAATCCTGATTTCGCGTCCGTAGGACGAATGATCCTCTGTACAGAGACGGCCTGAATATATCGTATATATGTAACGGTCATCACAACACACATCAATATAACCTTTTCTCGTATCATCGGTAATTGTGCGTCCCGCCAATCCATACTTTGTGATAAACGTTTCACATTCAGGCTCAAACAAAGCCGGGCCTTTTACAAACTGAACCGTATCATTTACGAAATCATATATTTCAAGTTGATCTGCAAATCTGCAGGCTATAACGCTCTTTTTGTGTCTGGAATTGTATTTTATCACTCCATCATACGAAGTCATCACAAGCCGGTCGAGCTTCCCTTGTTCCGTATCCGGAGAATAACACACTTTTCTTACTACCGATGTATCCTTCAGGTCGTAGACCACAAAGCGAGAATCTTCATACGATGCCATCACCAAAAGACTATTGTCTTCGTAACCGCATATCGCACTTGAATGGACTCCGCTGATCAACGAAGAAGTGTGCCTCGTGGATATATACCAGTCCTTATCAAGACTGTCCAAAGGAATCTCCAACATATTCACCAGAGTGATATCATTGACCACTACCACAGAGTCAGGCTCTGTCATGGCAAAATAAAATGCCCCGATTGTCTCTCCCGGGCCCCTGCCTTTTCTGAGGGCTCTCGTGAGTTTCTCCGCCCGGGTATCATATATGTACATCTGACATTCCGTGGATCTGTCGTCTTTCATCAGGATCTTATCACCGAAACAGTATAATCTCGTGGGATGATAAAGACCGGGAACATCCAGCACTTCCATTTCTATATGTTCCGCTCTCGGCAAGTCCTTGACAAACAGAATGTTTTCATTTTTGGTACTGCAAGCCTGCAGTACCAAAAACATCAATATCACCAAATAATATTTCCTCATATTATTACAGTAATTTAACAGGGTCCAATATCTTTTTTGTTCGTATATCCTGAAATATTTACCCAACTAAAAGAGCAAGTATCATTTTCATCTGGACAACAAATTCCACTGATGTCTTCACTTCTTGTCAACGCCTCGACATTGGCTTCGAAGATCGGATCACTTTGGTTGACAATAGTCTGCAGTGCCACTGCTCCTCCGGCTGCCACAGCCGCTACGGCTGCCGCGATAATGAGTTTTTTCATACTTTTAATTATTAGCATTTGCGTTTAATAAATATTTATACAGAACATTCGGCTAAATGCCCGTCAATAGTAAGGCAATACAGCGTACCGTTTTCATCAATATCGATAGTTATGATATCAACATCCGTCTGCAGGATTTTCATTAAATTCCCTTTCCAGTCAAAAACCCTGATTTCTCGGCCATAGGAAGAATTGGGATCAACCACAGGTAATCCTGAATACAAGGCATATACCCTATTGCCATCACAGCACACATCAAGATACCCCTTTTTCTCATCTGATTTATGTGCAATGGTTTTCGCTCCTGTCACCGATGATGTCTTCGAAACGTACGATGGATCAAAACATTCCGGTCCCTTTATGAACATGACCTTGTTCGTGTTGAAATCATAAAATTCCAACTGATCCGCATACCGACAGGCAATAACGCTCTTTTTCCTGGCCTGGTTGTATTTTATGACCCCTTCGTATGCCGCGGATACCTGCACCTCCATTTTTTTCGTTACCGGATCCGGAGAGTAGATGACCTTTTGCCGTACTGTCGTATCCGCTATGTCATAGATTACGAACCTTGCATCATGATATTCGCCTAACACCAACAAGTCATTGTTTTCATAACCGCACAATGCCCTTGCATCAACACCTCCGACCACAGAGGTCGACGTATTGACAGGTGAGGCCCAATCATAATCAAGCCTTTCTAAAGGGATTTCAAGCATCCGCCTTAACACTACATCATTGACCACAATCAGGGAATCCGGTAGAATCATGGCAAAATAAAATGCACCGATTGTCTCTCCCGGCCCCCGACCGATTCTCAACGATCTTGTCAGTTCCTTACTGCGTGGCTCGAATACGTACATCTGACATGCTCTGGAACTGTTGTCTTTCATCAGGATCTTATTTCCGAAACAATATACCCGTGTCGGATTCATGACACAAGGGAGATCCAATATATCTATGCTTACCGGTTCAGGAGACGGCATGTCTGACTGCTTCAGATAAATTATATTATCATCCTCTCGAATACCACAGGAATACAATGTAGCGGATATAAGAATTGCCGTTAGTATTTTTTTCATATTTTAATGCTGCAAATAATAGTGATGTGGCTCTATAAGACGGTAATCCCCATCTACACATAAAGAATTTTCGTCAGGGATACAATTGAGACTATGCTCCAATTGAGTCAACGCCTCGACATTGGCTTCGAAGATCGGATCACTCTGGCTGACGATAGTCCGCAGTGCCACTGCTCCTCCGGCTGCCACAGTTGCTACGACTGCCGCGATAATCATTTTTTTCATAACTACTTTGTTTTAATGTTTATTAATTATGTTTGGTACCTGCAAGAACCTTCTGGAAGATATCCTGCATTTTTTCACTCCCTAAAGGATTGCCCACAAAGACCGGACGGCCGTCTCCGCCTATCAGAAAACTGTGGAACCGTTCATCTTCCGGTATCCCCGCGTTCTCTCTGGCAAAACTTCCGTAGGTATCTACATATACTGGAAAACTGAAATCCTGTACTGCAAGTTGAAGCCGGACATCCTCCAACTCTTCTGATC
>CALVAE010000160.1 GCA_944325465.1 uncultured Bacteroidales bacterium | reverse complement strand
CGGATGTTGTGCAACTGGGACACAAGGTTCCTCCCTACGAAGCCTTTCGCCCCCGTAACAAGTATTTTCATCTGTATTTTCTGTTTTGTGGTGCGGACTCCGGAACCGGGTCCGTCTGGATAGGATTTCTTCTCCGGATTGACGGTCGGAGTGCCGTGCTGCATTTTCAAACACCCGCAGCAGGGTGACTTTATTATGTATGCCGGGAAATGTACTGTACGTTACTCTGAACGGATGTCCCTTGCCTTTGCCCTCGGGATAAGTCCCAGGTCTTCCTGTATGAAGCGCAGACGCATCAACTGCTCTTTCATCCCCTCGACGTCGAGACGTCTGGTGTTGTGGCTGTGGTAGTCCTCGATGGTCGCCACCTTCTCGTCTCCTTCCACGAAGAACTTGTCATAGTTCAGGTCCCTCGTGTCGCACGGGATCCTGTAGTAGTTCCCCATGTCTATGGCGCGGGACATTTCCTCCCTGGTGACGAGGGTCTCGTAGAGTTTCTCTCCGTGCCTTGTCCCGATGACCTTCACCTCGGTCTCTCCGTACTTGGGATCGACCTTCCTGTAAATTTCCTTCAGTGCCGTGGCGAGGGTGTCGAGCGTTGCTGCCGGGGCCTTCTGCACGAACAGGTCGCCGTTGTGGCCGTGCGTGAAGGCGTAGACGACGAGGTCGACCGCGTCATCGAGCGTCATCATGAAACGTGTCATGTTCGGGTCGGTGATGGTGATAGGCTTGCCCTCCATCATCTGCTCCACCCAAAGAGGAATCACAGAACCTCTGGAGGCCATCACGTTCCCGTATCTCGTGCAGCAGATGGTTGTCGCGGCTCCCTCTCCGAGTTCGCGGCCCTTCGCTATCGCAACCTTCTCCATCATCGCCTTGCTGATACCCATCGCGTTGATGGGATAGGCCGCCTTGTCCGTAGACAGAACCACAACGTTCTTCACTCCGTGCTCGACAGCGGACAGGAGTACGTTGTTGGTCCCTTCCACGTTCGTCCTCACGGCTTCCATAGGGAAGAATTCGCAACTCGGCACCTGTTTCAGGGCCGCCGCGCTGAACACATAGTCCACCCCGCCCATCGCGATGTCGACGCTCTCGCGGTTCCTCACGTTACCGATGTAGAACTTCACTTTCGGGTTCTGCAGCATGTGCCGCATGTCGTCCTGCTTCTTCTCGTCACGTGAGAAGATACGGATCTCCTTGATGTCGCTGTCCAGAAAGCGACGGAGCACGGCGTTCCCGAAACTGCCCGTGCCGCCTGTTATCAACAGGACTTTGTCTTTGAATACTGACATGGATATAATTATATATTTGCGTTTTGAATCTTTTATTTAGGTAAATTATATCGTTCAAAGATTGCCTTCAATTCAAATTCTGAAAATCTTTCTTCTTGTGGATATAGAACTCGTTCATGTTCCATTATTTCATTGATTGTCCATTTGAACTTAATAGGTTTGGCAGGAACGCCAGCCACCACACAATATGGAGGCATACTTTTAGTTACAACTGCTCCAGCAGCAATAGTACAACCTCTGCCTATAGTCACACCGGCTAGTAAAGTCACATTACAACCAATCCATACGTCAGACTCTACGATGACATCTTTGTCAAGACCGGAAGGTTTTTCATCTTCTTTTATTGTTCGATAAAATCTTCCCAATATCATTGCATGATTACCGGTTTTGACTCTTAAACCTTCAGCAGCGCCTGAATGTGGGTACATGATAAATTTTGCATGCGTTGTTGCAATATTGACATTATTAAGTCCGTTATCTCCATATAAAAAACATTTTCAGGATTAGAAATTCTCAAGGGGGGGGTAAGTGTTACGTTAGGACCACAAAACCCTAATTTTTTGCGATTAATTGAAAAATAATCTTTATACAAGTAATATATTCCTCTGATTAACATATTGTCTTTTAATCTCATAGTAGATAGTATTTATAAAAGTTTAATTAAATTATTTGGACATTGTGCCATATCTGGGTAAGACAAGACCAGACTTTGTCCATTGTGTAATTATTTTCTAATCGTTTACGTGCATTATTCGCCAATATCTGGGCTTTATTATCATTAGACAATAAATTCTCTATCTGTCTTTGTAATATTTCTTTATTTTTTACTGGAACTATACATCCACACGGATCAGATGATTCTGTAGCCAACATTTCAGGAATGGCTCCCACAGGTGTCGTAATGATGGCACAAGAGCACGCCATGGCTTCTAATATAACATTCGGAAACCCTTCTGTATATGTAGGTAGAACAAACAATTTAGCTGATAACATTTCTTCGAGGACCTTTTCATGAGGTATTTCTCCACGCATATATAGCCAATCACCATTATTATATTCCGAGGCCCTCTTCCTTATTTCCATATCCACATTTTGTTCAGATCTCCCAATCAGATGGACTTCGATATTATCTATTTTCTTACATGCATCAATCAGTTCATATATGCCTTTTGATGGCAATATGTGACCTACGAATACTATACGGTGTTGATTCCGCTTGACAGCATTTTGCAAACCATGAATTTGCATCAATGTGTCATTTGAAATTGGATTAGGGCAATATGTAATATTGGAAAATCCTGACTTTGTCAATACTTTATATGACTGCATATCCATAGTGATAATACAGTCAGCACATGATACAACTTTAATCAAAAGTTTCCATTCCCAGTTGCACTTTTGGGATAATTCCGGAATTCTCCCAAAATGGAAATGAATAACAGCCTTCGCGTGATGTTTATGTGCATTATGTATTAATATAAGATCTTTCACTAAACTGAATGATGCACTGCTGCATATGTGAACAACATCATATTGACAATTATTGAGTTCTTTGTTTACTTGTCGAATAGCTTTGCTTAATTCTTTTACACCAAAATACAATCTTTCTATTACATTTGTATGACTTCCATTATATGATTGTCGGTCAAATGATATGGGAGTAAGTTCAATGCCTGCTTGCTGAGAATTTGCATAAGAGAGGATATTTTTCCCCCATATGCTTATACCTCCTATAACACTATTTGTACCTTCACCGTATGGAGAACAAAATAATATTTTCATTTTTTATCGCATTGTATAAATAACTGTTCATACTTTTCAGCACATGCCTTCATAGAAAAAGGTTTATAACTATCCAATGCTCTTTTTTTCATTTTCTGCAATTCTTCATTAGGGGTCTCTAAAAAATGTTTTAAGACAACGTATAAAGCTTCTTCTGATAAATTGTCTGCTAAAAACCCGTTAACTCCATCCTTTATAACATCAACGATACCTCCAACAGGAGTACAAATAGGGATAGCCCCTACACCTAAAGCTTCTATCAATGATATAGGCATTCCTTCAAAGGATGAACACAAGCAATAGGCATCTGCAAGAGATAGGTATTCCATCGGATTATGACGCTCTCCAAGAATATGAACAGCGGGACAATTATATGATCGTATTTCTTTTACCAATTCCTCATTTTTATCATTACCGATCATCAATATGGAAAAGTTATACCCTTCGTTATATAAAGAAAAAGCGACTTTGGCTAACATAGTCTGACGTTTGACTACATTAATTCTCGCTAAATTTATTATTATTTTAGTTCTTGAATCCTTTTTATATTGGTTAACTTCTTGTAAAACTGCTTTTGATACGTCTATTGTTACGGGAATATCCCGACCATTGAATATAACTGGTGCATCTTTTTTATAATATGTTCGGAAACTTTTTCTTGACTCTTCCGAAATTGTTATCGGGGTTACCAATTGATTTTTGAAACTTATTCTCCGTATTATAGTTCCGATTATCCCTCCGGCTTCTTTATCAGCAGCACTATGTATTGTCATAAAATATTTACATTTTCTATAAAAGAAAATAGAAGGCATCATATATGTTATTGCCGTTAAATGTATATGAACAATATCAGGATTAATTATTTTAATTTTTTTTAATAACATAGAAGACAAACCCAATGATAAGCCTCTTTTTTTATTCAAGCATTTAATCTGAACTTTGGACGATAAATCCTGATAGTAAAATCCAAACTTTTTCAAATCGAAAAACAACAGCAAAACTACGTCGTTTTGCTTAACCAACTCATTACACAAATCGACTACAAATCTTTCGGCTCCGCCTGAACTTAACTGAGGAACAATTTCTAATATCTTCATTGCACAGATATTTTTGTTATATAAACGAGAACAAGTCAGAAAAATGACTGTTTATTCAAACAAAATAATCTATATCACATTGCAACAGAATGCAATAGATTTATCCATGAAATTTTGGGCTTTGATTATAATTACACCTAATTTCAGATATCGAATAATTTTTGTTTTGAATATACATCAGTTTTTGTGAATTGAATTCCATCCATTACACCCTGAATTATGGCTATGGGAGCCAAATAAATTCCTTTAAAAACATAAATGAAATTAAATAGGAATTTAATAAGCAATGAAATGACCAGGGAAACAACAGCAATGCTTTTTTCTGAGAAAACATTTGACTGTAGATTGAATATACTTCTGTGCCATACCAAAAATAAGCAGGCTGTTGTTTTTCGGATATGAGTTGAATCAAATCGCCTATTCTTTGAACCAGCATCAAGGTGTTTTACTCCGGAGTTATACCAGACATATTCTTTTCCGCCTCTCAAAAAGATCTTATAATTCATCAACTGATCATCGCCTAATGCATAGCCAAATTTATCCATCCATTTTTCATCTTCATAATGAATTGACAGAAAAATTTCTTTTTTACATAAAATACAGTTCCCAGAACCGGTTTGGGAATGCATAAAATCATACGGTGGTTTATTGTTATATTTATAGCGACCGCACCGCGTCACTTTGAATCCCCAATATGAAGAATTCATCGGCAGGACTGAATTAAATGCCGCTACAATTTTCTTTATTGTAGAAGCTTCGTGATTTGGGAAAACATTTGCACTTATGGCGTCTACATCATGGTTCTTAATAAAATCGTAAGCCTTTTGCATAAAGTCCCGTGGAAGAAACATATCGTCATCCAGGAATAAAATCCATTCATCTTTTATTTCTTCATATCGTAATGCTCTTTGGGCAATCATCCCCTTTTCACATCTGCAATATTTTTCTTTGCCAATACTTTCTTTCGGGAATTCATAGCCAAAGGGAATATAAATATTGATGTTCGTTGGCGGAATCGTTTGAGCTGCTACTGACTGTAATGTAGTCAAATATTTATCACCGGCTTTCCCCAATGTCCGGATTGCAACTGAATAAGAAAACATTTTATCAGGATTATAGAGAAATCTTATTTGATACTATTACACACCCTTGTGATAATTTCCATGTTTGACTCCGAGAATTTTCTGGCAAACAATTTTTTTGAATTCATCAAATAACAATAATCTTCGTTTTTCCATATATAAGGACCGCCTCTATTCCAATCTATTTCTCTCATACACATCAAATACTCATCAGCAGATTCATAGTTGTATATTGTTTCCCTATATGGAGAATTCCATAACATGGTTTGTATGAAGACTTCATCGGAACACAAAGTATATTTGAATTGTTTCAGGATTAATTCTTTATTTTTCAACAAATAGATGACAAAATCATTTGTTAGGCTACACCAATTGCAGCCTTTGCGCAAGTTGGTAGTTCCCCCCCCATTCATTAAAATCAATCTACGTGTTATGTTACATATTTTCTGTATGAGGATGCAGAAGTCATGCATAATTTTTGCGAAACGTCGTATGATTTTATTCTTATACTTTAAGTACTTAACGAAAAAATGGTAATATTGTATGCGGTTTCTTATCTGTAGTTGAAGTTGTTCACTATCTTTAACATATCCAACAAATTGACAGTTGGAACGGTTGCAAAAGTCGTGAATGTAATCTTGTGATTTTAATGGAAGATCAACACCTGATAAAATGTGATAGTATTTATATTGATCTGTTTTAATGGCATATTCAAGAAGAATGAGTTCCGCTTGTACCTGGCTGACATCTCCCCAGTATATTTTTATATCATTATAAAAATGAATTTTTGAAAATTTCGCACGTAGAGAAGAAAATAAACTGAAATCAACTTTTTTATCGATTAAAATATATATGTCATTTCTGATATCATCTATACTTTTAATAAGATAGTCAAGGACAATCGGTTCGTTATGTGCGATTATACAATATGCATGCTTTTCCATTTCTACATTGCTTTGTAAATACCGTATAAGTATGAATATATGATATTGATTACTAACAAGACAAAACAAATTTTCAGGAACGAGTTTAGCCGCTTTCCATTCAGATAACTGGTCAGAAATAGAGTGAACGGAAATAACGATGCATCCCAAAATCTTGGTGCAATGAACGCTGAAACTTCTTTTCCTGTAAAAAGATACGATATATAAATCAAGATATAAGTCATTCTCAGGAATACTTTATTGATGTATGCCGTTTGTTCTTTATCCCAGAAAATTTTCTTTATAGAATAAATCAACAATAGCCATATCGGCAGACGGGCAATAATATTCCTTATGATTCCGAAGATATTTGCATAGGCTCTATAATCACTTTCTATATAACGGGTCATTTTATCGGCGGAATCATCTTGCAGCATCGGAAGATTATTGATTACTGATGAAAATAACGCTGAATCCATTAATTTGTATATGACCGGAAATGCGAGTATGCTACATAATATCAGATTTTTATTAATAAAAGGTATGCAGGCTACTAATATTAATAGCATATATACAATTAAAGTGCTATGGAAAAAGTACGATAAACAAAAGAATATACAACCGAAAATCTTCTCTTTTATCCCTCCTGTAGGTTTTAACACCAGACTTATACCTAAATACAACATACTGAACCCTAAGGTTTGTCTGGCGCCGGCGAAAAGAAAAATGATTATCAGCAGAAGTAGGCTTGCCGCGAGTTTCA
>CALVAE010000159.1 GCA_944325465.1 uncultured Bacteroidales bacterium | reverse complement strand
AGCCGCTACATTGCCGAGTATCATACCGAAATCGATGGACAAATAAAAAACTGATTATATGACTGCCGCAAAATACGAAGAATATGCTTCACGATATGATTTGAAGCGGTACGTTGATGCACACCGTAACGCATACGCAACCGCTTTAAGGGAGATTCAATCCGGGAGAAAACAATCGCATTGGATGTGGTTTGTATTTCCACAGCTGCGCGGGCTCGGTCATAGCCGTAATTCCGATTATTACGGTATTGCCGACAGAGACGAGGCAATGATGTTCCTGCAGCATCGTGTCCTGGGTAAAAACCTTTGGGAAATCACATTGGCAATGCTGGCGATTGACGGAAAATCGGCTGATGAAATTCTGGGCGGAATAGATGCCTTGAAATTCCGTTCATCGATGACTCTATTTAATGTCGTCTGTCCGAACAACATTTTTGCGGAGGCATTGCGGAAATATTACGGCGGTAAAGAAGATGAGCGTACATTGGAGATGTTAAATGCCGATAGCAGTAAGCAGTTTGTAGATGGAGGTATCATAGGGGCGATAATCGGGGATATTGTCGGTTCCTTTTATGAATTTTATAACTGCAAGTCAACGAAAATCGCCTTATTCACGAGTGGTACAACATTTACGGATGATACAGTGATGACCATCGCAGTTGCAGATTGGCTTTTGAGTGGAGTCCCGTTGCAGACAACCATGTCCGACTGGGGACAAGAGTACCCGAACAGGGGGTACGGTGGAATGTTCTGTGAATGGTTGTTTTACAGCAAGGATAAAAAGCCTTACAACAGTTTCGGGAACGGTGCGGGAATGCGCGTAAGCCCATGTGGATATTATGCCAATTCTCTTGAAGAAGCCCTTGAATTGGCCAGGCAATCAGCTGAAGTAACACACAATCACCCTGAAGGTATTAAAGGGGCACAGGCTATCGCTTCTGCAATTATCCTGGCACGGCAGCATAAGTCAAAAGATGAGATTAGAGATTATATCGAAACTTCTTTCGGCTATAATCTGCATCGGACTTGTGATGAAATACGACCGGCATACAGGTTTGATGTAACCTGCCAGGGGTCCTGTCCGGAAGCGCTAATCGCATTTCTTGATAGTGACGATTATGAATCTGCCATCCGGCTTGCCGTATCACTCGGAGGTGACAGCGATACAATTGCCTGTATGACGGGAGGCATTGCTGCTGCTTATTATGGCATTCCTGCATGGCTGGTCAAGTATGTCGTTTCGGAATACCTGCCCCGGAATATACGGGACGTTGTCGGACGTTTTGATGAGGCATGCCGGATATTATAAATAGCATTGTGTAATTTAAGATATAAGGAAGAATTATGAAACGTTTTGTGTGTCTTGTTGTTTTGACGCTTGCAGGTCTGTCGTGGTGCGGATATGTTGCCGCACAGTCGGACTACAATCTGCGCAAGGCTGTGGAACTGATGGACAGCGGTGATTATGCAGAGTCTATGAAATATCTCGAAAGGCAACTCGAAGAGACTCCGGAGAATGCAGTTGCCTATCTGTTCCGGGGACAACTGTATTTGTACCAGGAGAAATACGGCAAGGCCTTGTCTGATATGAGCAGTGCAATAAAGTTCTACAGCAAGTCTGACGATTTGCCAAGGTATTCTGCATACTGGTGGCGGGCGTTGATATATATGGCTCTGGAAGATAATGACAAGGCTCTGGATGATTTCGATACGGCCTGTAGGCTGGCAAGGAAAAAGGACCTTTCAGTGCTGAATGATATTCTGCAGAACCGTGCGCAGTTGTTTTACGACATGGAAGACTATGCCGCTGCGGAAGCGGATTACAGGCTGATGCTTGAGAATGACGAGTCGGACCAGAGGGCGATGACAGGGCTTGCACGTAATCAGATCGCCGTCAGGGACTATGAGAAGGCCGTGGAGATTATGGACAGGTGCGAAAAATATGACAAGACATACGAAGGGACATACCTGTACAGGATGAAAGCGTATGCTGCAATGGGTATGACGGATAAAGCCATAGATGATGTGATTTCGTATTATGAATATTCTTCCGATCCGGACCTGTCAGAGATGAAGCCGGTATTGAAGAGCCATTTGAGTTATGCTCTGGCCAAGGCTGATGAGATGGCCGCTCGTGGCGGTGACAGACGTAAATGGATGATACTCAAGACAACGATATTTGAATCAGGGTATGATTATGCTGCTGCGGTAGAGGTATACAATGCAATCGAGAAGGAGTTCGGAGCGGATGAGATAATATACTTTTACAGAAGTGATTGCTACAATGAACTTGGCTGTACAGAGCAGGCCGTGTCGGATATCACTAAGTACATGGAAATGCATGGTGATGCTGATTACTATCCGCTTGCCATGAGAGGGGACTTTTACCGGGAAGGCGGCGAATATGAAAAGGCAATAGAAGATTTTACAAAGGCGGCCAGTCTCATTCCTACAGATGCATACGCATATTATAAGAGAGGATGGTGCTATGAACTCATGGGTGACGACGACAAGGCAATGAAGGATTATAATACAGGAATCGACCTGGACCAGTCCTATCCTTATATCTATCTTATGAGGGGAGAAATGTATCTGAAGAATGAAGACAGGACAAGGGCGGATGCGGACTTCGAGGTTGTGCTGCAGAAAGATACGGTCGTACAGATCGGAAGTGCCAGACACTATGCCCTGCATTTTCTCGGACGGGATGAAGAAGCGCTCGAATGGATGGATGGCATAATTGCCGGCGATCCTGACAATCCGTCTCCGTATTATGACCGGTCGTGCCTGCTGGCAAGGATGGGTAGGGGAGATGAGGCGGTGTCAGCATTGAAGAATGCTTTTGAGAGAGGTTACAGGGCATTCGCACATATTGAGAACGATGATGATATGGATCCTTTGCGCGACCGTCCTGATTTCAAGGCACTGGTGGAGAGATACAGGAACGAGCCTTTGTATGTCATTCCGCAGGCGGAAACTGAGGATGATGCCGTTATTGTTTCCGAGATACAGATGAAGAAAAAATACAGTGGAGTCTATGAGGTTTCGTGTGACATCAACGGGCTTCCTCTGCGTTTTATCCTTGATACAGGTGCCAGTACAGTATCCATTTCTTCAGTCGAGGCATCCTTTATGTTGAAGAATGATTATCTGAACGAATCGGACATAAAAGGTAAGGACTATTTCAGTACCGCAACCGGTGAAATCCGTGAAGGAACTGTGATAAATCTGAAACGCATCAGGATCGGTGACGCTGAACTCCGCAATGTAGAGGCTTCAGTTGCCCATAATCAGGAGGCACCTCTGCTTCTTGGTCAGAGCGTGCTGGAGCGGTTCGGCACGGTCACCATAGACAATATAAATTCAAAACTTGTTATCAGACAATAAATCCGACTTGAGGGTGGCCTGCGCGATTTACAACTAACGGTTGTTTTATCTGTTTTTATTGTCGTACTTATTTCATTTTTCGTTAAGAATATTCAAAAATATTTTTCAGTATATTGTTGTATTTACTCTTTTTATCAATTATTTTTACAATAATTTTTAGTAACGGAAATGGAAGTCAACCTACCTGGAGTCAAGATAGTCGGTAAGATCCAATTGTCAGATGAGGATTTAAAAAAGAACAGATTCAAGACAGGGCAGTCTCAATACAACCACATTGCGAAGGTAGAGACAGTAAAGTCGGAAAATATTCCACAGGATACGGTAGATAAACTTTATGAAGTTCTTGGAAAACTTGAGAATAGCAGAAGATCAAATGAGCAGATAATGGATTTGAGGACAATATTGGAATTTGCCTTTGTTCTCAGACTTCATCCTCAAGTTAAATTTGAACCGAGAAAAGCCAAAGATATAGTTAATCTCCACAATGCTGTAGAAGATTATTATTCCGAATATCCTGAAGAATTGTCGGCAAAACGACTTGTCGATGACATCAGGAGGCGGCTTAATCATATTATTCATAATTCTATATTTCTTGAAGTCTCTGAAGGAGAGTTAATTACTCTGTTTCATAAAGTGCGCTGTATTCTTGATGGCCTTTTTTTAAGGAATACATCCAGTGAGATAGTTCGGACAGCATCCTTTTTTGATGTCAACAATGAACAGAAATCCGCTGTGGATTCACAATCCCTGGTGACTCTTGTTAATGCTGGCCCTGGTACAGGGAAGACACATCTTATTGTAGATAGGTTGATAAAATCGGCGAAAGAAGTATCGATGGAACCGACGAACAGGATGGTTGTAGGACTGGCTTATACCAATGAGGCAGCAAAGCAACTGAAAGAAAGATTTGTATATACAATATTCGGTTCAGATGACTATAAGGGTATTGATAATGTTCAGATAAGCACAATACATTCGTTTGTATTCAATACACTGAAGGCATTTTATGAGCATTGCGGACAGACATTCGGTTACGAGGTGATAGATGAGTCGGAAGAGCAGGATATTATCAAGGATTTCAATAATGACAAGCGAGCTGTCAGTCATTTTCTTGATGAAAACAGATTGCTGACATTCAATATGATATTATCCATGTTTGATAGTGTCATTCATGATGATGGAAGAATGAAGGATTATCTTGTCAGTTCGATATGCGAGATAATTCTTGATGAAGCACAAGATGCATCGGAAATCACAGCCACCTTGTTGAAGGATATTTATGATCTGGCTGAAGGTTCCATAAAGATATTCTTGGTGGGAGACCAAAGGCAGAACATATTCGCATTCAATACCGGAAGTCTCTTGAAC
Organism: uncultured Bacteroidales bacterium; assembly: GCA_944325465.1. Taxonomy (GTDB): domain Bacteria; phylum Bacteroidota; class Bacteroidia; order Bacteroidales; family UBA932; genus Cryptobacteroides. The sequence continues at coordinate 451 of CALVAE010000159.1, read as the reverse complement.
TTTAGTAAAGTGGGATTTTCTCCGAGCGAAGTAACCTTGCATAGATGTTATAGAAGTCCGAACCCTATTCTTGAATTTGTCAATCAATTTATGTTTACTGATTGCAGGAACGAGGGATTGTATAAGCAAGAGCATGGAACTGATGATAAATTTAAAAAACCTGAATGTAGAGGATTCTTCAATGAGGAAGCGGAGATTAGTGGAATTGTTGAGAAGATTCAAGAACTGAAAAATATGACTGAAGTCTCATACAGTGATATCGCTGTTCTAACCCAGGATTCTTATGCTTTTTCTGCATTTTGTAAAGCATTTAATGCCGCCGGTATTCCGTTCCGGTGCTTTGGCGGCAAGACTGAACTTCTTGTTCCTGTTAGGCAGTGCCTTTACTTTTTGGGGGCAGTTGAAAGCAAAGATTATTGTATGAAGAAATTGATTGCTCATCTTGGAATAT
>CALVAE010000158.1 GCA_944325465.1 uncultured Bacteroidales bacterium | reverse complement strand
GTGCCTCTCTTGTCAGCAGGAGAGACTTCTGATATGTAGATAGGAGAGACTATCGATACGATACCGATACCCATTCCTCCAATGATCCGGAAACATACCAGTTGGACAAAATCCGCACTTGCGGCGCAGCATATCGCGGACAGGCAGAAAAGCGTCGCCGCTATCAGCATGGTCTTTTTCCTGCCGATGCTGTCGCTCAAAGCCCCCGCGAAAAGAACACCTATGATCGAACCGATGAGGGCGCAGCCTACATACCATCCCTGTTGGATGGTGTCCAGACCGAACTGTGTACTTACGTTACTGATAGTTCCAGAAATAACTGCCGTGTCATAGCCGAAAAGTATGCCTCCAATGGCGGCAACTACTGCCATGAAAATCACGTATCCGCTGTTTTTCCTTGCTTTTGTGTCTGTTCCCATATCAATTTGAATATAAGAGAGGGTTGCTCAAAAGGGTACTTTCTGCGTTACGCTTGATTCGGAAATCCTCATGTACACCAGTACACTGCGTTTTCCTCATCTTCGCAAGCCTTGAAATTCCTCCTTTGGGGTCACCCTCATATATGGTTTATCTGATGTTGAAGTATTCCTTGTATCTGTTGTACAGGTTGCCTGCCGCTCCGTAGACGGACTGGGGGCTCATGAAATGAGAGAACTCGAAGGTAATCGCCTTGTCGTATCCGCATCTCTTTGCCGCTTCGAGTTTCATCCTCAACTTGTCGAACTTTATCGGGAGGAACCTTATCGGCATGTCCCTGTCGAAAGATTCGGCATTGGTCCAGCATTTCATGCCGTACTTGTCTGCAAGTTTCTTGTTGACCGTGAAGAAGGCGTCCAGTTCATCGTAATCGATATGTCCGTCCTGGAACGCACATGCATCCACCACGTCATGGATTCCGTCGAAAATTTCGTTCCATTCCCTCTCATGCTCGGCCACGGAGACGGCGTCCTCACGTGAGAGTTTGCCCGTCCCCATGACGGCTTTCTTGCCGTCTATCCACGGGGATATGAATGTAGGCAGTCCTCCTGATACGTCCTTGCACTGCTTCCCCATAGCGTGAAATGCATCAATGGCGCCTTTTGTATTACGGCTGATTTCCGTGCTTATGTACCATCCTCCGAAACTGTCATATTTGCGGCCGTACATTTCCCATACTTCATCAATGACGAACTTGTTGTATTCCACTTCGTATGACATGTCTCTTGTGTCCCAGTATATTCCTGAATCATACAGCCCGAAGTAGAATTTCATGCCGTATTTCTGTGCAAGGCGGCAGAACATGTCAATCAGGTCAACGGACGGCATATAGCAGCCTTTTTTCAGGAGATATGGAGACGGGTATGTGATGAATTTCCGGTATCCGCTGCGGATGACTATCACGGTGTCTATTCCGATAGCCTTCATGTTGGCGAAATCGGCGTCCCATTCCTTTTCTCCCCAGTTCTGGTGAGGGATGTCATGCGAGATTTCATCCAGGAATGTTCCTGTGATCCGCAGTCCGTTGTCTTTCGGTACGATAAGGGTGCTTTCCTTCGCTGTCCCTGAAGCCGTCCTGCGTCTGTCGGATTCATCGGTTACCGAGGTTAATCCGCTGTCTGCGGCTTTCCCTATCTGAGGTATCGCTACGGCTGAAACCGCTGCAAGAGCTGCCTTCTTGATAAATGTCCTTCTGTCTGTCATGTCTTTTTCTTTTTAAATTCAAATATGTATTGCAAATATAGTTTTTGTAATAATTGTTTCGTATGTAATGCTGTATTTATTTTTAAATATGTTCAAATTTAGTAAAAATTTTTAAAATAAAATGAATATGTACTGAAAAAAATGCTATATTTGCGGGTGTTATCTGTGATTTTTAGTCAAATATATCCGATTTGTGAAATTTTGTATCTAATGATAAGATTATATGTATTGGTAATAACTGTTGTATTCAGTGTGTTGTCCATATGTGCCAGGAGTATGGTATACTATGATGCATCTGTCTTTCCTGTATACGGAAAATCGGATGAAAGAACCCTGTCAAGATATGAACGTCTTCCTGCGGAATGCGAGGCAGTCAGCAGGCCGTCCATATGGAGACTTGGACGAAATTCGACAGGATTGTATGTTCGCTTTCGTTCCAATTCCACGTCTGTTGCCGTAAAATGGACGTCAAGATATGGGACCAGAATGAATCATATGAGTGATACGGGTATGAGGGGCTTGGATCTGTATGCGATGTATGAGGGGAACTGGAGGTTTGCAGGAAGTGCGCGTCCTGAAGGGATGACCAGTGATGTAGTCATCGTGAAGAATATGGATGGGGAATACAGGGAATATATGTTATATCTGTCATTGTATGATGGGGTCACGTCTCTTGAAATAGGAGTGGATGAGGGGGCTGAGATAGAGGTGCCTCAAATTGACAGTCCTGCAAGTGACAGGCCGGTAGTGGCCTACGGGACCAGCATATTGCAGGGAGGCTGTGTGGGCCGGGCGGGAATGGCGCATACGGCGGTATTAGGCAGGAAGATAGACAGGGAGGTGATCAATCTCGGTTTCAGCGGAAATGCCTTTCTGGACTATGAGATAGCAGAACTGATGGCATCTGTTCCGGACCCTGCACTGTATATACTTGATTATGTGCCGAATACAAGGGCTGAGATGATAGAAGAGAAGGCGGAGAAGTTCTTTCGGATAATTAGGGACGCGCATCCTGATGTACCTGTAATTTTCGTGGAAGATCCGGATTTTACACATACGGTCTTTGATCGTGTAGTTCACGAGGAGGTAAAAACAAAAAATGAGGCACAGCGCCGCCTGTTCGAGAAATTAAGGAAAGAAGGGGAAAGGAATATCTATTATGTTTCTTCAAAAGGAATGATAGGTGATGATGGGGAAGCGACGGTAGATGGAGTGCATTTCACGGATCTCGGCTCAGTCAGATATGTCAACCATATCCTTCCTGCCGTAAGGAAGGCTTTGAGGCGTTCTTTGTAGACCGGGGCTGTATGTATTGACAATCTGCGTTATAAGGAGGGATTAAATTTAAAATATCAGCGCTATGGATTTCGATAAATTGGCAGAAAGATACCGGCAGGAGTTGCTGGAGAACTGTCTTCCGTTCTGGCTGGATCATTCACAGGACATGGAATACGGAGGCTATTACAGTTGTCTTAACCGTGACGGCAGCGTTTATGATACAGACAAGTTCATCTGGCTTCAGGGGAGGGAAGTATGGCTGTTCGCGATGCTGTACAACAAGATGGAGAAGCGTGATGAATGGTTGGAATGTGCCGTTCAGGGAGGGGAGTTTCTGAAGAGGTACGGGCATGACGGGAACTATGACTTCTATTTTTCGCTTACCCGGG
>CALVAE010000157.1 GCA_944325465.1 uncultured Bacteroidales bacterium | reverse complement strand
AAGCTGTCAATGAGGCTCTGCTTGAGAAGGCCGGACTTAAGGATGAGGAAGCGCCTGTCTTTGGTGCATATCGCATCACACTCGTAAATGATGAATATGAGATAACAGAGAGCGCCGCAAGAAAAGTTAAAGTAGCTATCTACGGCGTTGAGATGCTGTCTGAAAATAGTGAGCTCTTTGAGGTTGGAGAAGAGAATCATATCCCCACAGACGTATATAAGATTGAAGAGCCCGCAGCTGCACCTCAGAATGGCATCATGAAGTCACGTATGGCTATGCCTGAGACTGCATCTCTCAAGGTCAGAAATGCAACGGAGAGCCCTGTCACAAAGGCAGATAAGGAAGCCGGCATAGACGGCGAGTTCATGCTTGGCGGAACCAGCGGACTTTATGGTGTGGTAATGAGCGGCATGCCTGAGATGCTTAACATGGATCTGCTTATAGACATGTATGCAGATGAGACTGTTACAGTAAAAGTCTCTGGCGTGGCTGGAGTTACAGAATATGATCTTCCAATAGGAAGCATAGCGGAAAACGCACCTGTAGATGGAAATTTCGCTGGATATGATTTTGTAAATGCTACTCTCGGAGAGAATGGTGTTGAGGTTGAGGCCGTAGGAGTCTATCAGGGACAACCTTATTACAGCATAAATGGAATTGCCGGAGTACTCCTTGAAGACAATGAAGATATATGGCTTCACTATGAGTCCATTTCAGGACAGTATAGTGTAATTTATGACTATGATCCAGATCAGGTAAATGTTACTGGCCGAGACTCTGCAGATGGCGGTGAGACAATAACATTTACAGCAAAAGCAAACACCGGCTATCGCATAACTTCAATTACTGTAAACGATGGAGCTAACCTCTATCAGACAGGAAAGACAGAGTATACTGCAGACATCAATGGAGAGACTACAATAGAGATAACTTCGAAGCAGGTTGATAAGTATACAGTAACGGTTGAAAAGCTAGAGGGCAGCGAAGATCCAGATTCCATTTCTGACAATGTGGGTGTAGATGATAATAATAGTCTGACTTTTTCCATACATACAAAAGAAGAGTGGTATGATCCTCTGGAAATAGCAAATCATAATCACAACTTACTTTATATTACTGTAAATGGAAAAGTTGTTGAGAAAGGAAAATCAGGAGTTAATGTTGATGGAATGATAGTATCTGTTTCTGAAGAACTACATCCGGATACATATAATATAGTTATAAATGGAGTTAACCAGGATTTAAGTATAGGCTACTTTATAAAAGATGAGGAAGGAAGAACTGAAAAATTTAGCATTAGCTTCTTAAACCTTGATGGTGTTACTGTATATGAAGCAGATAAAGATACAGGTTCCTTAAGTCTTGTGGAAGAAGGCGATACTTTATTCTTTAATCCTGATGTTGGATTTTTAGGAATATCGATCGACGATCATAAGTATTTTTATGTCAAAGTTGAACCTGGCTATGAAGCTACTTTCGAAAATAATGGAGAAGGCTTCAGAGTTATAAGTAAGATTGACTCTGTTAGAAATAATCCAGGATATCAAAATGCTAAAAATGAAGGATGCCAGTTTGCATTCTCCTATACGTGTGGATATTATGAATCAAGCTACAATCCTTTAAAACGTACTGTATCAATAAAGTCACAGCCGATTGAATACACCGCGAAGTATGATCTGAATGGTGGCAATGGATCAATATCTGGTGGTGGAGGCTATACTATCACAGATAATAGCGTTATAACTCTTTCAGATGAAAGACCTACAAAGGTTGGATCCTCTTTCAGCGGATGGAGAATTAACGGTAGCAACAAGATATATCAGCCTGGTAATACCTTTGTTATAACAAAGGATACCGTAGACTATGCAAATGCAAATAATGAATTTGTATTTACAGCTGAATGGATAGATGGTTTGACTTATTCTTTCACTATCGTGCATGAATATGAGGATCCAGAAAATAAGGGCCAGATAGATCAGGATCTTACAAAGACATTGGAAGATTATGGAGCTGAAGGCAGTCAGGTCATTGCGGTTGAAAGACCGATGGACGGATACATTCTGGATATAGATTATCTCAATAGTCAGGATAGGACCATAAAATCTGATGGCACAACGAAGCTGGTTCTTAGATATTGGCTTGATGGAGATGATGATGGATTACCTGATAGCTGTACCGTGAATGTAACCTTCAAGGTAGAGAACGGAACCTTTGATGAGAATGACCAGAAGAGCATCACAAAGGGCTTCGGACTCAAGAAGGACGGAAAGTGGGATGTAAACGGAAGCTACACCATAGTGGAGGGAGATATCCCCGCAATGAGCCCTGACAGCGGATATCTTGAGACAGGAAACTGGGCAGAGGATCAGAATCCTGTAGGAGCAGTGCTCGAGGCAAACGAAACCTACGAATATACATTCGAGTTTGAGAAGGACGAGACTGCATGGGCAACCGTAACCTTCAGTGCCGGAGTTGGAAAGTTTACGGATGGCAGCACAAGTAAGGAAGAGACAGTTCTCAAGGGAACAGCTTTCTCTGCAATTACAAAACCTGAACCGGTAAGCGTTGTGGACGCAGGAGAAGACGGTCAGTATATCTATATCGGATGGGATAATGAATTCCCTGAGACCGTAGGAGACAATGCTACATTTGTAGCACAGTATAAGCTTGATGCAGACAAGGATGGAAATCCTGATGAGTATCAGGTGAATGTAACCTTCAAGGTAGAGAACGGAACCTTTGATGAGAATAGCCAGAAGAGCATCACAAAGGGCTTCGGACTCAAGAAGGACGGAAAGTGGGATATAAACGGAAGCTACACCATAGTGGAGGGAGATATCCCCGCAATGAGCCCTGACAGCGGATACCTTGAGACAGGAAGCTGGGCAGAGAATCAGAATCCCAAAGGAGCAGAGCTCAAGGCAGGCGGAACCTACGAATATACATTCGAGTTTGAGAAGGACGAGAATGCATGGGCAACCGTGACCTTCAGTGCCGGTGAACATGGAAGTTTTGCTGAAGGTGCGACAGTGATAACTGTTGATATCCTTAAGACAGAGACTCTTGGATCAAATGTTCCCACAGTTACTGCTGACGCTCATTGGCAGCATACAGGATGGAAGGATGAAGCAGGCACTACATATACTGATATTTCGACAGTTGAGATAACTGCTAATAAGAACTTTACAGCAGTTTATGAGCCCATCAATGATGAGAACCAAGATGGTGTGCCTGACGAAGATCAGCCTTCAGTAACCCTTCAGCCTTATCAGACCTCTATCTACTTCGGTGGAAACAATGATAACGGAGAGAACAATGGTCTTCCTAATCTGGAGATCGAGGTAGTTGAGCTTGACAGGGCTCTGATCAGCTCCAATATCAACACTGTTACGATCAATGGGCATAAGTTCAGTGAGGAAGAGACCAATAAGAGCCTTGAGACATTCTTCAAGCCGCTTTATGTATATTCCAATGAGGCGGGGTACTATACTCAGGTACATAATGATACTGAGGCTCTCGGACA
>CALVAE010000156.1 GCA_944325465.1 uncultured Bacteroidales bacterium | reverse complement strand
TTTTGAAATTTCCGGATGCAAATCTACCGCATTCTTGCTGCAACCTTATTGCATAATACCGTCAGAACGAACAGAAAAACGGGACAAGGAAAGGTACGCTGAAATCCGTGACCACTCCGCTCACGATGGCTGCGGGAAGGATGTTGTTGCCGGAATTGCGGAGAATCACAGGAAGACAGACGTCAATGGCGGTGACTCCGGCTGAAGCGATGACTCCGAAAGGTCCGAAGAGTCTGTTCAGTACTGGGGCGGCCAGCAGGGTGAACATCTCCCTGAAAATATTGGTCAGAAGGGCTATGGTCCCCAGTTCAGCCGCAAGCCGGACACCGAGTGCTGCTTCCCGGTACTGGGATATAAGGACGGAGGACAGGGAATAGTATCCGAGTCCGCTGCCCACGGCAAGACAGTCAAAGACATTCCATCTTGCCAGGACCAGGCTGGCCAGGGCCGAAAAAAGCAGGGTTCCGGAGATGACCGATACCGGAAGCAGCAGCAGTTTCGGACTGACGGAGCGGAAAATCCTTTTAAGATCAGGATTGCATCCCATGCTCACCCCGACCAGAAAAATGAGCAGATACAGGATATACATAGTCAGGTTGTCTCCTGTTTCGCCCAACCTTGTCAGATCGATTATTCCCGCCCATCCGGCAAGACAGCCTGCGGCAAATACTGCAACTACTGCAAGAGTCCCTTTCATGACAGGTCGGATTTATTCCTGAACATAGTCCTGTACAGGATGAATGCAGCCAGTACGCTTCCAGTTATGCCGGCAATTGCAAGTACGAGGGCCTGAAGTCCGAGGTCCGACAGATTTGACAGAATCATGTCATCCGATCCGATTTTAACTCCAAGAAAGAACAGCATCACATATATCGTGAGTGATATAGCCTTCCCTAAGTGGGACAGATGCCTGTTTTTCCTTGCCAGGAACCCGAGCAGGATTCCGGCTGCCATAGTCAGTATAAGATATATCATGGTTTTTTCCTCGAGCATCTGTCACAGATGCCTTTTATCGTATAGTTTACAGAGCGGATTTCGAAACCGTCGGGCAGATCTACCGAAGGGACATCTATCATTTTCAGACAATAGGTCTCGTGGCAGACTTCGCAATAAAAATGCGTATGCAGTCCCGTTTCGTCTCCCTGGCCGATGATTTCAAACTTCTCCGAGCCGCTCCCGTCCTCGAACGAATGCACAAGCCGCTGCTGGCGGAAGAGGTTCAGGGTCCTGAAAATGCTTGACTTGTCCACGGTCTCAAGACTTGTCTCCAGATCGGACAAGGATACCGAATGACTGGCCCTGAGCATCGCCCCGAGTACGAGTATCCGGTTTGCCGTCGGTTTGATATCGTGGCTTTCAAGCAGTTCAATGCATTTTGTATCCATAAGCCATACTCATAAAACAGTTTCTGACAGCCCAGGTCAGAAACATTACGGTTAAAGATGCAAATATACTCCGTAGACGAAAGCAATGCAAGTTTACCTGCAATCTCCTTACATCAGTCCGCATGACCGAACATGAAACCGACGTAGATTCTGGGACCTGAAACGAAATCATCCTGTGGATTTGTCACATTCAGCAGCCAGTCGGCCTTGAATACTATATTGACCCGTCTGTTGACTGGGACTTCAACCCCGGCAAACGGGGCGACCGCCGCAAATCCGTATTTTCTGTAGGAAACCGCTTCTTCGACAATATAATCATCCGCAATCGGGGAAAGGATGGTTGTATTGGTCTGGCTGCCTCCTCCGACCGTACCTCCGATGAAAAGGCGGCAATTTCCAACTTTCCATGCGCAGTCAGCGAGAAGTCCGCCCCATCCGATCTTGGCATGGCTGTGGTATTCTCCATAAGTCAAGGTCGAAACATAGCCTTCAGCCCCTATGCGGAGATGTTTTCCGAACATGAACCGGATTGCGCCTCCTATTCCGAACGGAGCCCCGCCGACCGATACCTCCTGACTTCCTGCAGACGGAGATACCACTGTCATGGTCCTGCCGCACAGATATCCGGTGTGAAGCATCATTCCACCGATAAATCCCTTGTATGCCATTTTCCGATTCGTGGCCTCCTGTCTTTCAGAGGATTGGTGTCTCTGATTCTCCTGTCCCGGAGATATTGCCAAAGCCGGAAACAGGCTGCCTGACAACATACAGCCCGTTATAAGCGTAAGAATCTTCTTCTTCATCTGTCTCCCTGTATTCTTGCGTATTGAGGCGCAAAGATAGGGGATTTTTCAGATATATCATTTACCTTCCCTGAACATATCCTGGAAACAACCTATGGAACTCATCATTGACGATGCTTCATACGGCATATAGACAAGTTTGCTGTCCTTGCCGGATGACATTTCCTTGAGAGCCCCGATATATTTCTCCGCCAGCATATATGTGGCAGGCGACATATTGGTTCCGTTGATCGCATCCGTTATCTTTCCGATCGCCTCGGCCTCCGCCTGTGCCTGGAGCAACTTCGCTTCGGCGTCTGCCTGAGCCTTGAGTATCTTGGACTGTTTCTCTGCCTCGGACTGGTTGATCAGCGCGGCCTTCTCTCCCTCTGACTTCAATATCGCCGCCTGCTTTTCTCCTTCTGCGCTCAAAATCAATGCTCTCTTCTCCCTTTCCGCCTTCATCTCCTTCTCCATTGCCTCCTTGACACTTGCCGGAGGAATGATGTCCTGAAGTTCCACTCTGTTGACCTTCACGCCCCACTTGTTTGTGGCATCATCCAGCACGGCCCTGATCTTGGAGTTGATCGTATCCCTCGAAGTCAGGGTCTCATCAAACTTCATCTCTCCTATCACATTACGCAATGTGGTCTGGGTCAATGTCTCTATCGCATTCGGAAGGTTCTCTATCTCATAGACCGACTTGAACGGATCCGTAATCTGGAAAT
>CALVAE010000155.1 GCA_944325465.1 uncultured Bacteroidales bacterium | reverse complement strand
TTGACAGGAAATCCCATTCAGTACAGATTTATCTTGAGGTCACTCCCTGGATGGCTGTCAACACTCCTGACCAGCCGACTGTGGCCGATGCGTTTTCGGAGGCAGGACTGTCATATCTCAGGTGCGGTACGATAGAGCAGGCCTACACGGAACATACCGGTGACGGAGTGGGCATCGACTGGGGATATCTCTATCTCGCAGGCCGTACCGGTTCCCGCATATCACTGAGTCTCGGCGGTTCCGCGGAGATGAAGGAGGCTTTTGCCGGGACGGGACATCTTCTCCCGGGCAGCAGGAAAATCGTCAACCGCGATCCTGTCAGGACTCATGCAATGGCATATTCCGAGAATCTCGGAGATGTTGACAGGAACGGCAGAAGCGGTTTCATGATGGTCGGATATGACGACATTTATTGCGTGGAATATATGTTCCGCAGACAGATGGCGTATTGGAAGCACGGCGGTGAAGTCAGCATAACCGATGTGTTCGGGCGTGCGGCTTCCGATTACGAAACGATAATGCGCCGTTGCCGCGAGTTCGATGAACTGGTGTATTCCGACGGGGAGAAGGCAGGAGGCAGGAAGTATGCCGAACTCCTGTCCCTTGCATACAGGCAGGCGATTGCGGCCCACAAACTCTTTACCGATGAAAAAGGGAACCTCCTGTTCTTTTCCAAGGAAAACGGAAGCAACGGCTGCATCAATACCGTCGACCTTACCTATCCATCGGCCCCGCTGTTCCTTGTCTACAACCCCGACCTTCTGAAGGGAATGATGACAAGTATCTTCGAATACAGTGCAAGCGGACGCTGGAACAAGCCTTTCCCGGCCCATGATCTAGGCAAATATCCGAAGGCCAACGGACAGATATATGACGGTGACATGCCGGTCGAGGAAGGCGGCAATATGCTTGTCCTTGCGGCTGCCATATCAAAGGTGGAAGGAAATGCCTCTTACGCCGCACGTTACTGGAATCTGCTGACAGTGTGGGCAGACTATCTGGTGAAGCACGGGCAGGATCCTGAAAACCAGTTGCGTACCGATGATTTCGCAGGACACTGGGCACATAACGCAAACCTTTCCGCAAAGGCGATAATGGGTATAGCCGGCTACAGCGAAATGGCAAGGATGCTCGGTATGGAAGATACTGCCGACAGGTATATGGCGATTGCAAGGCGTATGGCAGAGCAGTGGAAAAAGGATGCCGATGACGGAGACCATTACCGTCTTGCCTTCGACCGGGCCGGCACCTGGAGCCAGAAATACAATATGGTCTGGGACAGGCTGTGGGGACTGGACCTGTTTACGGACGTCATCGGAAAGGAAATCCCGTATTACCTAACGAAGCAGAACAGATACGGACTTCCGCTGGACTGCAGAAAGGAGTACACGAAGTCCGACTGGATAATGTGGATTGCATCTATGACTTCGGACAGGGAGACAATGGACAGGTTCGTGGATCCGGTGTATGATTACGCCGACGAGACCCCGACCCGTCATCCTCTGGGAGACTGGCACGAATCGGTCAGCGGAGAAGCCTATCATTTCCGTGCACGTTCCGTGATAGGCGGTTACTGGATGCCTGTCCTCATGGATAAGTACAGGTGTGACCGGGCTGAATCCGACATAAGGGACAGGGCGGAAATCATAAGGGAGAAAATCCTGTCCGCAGACACGACATCCGTTCTGGTAGTCGCCCACAGGGGAGACTGGCGTTATGCCCCGGAAAATTCGATAGAAGCCATCAGGCACTCCATCGCGACCGGGGTGGACATAGTGGAGATAGACCTGCAGATGACTGCGGACAGCGTGCTGATAGTGATGCATGACAACACTCTGGACAGGACTACGGACGGGCACGGGAAAGTATCGGACGCTACCCTGGAGCAGATCCGCAAACTGCATCTCAAGAACGGGGCGGGTCTTGTCACCGGACATAAGGTTCCGACCCTTGAGGAGGCCCTGATTGCCTCCAAGGGCAAGGTCATGGTCAATCTCGACAAGGCTGACCGTTACTTCGATCAGGTGATGAAAGTGCTGGAGAGCACTGGGACTGCCCGCCAGATCATAATGAAGGGAGGCGGACAGGCAGCCGATGTACAGAGACTTTACGGCAAATATATGGATGAAATCATCTATATGCCTGTAGTCAGCCTTGACAGGGCGGATGCCGCGAAACTTATGGAGGATTACGAGGAAATCCTTGATCCTGTGGCATATGAACTCATATATGCAAAGGCTGAAGACACCGCAATGCCGCTCAAGATGCGTCGTGACCTTGCCGGGAAATCACTTATCTGGTACAATACTCTGTGGAGCACCCTGTGCGGCGGGCATGATGATTACCTCTCCCTCGAGGATCCGGATGCGGCATTCGGCTACCTGATAGATACTCTCGGTGCAAGAATCATCCAGACGGACCGGGCGGAGCATCTGCTCTCCTACCTTCGCAGCCGTGGATTGCATGACTGACCTGAAGATATGACAGCCCACTGTAAGTGAGGCGGACACGGAAAGAGGACATCTGGCTGACAGACTGTCCTCTTTTTCATATCCGTCAGTCAAACCGGTATTTTCTGTAAAATTGGTACAAACCCAGAGAATCCGTCTATTTTTTCGCATTTCACGTTCCGGTATCTTTGCGTCAAAACAGTATAACTGATACAGACTATGAAAGCAATGTTAAGCAAATTGGCATTCTCCATGTTCCTGCTCACATGGGCAGCGTGCGGCAATGCCCGGACAGACAATGGGGTTTCCCAGGGGCCGTCGGAAGATTCAGCCCGGGAAATTTCCAAGGTGTACATGTACAGGGAAATCACTCCGGAAAATCTGGTAAGAATCTATGAAGCGCTCGAACGCGAAGCGACAGGCAATGTGGCAGTGAAACTCTCTACCGGAGAACCGGGCGGGAACAACTTCCTCCAGCCGGCATTGATCAAGGACCTTGTACAGAAAGTCAAGGGAACCATCGTGGAATGCAATACGGCATACGGCGGAGGACGTTCCAATACGGCAACCCATCTCAAGGCCGCGGAAGACCACGGTTTCACAGCCATTGCAAAGGTAGACATCATGGATGCAGACGGTGAAACCAGGCTTCCTGTGGAAGGAGGGCGGCACATAGACTATGATATTGTAGGCTCGCACTATACGGACTATGATTTCACGGTTGTCCTGTCTCATTTCAAAGGTCATGCGATGGCAGGATTCGGAGGCGCGATAAAGAACATTTCCATCGGTATTGCCTCTGCAAACGGGAAACGGTGGATACATTCAGGCGGGACAAGCACAGAGAACTGGGGCAATCCCACTCAGGAGGAGTTCCTCGAAACGATGGCTGAGGCAGCCAAGGCCGTAGCGGACCATTGCGGGGAAAACATCCTCTATATCAGCGTTGTCAACAACCTTTCCGTTGACTGCGACTGTGATTCCTCTCCTGCCGACCCGGAAATGGGAGACATCGGGATTCTCGCCTCTCTTGACCCTGTCGCACTTGACAAGGCCTGCACGGATCTGGTCCGCTCTTCTGAAGACCACGGGAAAATCCACCTGATAGAACGCATTGACTCACGCAAGGGAATGCACACGCTTGACTATGCGGAACAGATTGGACTGGGCAGCCAGCAGTATGAACTGGTAAGGCTGGACTGATCCGGATCGTAAATCGAGTAATACAATCATTAGAACAGGTAATTCATGAACAAGATCATTTTGACATTGGCGGCGGCAATGACCATGAGCCTTGTCGTTTGCGCCCAAAGCACAGGAGAAAAAAGCATGCAAACCGAAAAGAAGGTGTCTGTGGTATATTTTTCCGCAACCGGCACTACTGCCAGGTCGGCCAGGACGATAGCAGACGTTACTGGCGGTACACTATATGAAATCGTTCCGCAGCAGGCCTATACTTCTGCAGACCTTGACTGGAACAACAGCAAGTCACGTAGTTCCGTGGAAATGAACGATCCGCAATCCAGACCGGAATTGAAAGGGCCAAAAGCGGATGTCACTGCATCCGATATCATTTTCATAGGTTATCCGATCTGGTGGAACCAGGCTCCGCGGATAATAAACACATTCATCGAGAGTCATGACCTGAAAGGCAAGACTCTGGTTCCTTTTGCCACATCGGGTGGAAGCGGGATAAACAACAGTGTAAAAGTGTTGAGGGACACCTATCCTGATCTGAAGTGGGAAGACGGCAGGCTGTTGAACGGAGCCGACCGGAATAACATCCGGAGTTGGGCCGGCGGAATAATGGGAAAGCAGTAAACAATGCGTCGTTTCCTGACAAAACCAGGTATAGATTCTTCACTTCGTTCCCTTAGAGAATGCCCTGCTCCATGCAGGATGATGGTGGTTGCTTCCTGTCATTCTAAGGGACGTCAGCGAAGAAGAACAGTGTGGCATAGAGATTCTTCGCTGGCGCTCAGAATGACAATGCAGAAACTCTCTCCGGGATTTCGTCGCTTCGCTCCGATATCCCCGCCCGCCTGCGGCGGAGCGAAGATCGGGAAGAACCTTGCTACGCAAGTTTCTTCCCGACTCCCCTTGCCGGGGAGGCCCTTGCACCAACAGACCGATGCCCTACGGACATCATGGTCCTTGTATCCTACTCCTTTGTGAAAGTAAACTTTCAAAAGGCAGGATACAAGAACCGGTCGCTTTTGCGACCGGCCTATTGGTGCGGAGAGATCGGGATTCGAACCCGAGATACGATTTTGTCGTATACACGCTTTCCAGGCGTGCCTCTTAAGCCACTCGAGCATCTCTCCAGTATATGTTCCCGGTCTCCGGATATCGGACTGAGCCGGAATTGAAGTGCAAAGGTAATAAAATTTCCGGAATACATAGAATTTCATCCGAAATACGGCAGATATGTCAGATGATACGGTCCAATCATATCCTCTCCATCTCCCGCCGCATATCCTTCTCCTTGATGGACTGCCGCTTGTCATACTCCTTCTTTCCCCGGGCGAGGGCTATCAGCAGCTTCGCATAGCCGTTGTCAGCTATGTACAGCTTGACTGCAACGATAGTCAGTCCCTTCTCCTTGACCGAACG
>CALVAE010000154.1 GCA_944325465.1 uncultured Bacteroidales bacterium | reverse complement strand
CCCGGGAAATCCACTCGCAGGCCGCCATGCCCCTGGGATTTGTCCCTGGAGACGAACATCATCTCGTCTCCGTAAAAAATCTGGGGAATGCCCCGCAGGGTTGCCATCAGGGTCATCGCTATCCTGTGTCTGTCCGCGTTATGTCTGAGCACGTCACCGATACGGTCGGTATCGTGATTGCCAGGGAAAATCAGCATCCTGGACAGGTCATGATAGACGAAATCATGTGAAAGGCAATCATATATCCTTGTCATCCCTTCTCCCCAAGCCAGTGAATCCGTCGGCAGGGCACGCCATACAGCCTCCTGAAGAGGGAAATCCATGATAGACGGAAGGTGGGAATTGAAACCGTCCTTGTTTTCATTGTCCCCCTGCCAGTATGCCAGTTGAGGAATGGAAGATGTCCAGCATTCTCCCACAATGTTGAAATCGGGATATTCGTTCAGAACCGCCTCGCACCAGCGGCTCATAGGCTCTTTCTCATTGTAAGGGTAGGTATCCACCCTGAAGCCGTCCAGACCGGAATACTCGATCCACCACACGGCCCACTGCTGGAAATACTTGAGGGTAAACGGATTGTCCAGATTCATATCAGGCATCGACGGCACAAACCAACCGCTTTCCTGTAGTTTCAGGTCATACTGCGATGCGTTCGGGTCCATGTTCGTAGAGAAACATACGTTTGTACCCGTATATTCCGGGAAGACATGGATCCAGTCCTTGAAAGGAAGGTCATCCATCCACCAGTGCGCAGTACCGCAATGGTTCGTCACGATATCCATTATGATTTTAAGTCCCTTTTCATGGGCCTTGTCCACAAGTTCCCTGTACAGTTCATTCGAACCGAAACGCGGGTCTATGTGATAATAATCCGCACATGCATAACCGTGATACGAGCCTTCCGGTTCGTTGTCCAGCAGAAGCGGAGTATTCCAGATGGCGGTCGCACCAAGGTCAGCGATGTAGTCCAGATGGTCCATAATGCCCTGGATATCGCCCCCATGCCTGCCGAAGAATTCGTCCCGCGCAGGTTTTTCAGCAGTATCAGGCGTAGAATCGTTCGTCGGGTCCCCGTTGGCAAACCGGTCAGGCATGATAAGGTAAATCATGTCAGCCGTAGTGAAACTTTTACGTCCGGCGGATCCGGGCTCACGTCTGCCTATCCTGTACGGACATTTGAAAGTCTCTGTCCCGTTGGAAAATACGAGCCAATAGTCACCGGCTACCGCATCTGGAGCGATGGACACATCCACGAAAATGTAATTCGGACTGTCCCCCTTGTGTATCTCTTTTGCCTTGACACCGCTGCCGCCCTCAATTTTTACACTGAAAGCGGAGATACCTTCTCCCTTTACCATGAGTTGGAGCGGGGTCTTCATGCCCACCCACCAGGAAAGAGGTTCGACCCTCTGTATGCGGTCATCGGCATCGGGAATGAGAGACGGGTCGAATACCGGCCCTCCGCTACAAGACATGACCCCTGCAATGGAAATTGCCATTATGATTTTCTTTAACATTACGATGTAAATTTAGTGTTTTTAACCGACTGTTGTATTCTCCGCCCCGGATTCGGGGCGGAAGGTCATATTTCAAAAACCACGGATGAAAGAGCGCCAAGCAGAAGTTGCGTAACTCCGTCCTTCGTCCCGGTTTCGGCAACGCCTGACAGGGCCACTGGTCTTGACAGGTCGTCCGTAAGGGTAAGCACGGTGGATTTTTCTCCGAAATTATGTACTACAAGCATCTTCTGTCCCTCGTAAACCATATACCAGGCGGCGATCTGCGGGTCCGGTGAACCGGTTCCTCCATATACGGGGTGCTGTTCCATGACACCATGCGCAAGAGCCGGATAGGTATTGCGCAGTCTGGAGAAGGTGCGGTAGACATTCAGTATCGAACCCGGATCGGCATCCTGGGCCTCGACCGAAATGTCCGGTGAGAGCATTCCCATGTCCACCTTTCCCGACAGACTGCCGTCCGCCAGTCCCGAGCCGTCCCTGTTCCACATCACCGGAGTACGGACATACTCGTCGCCCGCAGCCTTTGTCCCCCAATAGCCGAGTTCCTCACCCTGATAGATGTACGGAGAACCCTGCGCAGTAAGAAGCACGGCAGCAGCCAACTTCATCTTGTCCCTATCCTGACCCAGTTCGGAGCCCGCCCTGTCCTCGTCATGATTTGAAAGTTTGGTAGCCTCTATATAATCCGGCCTGTACTGTCTGTACATATCCTGATACTTCAGGATATCGCTTGCGAAATAACATCCCGTACCATTCTGCAGCGCCCATTTGAGTCTGTACCAGAACGAGAACTCGAAAAGGGCGGGAAGCCCCTTATAATAAGGTGCAGCCTTGTCGGCCTCGTCCAGCATCTCCCCGACCATATAGAAGTCCCCACGACCTCCGGCAGCCTTGTAACTGCTGTTCATACGCTCGTAGAACTTCCGAAGGAAAACAGGATTTTCATCGCCGGACTGGTTATGATAGATATGTTTCACGGCATCCAGCCTGAAACCGTCCACACCCATCCGTACCCATTTGTCAGCCGCTTCTGTCATGGCCTTGAAGGCATCTGACAGTTCAGCCTCCGCTGCAGGACCGTAGTTAAGGTCGGCGAACGCTCCGGTCCAGAAGTGGGAGTGGTACATAAGAGGTTTGGAGAAGCATACATCCGACGGGTCGGAAGTCTGGTTTGATACCAAAGGAAAAGGCTTTCCGAACTCTATGACGGAACTGCTGTTCCCTGCTCCGTACTTGGTCCCTGCAGACCAGGAAGTTGCGGAAGTACGGATGAGAAAGCCCCAGTCCGAACTGAAATCGAGGGTCAGTTCGTACATATTGTCTCCGACATCGTTGAAACGGCGTATCTCGGCATTCCCGAAGTAGAGATATCTCCCGTCAGGCGACGTATTCTCATTCACTTCATCTACCGGTCCGTCTGTCCTGGTCACTGTAACTGTCGGCGAGGACCCGTCACTCCAGTCAAGGACGAATTTGAGACGTCCTTCGGCACCCGTGCCTGTCCCGGTAGCGAACCACTGGCCGGAATCATATCCGCCGGCCCCTTCAGTCGCTATCTGCGGTATTCTCCCTGCCGCGATATCCGTCTGCGGATCTTTTGAAAAGGCATAGAAGTCCCGATATTCGCTTTCCCCGGACGCAATCGCCGACAAAAACCAAGGATGGGAAGAGGAAGTATGATTGAGCACATAGTCAAGATATACCTTTATGCCACGATCGTGTGCCTCGTCTATGAAGGACTGCAAATCATCATCCGTACCGAAATCCGGATTGACGGCAGTATAGTCGAGCACATCATATCCGTGGTATGAAGATGAAGGATGTACCGGAGAGAGCCAGACCGCCGAGACACCCAGTTCTTCAAGGTAATCCAGCCTGTCACGCAGCCCGGTCAGATCCCCCGTTCTGTCGGCATCGTCACTGTCGGCGAAACTGTACACAAGGACCTGGTATGAAATATCCGCCTGTCTGACTCCGTTCCATTGTACCGGAGCCGGGACGACGGGGTCTCCATCGAAACCTGCCAGAATATCATCTCCCTTCTGGATAACGGAAAGTTCGACCGGATCGGCGTTTTTTGCCGAGAAGGTAAAAACGGCTGTCCTCTCTCCTCCAGTGTTCTTCTCCGCAGTAAAATTTATCGTTGCCTGAGATTTACCTGAATACTGATCCGCACTGCACCACTCCGCCCCCTGTTCCGCCTCCAGTACCCAGGAACCGGCAGCGGATACCAGCGAAACAGCCGCGCTTCCACCTTCCGTTCCGAATTCCAGGACAGACGGCGTTATGTAAAATCTGATGCCGCCGGGATTCTCTTTTCCGACGCATGAAGCCACAGAAACGGACAGGACAACGGCAAGAATAAGATTTACAGTTCTTTTCATATCTATGACAATTGACGAGGATGACTCCTTGAAGAGTCATCCTCGGAAATAGGAATACCGCTACAGATCCTCCGGAGTACGGCCGGCAGGCTTGACATGGTCTGTAGACCCGGCAAGACTCCATTCATATTCAGGCGCCTGTTCAGGCTCATCGCCCCCACCGGTTCCGTAATCAGCCGCATTGAGTTCCCAGGTCATTTCATCCGGATTGTTGAGATTCACATAGAGACGGTAATTTCCTGCAGGCGCCTTGACATTGTTGCCTCCGTCCAGGACGCCCGATGTAGAAGCGGTAGAAGCGGCATAATCCGCTGCAGACCCCCATGATACATCCCAGGCTCCGTCCTTGCGAATCTTGAAGCCTCCCTCGGCAGGGAATTCGACATCAGCCCAGAAGACCTGTTTGGCGGTATCGAAATTCATCACCAGGTCACTGCCCCAAGAATTGAAATCACCTATGACTCCTATCTGATCGAAAGAAAGCCCGTTAGTCAGCACAAGTGTACTGCGGTTGAAGGTAAACCTGTAGTAATTATGCGAATAAGCCGTAATATTCCCTGAACCGCCTGAAGATATGAGTTGGATGGAAGCAGCTTCCGCTGCAGGAGCGGCCGCACTGCCGTCAGTACCCCAGTTGCTGTCATCGGACCAACCGGTCTCCGTACCCTTGATCTTGAATCCGTTGGCAGCCTTGCCTCCGAATCCTATCACTCCTGCATAGTTGACCTCGTCACCGCTGAAACTGAACAGTTTCTGAGTCTGGTCATCCGCCCATCCGCAATAATCGCCTATGACATAAATCATAGGATAGGTTCTTTCCGCTTCCGTCACCGTCACCAGGACAGTCACTCCTTCCGAATAGTATTTTCCGAAAGTATCGCCTATGGTTGCACTTACAAGGAAATCGACGTCTGTCGGTTCACCAGCCGGTACTCCGAGCCCCCCGTCCTCGACAGGAAGGGACAGCGCCGAGTTCAATGCCTCGTATGTCTGTTGCGCGGATGTTCCTGTTATTCCGGTGAGAATGGCAATCTTATTGTCCGCATAGGCAGCCTCAACGGCATAACTGATCCGGGTATGGACACCGAAGTCGGCGGCATCCCATGCAAAAGTCACGGTATTGCCCATATTTTCAGCCGTGACGGTAATTTCCTCCGGCAGATCATGCAGCACAGGAGCCACGACATCCTCCGGGGATACAGTCCTGACTTCCTCAAGTCCCTGGCAGGCGAGAAATGACCCGGCCATTGCCGAAAGAATGAATATATATTTCAAACCTTTCATTTTCAATTAGTTTTATAAATTACATACACAAATCCGCTACTTTGCCGCAGATACGGTGGCATATCCCGGGTTCTGATGCAGTTCAGGGTTTGAAGCCAGTTCCGTAGCAGGAATCGCAAAAATTTCCAGATGGCTGTCAAAGCCCTGACCATTGTAATTGTCTCCGCCCTTGTAGGTCCAAAGGAATGAGGAAGAAGAGAATCGTCCGCACCTGATGAGATCGGTCCTGCGGTGCCCTTCCCAAAGGAGTTCGCGGAAGCGTTCCGCGATAATCCAGTCCTCTGTCACTTCTGAAGACGATACAGGAGTGATTCCGGCCCTTTGTGCAAGTTCACGGACATAAGGCATGGCTGTATCGGTCTGGCCGAGCCTCATGCAGGACTCAATGTATATAAGGTAGATTTCCCCGAGCCTGATCATCGGATAGTCGACATCGCTGTATGCCTTCGAAGTGGCTGTGGAAGAGAATTCCGCATCAGTCATGTCATGAGGGATATTGTTGAATTTCAGACAACTCCATCCGTTCAGAAATACATAAAGCGCATCATTGAAAGACTCTGCCCTGCCTTTTATGTAGAAGACATTCCCTCTTTTGTCACCGTTGGATATTTGATATTCTCCGGAAGCATAGTCAGGCTCTCCGCTGATATTATAGTATTTTGAAATCTCTTCGTAAGGGATTCTGATACCGCCCCATCCGTTATTCACCCCGCTAGGGAATGAGGTGCTGGAAACATCGGTGGCGGCAATCGCTGCAAGAGTCAGATATGACGTACCTCCGTATGACTGCGTCTGCTCGGCATCATAGGCAACTGACCATAGCATCTCTCCGACAGCCTCGGGATTCTCCCCGTTGTCACCCCTGAACAGGGCTGCGTAATCCGGACACAGACTGTATCCCATACTGAAAACAGTCTCGCATGCGTTTTTGGCCTCCTGCCACATCGGAGTCCCTGTATAGACTTCCGCATTCAGATACATACGCGCCAGAAGTCCGTTCACGGAACCTTTGTCGGCACGCGGATAATTGCTCCTTGCCGCCGGCATGGCGCTCTGGTCCGAAGCCAGATAAGTCAGTTCATCGATGCAATACCGGAAAACCTCCGCCCTGTCGGCCTGTGTAGGGTTCACACCGCCTCCGAAAGGGGAATTCTCGGTAGTGAACGGTACATCCCCGAAAGTATCGAGAGCCATCCAGTAGAAATATGCCCTGAGAAAGCGTGCTTCATCCCTGAACTGCCGTATCCTGGCTGCCAGTTCGGAAGACACACCTCTGTCATCCAGCCTGTCCTGAGATGTCTGGCGCAGATATTCATTCACGTATGAAATGCCCTGCAGGGTGCGGACATAGACTGCATACGTGGCATCGTTGTCCGCGTCGGACCAGGTATTGGTGTTGAGAGCACGCACCCATGCATCATTCTCCCAGGCGCATTTGGCCTCGTCCGTTGTAACCTCCTGGGTAGACCAGAACGCCCTTATGAGTTCGGATGCACCTCCGTCACTTACCTGGAGGTCAGTTGTTTCGTTGGAAACGAAATGGAAATATATCTTGGTAAGTCCGGCAAGATAACCGTACTCGTCGGTTCCGTAGACCGTCTCGGAGACAGCATCGGATTCGTTCAGAGGCAGGGTATCCAGATTCCCTATGCAGGAAGTGTTCATGAACGCAGTTCCCGCAATCGCCAAACAAAGGATTCTTGTATTGAATTTCATTGCTTCAGATCAATTAAAAGTTTACATTCAGACGGAGTGAATATGTGCGCGGTCGTGGCCAGATGGAGCCGTCTATACCGTTCACGCCAGGAATCTCGGGATCTACCCCGCTATAGCCTGTTATCACGAAAACATTCTGGACGGACAGGGCAAGACGGATATCAGTCTCCCATTTACCTATGCCCCGGAAGGTATATCCGAGATTCATGTCATCCATACGGAAGAATGAAGCGTTTTCCAGAAACATGTCAGAGTACCACTGCTCTCCGCTGTTGGCTGCGGTGAATCCCGTCCTTTTCACTACCGTCGCGAAATTAGGCAGATTGCCGGCATTCACATCCAGATTGGAAGTGGAATTGGCAGAAGCGAAATCGTTGAATACCCAGTTACCTGCCGAACCGTGTCCGTTGAAACCGAAATCCCAGTTCTTGTAGGAAAGCCTGAGGTTGATACCGTAGAAGAAATCAGGATTGGGACTCTTGTTTGTCATATAGCGGTCAGCCTGAGTTATGGAACCGTCCATATCCCTATCCACCAGCGCATTCTGTATAGGATGTCCTTCGCTGTCATATACCTGCTGGAAGGTATAGAATGTATAAGGGGCATAGCCGACCATGTGCCTTTGCAGCAGACTTCCGGTACCCCTGGATATTCCGCCTGTCTGGATGGCATAGTCCGGATCATCGGTATTGTTCAGTCTGGTGAACTTCGTATCCTGGAAAGTACCGTTGATTCCGACTGACAGATTCCAGTCCTTGGTCTGGACGGGGATGAAATTGAATGAGAACTCGAGCCCCTTGTTCCTCATGGAGCCGATATTGGTCAGGACAGTGTTGCCGAAATTGGAACCCATCGGAGTGATGACACTGTTGAGAAGGTCCTTCGTATCCCTGATATAGGCGTCGAAACTACCCGTTATCCTGTCGTTGAGGAAACCGAAATCGAGCCCGACGTTGTAGGTCGTGGTGGTCTCCCACCTGATGTTAGGATCATAGGCGGACGGGGTCAGGTAGAACATATAGCCGTCCGATCCCATCAGATACTGGTGGTAGACATCGGTGGACATGGCATAGCGTGCCAGATACGGATAATTTGATCCGATTTCCTGCTGGCCCGTCTGTCCCACACTCAGACGCAGTTTCAGGGCTGTGAGAGGGCTGTAATTCTCCAGGAAACTCTCTTCCTTGATGTTCCACGCGAAGGCCGCAGAAGGGAAAAGTCCCCAGCGGGTCACCTTTGAGAAACGGGAGGAAGCATCATCCCTCAACGTGAAGGTGAAAAGATATCTGGAATCTATGGAATAGTTGATACGTCCGTAGAAAGATATGAGATAACTTTCCTGGTCATTGTACGGATAACGGGAATCTTCTCCCTTCTGCTCATGCGTTTCGTTGAAATAGGTCACGGAATGATCCGAACTGAAGAAGTGCTGCCACGAATAACCGGCCATCACATCGAGGTGATGGATACCCCATTCCTTGTTGAAATTCGCATAGAATTCGAGGACCTGGTTGCGACGGAAATTCCGGGTTTGCGTGTACTGTCCCCAGCCGCGGGCCTCCGTGTCGGTATAGGCCTGGAAGGAGCCGGGATTCACACCGTCATAGATATTGGCATTCGAGATATCCATACCCAACTGGAGGTTGAATCTGAGGGCCTCGAAACCGTGGACCTTATAGTCAAACTGGGCGTTTCCTATGAAACGGAGGGCATTTACATAATTGTCCCTGTCATACAGCATGGAAAGAGGCCCTGCTCCGAGAAGGGTATTCGGAGTGAACTCATCGCCCCTGCCTGAACCGTAGTTCCAGAAACCGTTGGTGGTGGTGTAGTCTATGCTTCCGTCCTCGTTCCTCCAGTACGGGTCCTGGGTAGGATTGAAAAAGGCCGCAGACCCTACGACACCACCGTCCGCATATCTCTGGTAGGTGTATACCCCCTTTGCATTAAGATTGATGGTCAAGTGGTTGTCAAAGAAATTCGGAGATAGGCTGAGGTCTACCGTACCTCTGTCATACTTTGAAGTCTCGAGAGTACCCTGCTGGCCGGTGTAGCCTACCGATGCCCTGTACGGCATCCTTTCGTTCACGTTCCCGAACAGGCTGACATTATGGTCATGGGATATTGCCGTACGGAAGATGAGATCCTGATAATCGACATCGGTGTCACCGAGCAAGCCATATACATAGTCTCCGGTAACTGTCCCGGGAATAAAGGTCTCGCTCACGTATGAACGGAACTCTGAAGGACTCATGACAGGAAGTTTCCTGGAATTGGTCTGAACACTCACGCTGCCGTTGTAAGATACCTGAGGCTTGTTTCCGCGCCCTTTCTTGGTAGTTATTATGATGACTCCGTTTGACGCCCTGGAGCCGTAAATGGCTGCAGACGAAGCGTCTTTCAGCACCGTGAATGACTCTATATCGTTCGGATTGATGGTCTCCAGAGGATTAGCCATACCCGTACCTCCATCCACTGCGATAGGGACCCCGTCGATCACGAACAGCGGATCGTTGGATGCATTCAGGGAAGCCGCGCCGCGGATGCGGATAGTGGACCCGGATCCGGGCCCTCCGTCTCCGGGAATCACATGCAGACCTGGAACCTTTCCTTTCAGAAGGTCCTGTGTGGATGTCACGGCTCCTCTGTTCAGTTCATCGGTCTTGATGGCGGTAATGGACCCTGTCATATCCTCCCTCTTCACGGTACCGTATCCGATGACCACCACGTCATCAAGGAATTCCGTATCCGCTACAAGAGTAATGGTGGCAGGGATTTCAGAAGCCTTCAGCACCAGGGTCTTGTACCCGATACATCTTATTTCAATGACGGCATCAGGTCCTGAGGCAGTGAAGACAAAGTCTCCGTCCAGCCCTGTAGATACCCCGTTCATTGTACCTTGCTCAAGGATAGTGGCTCCGATCACAGGTCCGACCTGGTCGACGACCACTCCCCTCACCTCATATCCGTCCTGTGCGGATATGGCGGGAACAGCGATGCACAACATCAGCAGTCCCATACAGAAAGACAAAATTCTGTTCATAGGATCTTATTGAATATTAGTTATTTTGGGTTAACAATTCCTTTCGGACTTTCTTTAATGAAAACTACGGATACTGCCGCCAGAAGCATGAATACGGCGGCGAGCATGAGCATCATGGATGCATCCGAGCCGAACACGTACTTGACGATCATACCCCCGGTCAGCCCCATGAATATCTGCGGAATGGTAATGGTAAAATTGAATATTCCCATATAGGCCCCCATGTTTGCCGCGTCAGTCGCCCTGGAAAGAATCGAATAAGGCATTGCGAGGATACCGGCCCACGCGATGCCGACCCCGATCATCGGTATCATCAGGGCATACTGGTTGTGCAACAGGCATAGTCCTGCAAAGCCCAGGGCACCGAAAAGAAGACAGACAGCATAGACAGGTCTGTTTCCGAACCTGGCGGCTATTCCTCCGAGGAAAAGGGCGGCAATACAGGCAGGTATCGGGTAAATGCCGTTGAGGACACCGACCCATGTCTGGGTTGCCCCTTCCGATAACAGCCGGCCCGCCCCGTCGGTCACGATACCCGTGATTGCCGGCTTAAGATATGTCCACATCATGAACAGGGCAGCCCATGAGAAGAACTGGGTGACACCGAGTCTCAACATCACCGAAGGAATGTTCTTCATCAAGGATAGGAAACTCTTGCGCTCCCGGACCTTACCGGCACTCCGGGAAGACTGATCCGAAGAGTCAAGGCCGTTGTACTCCGCGAACTCTTCAGGCGGATACTCCCTGGTCTTGAACGCTGTGACAAGAACGGTCAGCAGGAGGATAATCCCGCCGGCATAGTAGGACCAGGCGATATGTCCGGATACCTGTCCCGGGACAGTCTCGTCAGAAACGCCGAGCCAGGTCATCAGCAGAGGCAGGAAAGCCCCGATGACTGCGCCCAGATTTATAAGGAAAGTCTGTACTACATAACCTTTTGTCTTCTGGCTGTCATCCAGCATGTCCGCTACAAGTGCGCGGAACGGCTGCATGGT
>CALVAE010000153.1 GCA_944325465.1 uncultured Bacteroidales bacterium | reverse complement strand
TTCTTTCCACCTTTCCCTCACGGTACTGGTCCTCTGTCGGTCTTCAGGGAGTATTTAGCCTTGCGGGATGGTCCCCGCGGTTTCTGACAGGATTCCTCGTGTCCCGCCATACTCAGGTACCGGCCTTTCTCGTGTCCCGTTACCCGTACGGGGCTTTCACCCTCTACGGCTGGCCTTTCCAGACCCTTCCGGTTCCTGACACGTGTCTATTGTCCGGCCCTACTACCCCGGCCGTGCCGTAACACTGCCGGTTTGGGCTCTTTCCCTTTCGCTCGCCACTACTCAGGAAATCGATATTTCTTTCTTTTCCTGCAGGTACTTAGATGTTTCAGTTCCCTGCGTTGGCTCCGGCATCACTGCCGGTGACGGGCCTTCAGCCCGCCGGGTTGTCCCATTCGGATATATACGGATCAAATCCTGTTTGCGGATCCCCGTATCTTTTCGCAGCTTACCACGTCCTTCTTCGCCTCCTGAAGCCTAGGCATCCCCCGTCCGCTCTTGTAACCTTCTCTTTTCTGAGTGAATTTACTTTCGCGCTGTATCGCGTTTGCCTCGAAATTGTTTTCCCGCTATCTCTTTCAAAATAGCTGAACTTTCTGTTGCTTTCTTTTACCTCGTTATCTTTCCCAATATTGTCAATGATCTCGTCCTTTCCGGTGTCATCGGGCTCTTTCGAGCACCCTTTCTTCCGAAATGGGCTGCAAAGATACGGACTTTTTCTTTACATCCAAATCTTTTTGGAAAAATTTTTCAAAAAATTGCAAAATTTCTTCTTTTCTGCCGGAACTAAGATGAACTTATAGGCTCACTTCCATGCCCCGCAAGATCTGGTGCCATATTCGTCATGCTGATGGCAATACACATTGAGGAGGGGATTGTATATTGTGTCAAAATAGTTATTATCTTGTCATTATCAATACAATGTATTATATTTGTCAATACGATTAAAACAAATTACCATGGGACAAGCGACATTATCAATGAGAGTGGATGACGCACTGAAGAAAAAGTTCGATATGATATGCGATGATTTCGGTTTCTCAAGCACTGCAGCAATCACCGTATTCATGAAAACAGTAGTGCGCGAAAGGCGTATTCCATTCGAAATAAAGGCATCCGGCAGGGAACAGATAAACAAAGAAGCCTGGGAGGCATTCCTTGAAATGAGGACACAAGCTGCCGCTGCCGGAATACAGGACCTTACAATTAAAGAAATTAACGACGAGATACAGAATGCCCGCAATGAAAGGTAAAATTTTCGCCGTCATTGACACTAACGTCATAGTCTCCGCCCTATTATCGAGCAATCTTGAATCCAATCCTGTCAAGATCTTCCGCGCAATCGTGCAAGAACGGATCGTTCCTCTGTACAATGACGAAATTCTTGAAGAATACAGGAGTGTATTATCAAGACCAAAGTTCCATTTGGACCGTTCATTGATAGAGACAGTTATCAAAGCCATCATCGCAGATGGATTAAGCATGGACAGGACATCAGCAACTGATATCGATTTCCCAGATCCAAAAGACATTGTATTCTATGAGATTGCTTTTTCCGACGAAAATTCCTTTCTTGTTACGGGTAATACCAGGCATTTTCCTGTAAAACCATTCGTCATCACACCCGCCGAAATGGTCCGCATACTTGAGGATTAGAACTTGGTAGGCTACAAAACGTGACCCCAGCCGATGTCCAAACGATATCGTCCGGGGTCAATTGATGAATTTGGATTTATACAGATATCAGAATTCTGACATGTCCGTGACTTCGTACGGATTGAGGACGGCATGATGTGCGGCATTTTTGGCTATCGAGGCCTGGTCCGTCGTCACATTTGCAGGTTTCCAACCGTTCTCGATGACATTGTTACCGGAAATGGTTTCATACCAGGTGCAGGCCGCAGCAAAACGCCCGTAGTCAGTATTGAGATGGTATCCGTCCCTGTCCCATTCGTCTCCTATGGAGGAGGTCCGCCCGTTCTGGATGGCTGTACCGCTCGGAATCAGAAGACTTATTTCAGGATGGTTGGTCATGGACTGCCTTGAAGCATCCACTATACCTTTATACATAAGCATCTGATCCTTGCCGTAGTTAGGAAATGCGGCATGGCCGGAATCCTTGGAATAGGCCCAAGTCTGATGGAACATCAACCGGAGACGGGGATTGGTAGAGTTCTCGAGAACGTATTCCACAAGATTCCCGAGATACGGCTCGTATTTCTCGTACATGCCGGAATAATCACTCGCCTGCTGGACACTGATATAATCCCAGTTCTCGTCGTCAAGGGCAGTTTCCAGAGAGACATTCTTCGTGTTCGTCTTGCGGCCGTTCACAACCTTCCTGTACTCATAGGAGGCACTGCCGTTCCTGGCATTGTTCCAGTGTCTCTCCAGGGAACAGCCTCCGATATACATGTTCCCTATAACCACATCCACACCTGCGGCATTGAAAAGATTCCACAGATACTGTTCCACAGCATCCTGGGAGAAACTGTTGCCGATTGCAAGAATCCTGAGAGGTTCAGGCTCTTCCGGAGGAAGTTCCAGAACCGTAACATTGAGCGTTGCCGACAGCCGTTTCGTTTCTCCCGGGCACTCCACCCTTATTGTCGCCGATCCTGGTTTCTCCCCACGGACAGTAACCGTGGAATTGTTATCCTCGACTATGGAAACGATTTCCGAATCGGTAACAGACCAGACAAAATCCAGTTCCTTCACATCATCACTGCTGTATGTCGGAGAAATGATGTATTCATCTCCCGCATAAAGGCTCTTGGATGAAGGACTGATAATCAACCATTTGTCATTACGAATGGGATTATCGGCGGGCTCTTCCGTACATGACGGAAGGGAACCCGCCAAAAGCAGAAAAAGAAAAGAAAGGTATTTCTTCATATCAATTGACAGTGACGTCCGCCAGTTTTATCCAACCTTCATCTGTCTGGGAATTCGCGTTGACTGCCAGACGGATACCTATCTCATGCGTTCCGTCTGCCTTTTCCAGAGTGGTATCAACAATCCCGACCGCCCAGCGATAGCCTCCGATTGCAACCTTTTTCATCGATATGCTGAAATCATAGGATGTCGGCGAGCCTTCCAACCATTTCGAAAGGTCTGTACTCTCATCAATGAATTCGTAAACAGGTTCATCAGTCTCCATATCGAGGAGGGCAAAAGCCACCTTGTATTTCTGGTCCCACTGCTGCAGGTTGACAGGACAATAACCCCAACCGAGATTGATCCAACGCGAAGTCACAGTGACTTCATCTCCCAACCCAACATTACGGGGAACGGATACCCTGTCGGGATAGAACCGGTAGCCACCCTCCTGAATAAAGCGCTCCACATACGGGAAAGCCTCCTCAAACCATGTCCGGACCTCATCCCCTACACGGAAATCCATCATGTTCACACAGGCCTGCTGTCCTTCAAGAAACTCTCCTTCACGGACGTCCCCTGCCGTTTCATAGCCTTCGGCCGCAATACTGCCCTTATGACCGGCATTGGACCACACATAGCCACCCTCAAGAATGATAGGAAGCTTGTAATTCCACTGCTTCACATAATTCCTTTCCCAATCGTTGTATCCCCAGTCCTGGTTGTGCATACCGAAAGAGTCAGCCCTCAGACAGTAGCCGTTGTCAATGGCTATCTGAAGCAGGTTTTCGCTGTCCGGCTGCGCATTCCTGCCGGAACTCCTCGGATGGCCTATCTGACGGTGATAGTTGATGACGAGAGGGACCTTGGTAAAGCATCTGGAATAAAGTTCCGTTATCCATCTCATCGTATTCTCCTTATATTCGACAGTCCTGTCGGACACGATGCCTGCATACTCCTTTACGGAACCGTCTTCATTGTATGAAATAGGCTCGATTCCCTCATAACATACGTTATGGCCTTCACCCCACTTTCCGAGACCATAGGCATCGATAAAGGCGATTTTGGAAGGATCATTGAATTCCTTCGCGAAATCCTCGATGAATTTCTCATAACACTTGCGCCATACCGGATCCAGCACATTAGGCACCTTGCGGTCAGGATAACGCGGATTCTCGAGCCAGTACTCGGCTCCCTTGTCGAATACCCACTGCGGGGTATTTGCTCCCTGGTCACGGCCGTCCACCACTACGCGGAACGCCATCGGAAGCCCCATCTCCTGGGCTTTCTGATAGATTCTGTACAATTTGCTGTCAGGATCGTTCCAGAAATAGACCCCTTCTTCCGGATTGAAGTTCCGCCAGTTGGTACGGACATAGATGCAGGTCGAATAATCGGCTACCCTGACATTCCTGCCGAGAGAAGACACATAGAACTCCGAATCCAGATAGGAGGGATCAGCCGTCCCTGATACATACATTACCCATCCGGTCAAAGGGTTCTTCAATACGGACGTCCTGTCCACCGGAATTTTTATCTCCTCGTTGCCTGCCGGAACCGAAGAATTTCCGCCGTCGTCTCCCGGCGCCGGCTTTTCACCGCAGGACGCCGCCATGGCAAGAGCCAGCAGTGAGATAACGATACTGTTCATTTTCATTATAAATTAAATATTAAGGTGTAAACTTGTCAGACAGGGAATCATTCCGCAACCGTGACCTTTCCCAACTTGAGCCAGCCGCCGGCGGTATAGTCACCCTGTGCGGCTATGTTTATGCCTATCCTGTAATCTCCAGCATCCGGATTGCCGAGAGCGAGATCCACGATTCCTATACAGAAATCATAGAAACCTGCAGGAATGGCATCCGGGACAATCTTCAGTTCGTATGAAGAACGGCCGCCGGTCCAGTCATGAGGATGGGCGTTTTCATCGAAGAATATGTTATCGCCCACTATCTCTCCCGACTCGCTATCCATTACGGCAACCGCAACCTTGAACCTGTCCTTGAAAGGCTTTATGTTTGTCGGGCAATAGGCATGGCCCAGATTCAGCCAGCGGTGCTGGACCGTATATTCCCTGCCGTTCGTCATGGCCGCAGGAATGGACACCTTGTCCGGATATATCCTGTAACAGTCCTCGTTCACGAATTTCTCCACAAGGTCAAAGGCATCGTTGAACCACGACCAGGTCTCGCCGGACACGTAAGAAGCGTCATAACGCAGATCCATCATATTCACATAGGCGCTGTGCATGTCTTCGTACTCGCCCTGACGGAGTTCCCGAGGTCCGGCGTACTGAGTGAGGTAATTCTTCGGATTGCCGTTCTCGTCATAGCCTCCCTGATTCACTATCCAGCCTCCCTCACCGGCAACAGGCACCTTGTAGGTCCAGTTTGCTATGAACTTCTTCTCCCACGTGGCATAGCCGAAAGTCTCCGCCCTCATGCCGAAAGCATCATGACGCATACAGAATCCTTTCTCTATGGCGCTGACGAGCATGTTCTCCGAATCAGGGTCTCCCCTGCCCTCACCGACTATGGTACCTACCATCTTGTGATAGTTGGTGAAACATGGAATGCGCTTGAAAGCATTGATATAGGTGTCAGTGACCCAGTTGAAGACCGGGATTTTCGGAGTGGCGTCACCGGTAGAATACACGCAGGTATGGTACTCTCCCCATTTGCCCATTCCCAAACCGCTGATGAATTCCGTCTTCTCCGGATCATCATATTCTGCCGCAAGGGCATTTATGAATTTCTCATACTCTTCCTGGAAAATCGGGTCATCGGAATACGGAGACCAGTAATGGCGCGGGACACTGCCCAAAGTAAAGTTGAAATAGCCCTTGCCCGGAGTATGCACCCCGTCATTTGTCAGATTTCCCGCCGCATCGGGACCGTAGGCAGCATCCATCTTGTCCTTCACGAACTGCGGAGTGCAGTTGGCATTGGCATCACGGCTGTCGGTCTTCAGGGTAAAGGCCAGTTTCAGACCGCGAGCCTTCGCCCCTTCCTCGAAGAGCCTCAAACTGCGAGCCAGAGGGTACTTGTTTTCGTCAATCCCGTCCTGCCAGATATAGACCCCTTCTTCAGGGTTGAAATCAGTCCAGGAACCCCGTAGATAGATGACATTACCGTAATCGAAGACATTGACAGGACCGGAAGATGAAGAGAAATTCTCATACTCTTCCCAGAATCTGTCCACATCATCTATAAGAGGGACGTATATGACCCATCCGCTGAGAGGATTGGGTATATAGCCCAGCCTGTTGGCCATGATGGAGACTTCGACATTCCCTTCCGGGACATCGGGCCCTGTGCCTCCTCCGTCATCAGGACCCGGCTTCTCGCTGCAGGACAGGAGAATGCAAAAAGAAAGCAGAAGATAGAAAAATCGTCTGGACATATAGTATATATCTTGGATATCAAAATGGAGGGCGACATAAGTCAGTTTGTGTCACCCTCCGATAAAGTTATAATTGCAAACTAACCGATAAACGGATTAATTGAAACGAATCTGATTATTCCTGATATCGATCTGAATCCTGCTTATCTTCACAGTGCCTTCAGGCTGCCATTTCTTGTTGCTGACTACCTGCATCATAGGCATCCACTGGCCAATCTGAAGAGGAGCATCCTCATTCCCTTCAGGAACGAAGGCATAGCACTTCGAAATGAAGTTCATTCCGGCATCACCGTTAGGGTCCCTTCCGTCGGTCTGCTCGACAACGGTAAAGCCTTCTCCGATATTCTGACCTATCTTGATACAGAATTTCTCGGAAACATCGATAGTCGAACCCTGACCGTCCCAGATCAGAAGTTGAGGGTCAATCTGGGAAGCCACGAAACTGTATGCCTTTCCTTTCCAACTGTCCCAACCGGTCATCGTATTGACATAATAGGTACCTCCAAGAAGCGTCTTCTCAAGCAACCATCCTGTAGGCTGTCCCTCATAACGGAACTGGACTGTCGCCGGTTCAAGCCTGTTCTTAGGAGAATAGAACTGTACCGTCTCGTTCTCCATGTCGATGATTACCCTCCAGTAACCCTCCGAAGGAAGATTCCATGCCGGGAGTTGTTCCTCACCGCCGTCCGGAATGCTCATAACCTTGGCGCTGTAAGCCTCGGTAGCCACTGGCTTGCCGTCTGCGGATTCGGTATCAGGAACTTCCACTGTCGTACCTTCTGCAGGGCAGATATACATGGTGGCTCCATCCTGAAGAACAGGAATGGTCATCCTGCCGGCCGCCATATTGAACTCACCTGCGTAGATGAATTCGTTTTCAGGAGTCGTGGTCATGGTATAGTTCATGGACGGCATTATCTGCCTTACCGCTTCTCCGTCAAGATTGACCCTGTCAGCCTCGAAAACATTCGGCCTGTATGGCAGGACATCCACATCGAGAGTGCGGACTTCCGGCATGACATACTGGGTACCGCCTTCCCACGTTGCGACTACCTTGAAAGTCAGTGTAGCCGTTTCAGCGGTGGACCTTGCCCATTTCTCGGTAATGTAATTCTGGAGCTGCTCCGTCGTGTAGGACCTGGAGAAGACTCCGTCATTCTCCACGTTGCGAATAACGGTAGAAGAGGCGAAATCGTTGACTTTCAAGTCAAGATAGGTAATATAGGTCAGTACGTAATCGTCCGGCATCTGACGGGCAGGCGTCCAGTCGAAAGTCAGGACAGCCTCATCCAGAGGAGTATCTTCAGCCAACTCGATGGAAGCGGAAGATGCAGTCAGAGTCATGGTCTCGTCATTGTCAAGAATGTACGAGGTATCGTACTCATCATAATCATCGCCACAGGAAACCAGTCCTGCCGATGCAAGCGCAAAGGCGCCGAGATATAAAAGTATCTTTTTCATCTTAATGATTTCTGTTTAAATTCCACTGTTACCAGCCAGGAAGCTGTCTGAGGTTAGGGTTCCTGTCCATATCATCCTGTGGTACAGGCCACCAGTAACTCTTGAACACGCGGGTCTGATAATAGGTACGCTTGTAGAATTCCTCTGCCGTACCTGCATCCATGTTCATTCCGTAGAACGGACCGTCAAGTTCGGTCTCGGCAAGTTTCCAGCGGCGAAGGTCATTCCAACTGTGACCGTTCTCATAGTTCAGTTCGAGTCTGCGCTCTCTGCGGACAAGGTCACGTACAGTGACACCTGCCTCTGCAGCAGCCTGATCCAGATCGCCGAGTTCAGCAGAGCCGTATTCAGGAATACCTGCCCTGCGACGAATCTTATTCAGGTACTCTGTAATGTCGGCCTTATTCGCCTCATATTCGTTAATACCGTCTGAAACGCTGTATTCATACAGACATTCAGCGTATGCCAGATAGGCTTCGGCAAGACGATAGACAATACCGTGACGCTTGTTGAATTCTCCGGCCGATGAGTTACCGCAATAATCCGGGGCAATCCTCTTCTTCATCAGATATCCTGCAGCAGGATAGTCGGAACCGTCCTTGCCGTCTTCCTGTCCGACATAGAAATTCGCCGTTTCCTTGTGGGCAGGGTTTGCCTCATCGATATCCTTATGGGTCTTGGCCCAGTTGAAAGAGTCATTGTACATAATTGAGATATAGAAGCGAGGCTCCCTGTTGCAATACATATTGAACGTTCCCTCCGTAGTTATGACATGCTCCTTCTTGTTGTCTCCGCTATAACCGTTAGGGTCGTTGTAGAAATAGTTCGTAGGCACAGACATGTCACCTGTAGAGAAACCTTCCTCTGTATAACCTGAATTCTCGTTTATAATAGGGGAACCGTCCTCATTGTGACCTGAAATGGCAACCTTTCCGTTAGCCATGAAGAAGGCATCCACAAGGTCCTGGGTAGCACCGATCACACCGGCCTGTCCGACAATGCTGCGAGGCGCAGCCTTAAGGTCCAGCCAGCCTGCACCGTCTTCCGTACGAGGCATGATGATCTCGTAATTGCCCTGGTTACGACGATACATCAAGGCTCCGAAATAACTCATGTAAGGGTCAGGCTCACCATCGATGGAAGGGGCCTCATAAAGGGCATAACCGTTGGCTTCAGCCATCTCGATGAGATCCATGTTGGCATCTGCTGCAAGTTTCCATCTGTACGGGTCATACTGTGAGGTGAAAATCTGCTCTCCGTCACAGTTGACCACTCCGGCCATATCAGGATTGCCGTTTACAAGAGGGCTGGCAGCGAATGTAAGCAGACGCGCACGCATCGCCAGGGCCCAAAGAGCCGTAGCACGACCGTAGTCGTTGGCCTGGTCTGTATAGGTCATAGGCAACTGCTTGGCCACTGCCTGGAATTCCTGATCGCACCAATCGACCACTTCATAGAAAGGACGCTGCTTCAGATACAGGTCTTCAGGATGGGTGGTAGGGGCTGCCTCAGTAATAAGAGGGACAGAACCGTAGGTCATCACCATAAGGGAATGGAAGTATGCTATGAAGAAACGGCACTCAGCCTTCATGGCATCTATATCCTTCTGCGAGACATCTGTAAGAGGATGGGCGTTCTCTATGAACAGATATGCGTTCCTTATACGTTTAGGGAAATCCCTCCAGAAATTGATAATCTGTCCGTTGGTAGCGGTCCACGCTCCGGTCTGATAGAGGCAGACGGAGTTACCTACGGAAATCCAGCCGTCCGGGATGGTCGCATCCGTGCCAATCATATCCCAGTTGGAATCTGCATAGGTCTGAGGGATACCGTCGTAGATATAGGCAAGCCACCTTGTAAGGTTACGGCTGCTTTCGAAAGCCGTCTCGAT
This sequence comes from uncultured Bacteroidales bacterium, assembly GCA_944325465.1. Taxonomy (GTDB): domain Bacteria; phylum Bacteroidota; class Bacteroidia; order Bacteroidales; family UBA932; genus Cryptobacteroides. Next base: position 16,457 of record CALVAE010000153.1, on the reverse strand, counting down.
GTCGAGCTGGTCATCCGGTCTCTTGTCCAGATAATCCGAGCAAGAAGAGAAAACCGGCAGGACAGCGGCCAAGATAAACAATAATATCCTATTTTTCATAATCATATAATGTCTTTTAGAATTTGAATTCAACACCTGCAGAGAAAGATCTCATCAGAGGATACTGACCTCCGTCTGAAGAGTCGAGTTCAGGATCCCAAAGCTTGAAACTTGAGAATGTCAGCACATTGGTACCTCTGACGAAGATACGTGCGCCTGAGAGGAAAGACCTGTCTGCCCATCTCTGAGGGATAGACCATCCCAGTTCGATGTTCTTGAGCCTGAGATAACTCATGTTCTTGAGCCACCAAGTCGAAGGCTGGGCGTTCTGGGTGTTAGGTCCGTAGGTAAGACGAGGATAGAATACATCCTGGCTCGGATTGTCGACTGTCCAGCGGTCCTGATAGTTGTAGAAGACGTTGTAGTATCCGCCGGAGTCATATCCCGGGATGATATTGTTGGACATGAGTCTCCACATCCTGCCTGCTCCCTGGAAGAGGACACCGAAATCGAAGCCTTTCCAAGCGAGGTTCAGTCCGAAACCGTAGACGATTTCAGGATCGTTGGTCCCTCCGATAGGAGACTGGTCATAGACATTGATCACCCCGTCTTCGTTGACATCCTTGTACCTGATGTCACCAGGGCGGATATTGGTGTAAAGTTCACTCTGAGGAAGGTCATCCCTGAGGGTACCGTCAGCATCGAAATCGGCATCGGTGTAGAGGCCTTCATCGATATAACCGAAGATCTGACCTACCGGCCAGCCGGTCTTTGCCCTGTTGGTCCCTACTACTGTAGCAGGCTCGTCCATTTCCACGATTTCATTGTGGGCGTATGTGAACGTTCCCATCAGGCCGACAAAGAAACCGTTGGAGAACTGCTTCCTGAAATTAAGGGTCACTTCCGCACCCTGGTTCTTCACCTTACCGTAGTTCTGCCAAGGAGTCTTGATGAATCCGGCTGTAAGAGGGATGGAAGTACGCTCCATGAAGATGTTGTTACGTCTCTCGTCGAAGAGGTCAACGGACATGTCGAAGACTCCGTCGAAGAGTCCGAGTTCAAAACCGATGTTGGCCTTGTTGACCTTCTCCCAGGTCAGGTCAGGGACTGCGAAATCTCCTTCAGCCATACCTGTCTGTCCGTATGCACTTTCAACACCCCACTTGTACATGTCGAGGGTATTGTAATCATCCGTAATGGTAGAGAGGTATGCGAAACGGCGACCGCTCAGGTCAGCATTACCGGTCTGTCCGTAAGAGGCGCGGATCTTGAGGTTGCTGACAACCTTCTTTGCCCTTGCCATGAAAGGTTCCTCTGAAATCACCCAGCCGACAGCCGCAGACGGGAAGAAACCGTAACGCTTGCCCGGAGCGAAGTTCTCGGAACCGTTGTATCCGAAGTTGAACTCGGCCACGTACCTGTCATCGAACGTATAGGCAACCCTACCTGCCATACCCTGGTTTCTGTAAGGGAGTTTTGAACCGTCATCATAGTTGCTTCTCTGGGCAAGGAGCATTCCGGACACGGCATGCTTGCCTGCAAACGTGCGGTCGTAGTTGAGAGCGAGTTCCAGATAAAGTCTCCTGTTACCGTAAGATCCTGAAACGGAATGTCCGAGAGTGTTGGAACCTGCGGAAGAACGGTTGAGTACAAGCGTACCGTCCTCGTTCCTCTGCCTGGTCGGATTGTAAAGGTCAGGAGAAGTGGACCTGGACACAGTACCTGAAGAATAACGGTCGAAAGAGAAGGTTCCCTTGATTCTCAATCCCTTTGTCAGGAACTTGAGGTCCTGCTCAAGAGAGAAGAGGGTCTCTATCTTGGATGAACTGGTGTTCTGGTATCCGTACTGGGTAGCCATTGCCCATACGTTGCCTTCTGTACCTGCAGGAATCTCTCCTGTAGAATAACGTACAGGGAAATCGAACGGTACGGAACGGAATGCACGGCTGAAGATAAGGTCCGTGCTCTGGGTAGTGGAGTTGCGGTCCTGGACATATCCGCCGATATTCACACGGAACTTGGTAGTCTTGGTGATGTTGATATCGACATTGGAACGCACGTTGTATCTCTGGAGTTTGATGGACGGGTCCCATTCACGGCTCGGGTCACGGGTAAGGATACCCTGCTCGTTGTAGAATGCTGCCACGAGGGAATAGGTAAGGACATTGTTACCTCCGGAAACCTCGGCAGTGACACGCTGGTTGGATGCCCAGTCCTTGGTCACAGCATCGATCCAGTCTACATCCGGATACAGATCCGGGTCATAGTTCGCACGTGTCTTCGCGATTCGGTCAGTGTACATAGGGGTCAGGCCCTGGTCCACCCTGATGTCATCAAGCAACTGCATGTAGTCGGCAGCCCCGATGTAGTCAGGAAGTTTCACAGGCTGGGTACCTGCAAATTCAGCCTTCACCGTCACCCTCGGCTTTCCGATCTCACCGCGCTTGGTATTTATAAGGATGACACCGTTCGCACCGCGCACACCGTACACAGCACTTGCAGCCGCATCCTTCAGGACGGAGAATGACGCGATTTCTTCAGGGTCGATATTGTTGATATCACGCTCGATACCGTCTACGAGCACGAGAGGGTCACGTCCCGCATCCTGGAATGTGGATATACCACGGATCCAGAAAGTGGAGTTATCGTAACCCGGCTCACCGGAACGCTGCACTGCAAGCACACCGGCAACGGTGCCCGCGAGGTTGTTACTGAGCGATCTGGTGGTTCCGACCTTGAGTTTTTCAGGCTCTATCGCGGCGATTGACGCCACGACGGATTCCTTTTTCTGCTGGCCGTATGCGACTACGACCGCGTCTTCAAGCTGTCCGATGTCTTCTACAAGGACTACATTGACAACCCTGCGGTTTCCGACCTGGATTTCCTGAGGAATAAAACCGATGTAACTGATGGACAGGACGGCCCATCTGTCAGGAACTGTAATGGAATAGTTACCGTCAATGTCAGCGATTGCATGAACGGTATCGTCTCCCTTGAGAATGATGGTAGCGCCCGGAAGAGGCTCACCGTTCTCGTCAGAGACATTACCGATGACATTAATGGCTTCCGAGTCAGGCGCCTGCTGTCTTCCAGAAGCGCCGGCGTTGGCAGCAAAGGAGAACATGGCTGTCAAAGCAATCATTGCCACGGCTTTCCTGCTGAACAAGCGTGAAATTGAATTAAATATCATAAGTAATATCGTTAATAATTTGGTGTATCAGATAGTGTTGTCATACTGGTTATACCGTGGCAACTGTGTTCGCACACATTTTTTCAACACTCGAATATGGAAGAAATGAAAAATATTATATGGCCATTTTTGTACGGAAATGGTTAGATTTTGTACAACTAATTGATCTACAATGCCTGTTTTGACTCATCCGAGGCGTCATTGCGGCTATCCCGGAATTCGGAAGGGCTCATTCCGAAATATTTTCTGAAACTGCTGCTGAAATATTTCGGATTCGAGAAGCCGCATATGAAAGAAATTTCAGATACGGTCATGGATGATTTCTTCAGAAGTTGTGCGGCCCTGCGGAAACGGATATCCCGGATGAACTCCTTTACGGACATTCCGGTCAGTTCATGAATCTTCTGATACAGCAATGTCCTGCTCAGCCCCAGATCGGAGACGAGCGCAGCCACATCATAACTGTCATTGCTGATGTTCTGTTCCACAAGTTCAATCGCCTTCCTGAGAAGTTCGTCATCCATTGATGACACGACAATTTCGGACGGACCGGCGACATATTTCCTTGCATAAAGGGACTGGAGTTCTTTCCTTGCCTTGTCCAGTTCCCGTCTAAGGAAGAAATTCCAGACAGTCACTCCGGAGAGAGCGACGGCAAGGACGGCTACAATTATGATAAAATACCCCCCCTGGAAAGATGAAAGCATATCTATAAAAGTTTTTGAATGCCAAAGGTAATGAGAAATTTCATTAATCATTATCTTTGTATGTTTTTATAGTGTACTGACACAAACCTGAATGTAAAATGGAAGAGAAAAGACAGACATCCCTGCCTGAAAACGCCCACAGGGAACTCAAACCCGGGGAAGAATACAGGCCCCTCCTCACTCCTGAAAGGAATTATCCGGAAGTGACCCCATGGTCGGTATCGGTCGGTCTTCTCATGACCGTCATCTTCTCGGCTGCAGCAGCCTATCTCGGACTGAAGGTAGGCCAGGTATTCGAGGCCGCCATACCTATCGCCATCCTGGCCGTCGGACTGAGCAGCGCGCTGGGGAGGAAGAACTCCCTCGGAGAGAACGTAATGATCCAGTCCATCGGCTCCTGCTCCGGAGCGATAGTGGCCGGAGCCATCTTCACCCTGCCGGCCCTGTACATCCTGCAGGCCAGATATCCCGAACTTGCCGTGAATTTCACACAGGTCTTCTTCTCCTCGCTTTTCGGCGGGATACTCGGAATCCTGTTCCTGATACCGTTCAGGAAATATTTCGTGAAGGACATGCACGGAAAGTACCCTTTCCCTGAAGCGACCGCCACGACCCAGGTACTCGTAAGCGGAGAAAGCGGGGGCAAGGGAGCCAAGACCCTGATGATCAGCGGACTAATTGGAGGTCTGTATGATTTCATCGTATCCACGTTCGGGCTGTGGGGCGAGACGATATCCACAACCGTCATGCACTGGGGTGCCGTAGTGGCGGACAAGGCGAAATTCGTGGTAAAACTCAATACGGGAGCGGCCGTTCTCGGTCTCGGATATATCGTGGGACTTAAATATGCCTTCATTATATGCTGCGGAAGTTTCCTCGTATGGTTTGTGATAATACCTCTGATGAACCTGATATGGGGAGGCAGTGTCATCGACATGATGGGAACGGGAATCACCACGACCATCAGCGAGATGACTCCGGAACAGATATTCACCGAATATGCAAGGCACATCGGCATCGGTGGCATAGCCACTGCCGGAATCATCGGCATCGTCAAATCCTTCGGCGTGATAAAGTCCGCCGTAGGACTGGCTGCAGGGGAATTCCGCAGGAAGAAAAGCCAGGAGGAAGAGGAAACGGTCAGGACCCAGAAAGACATCTCCATGAAAATCATCGTGGTGGGCATCGCCATAACCCTTGTCGCCGTATTCCTTTTCTTCGTCTTCGGAGTAGTGGACAATATCTGGCATGCGGTGATAGGACTTCTCGTGGTCGGGATAATAGCCTTCCTTTTCACTACGGTAGCGGCAAATGCCATAGCGATTGTCGGGACCAACCCTGTCAGCGGGATGACGCTGATGACCCTCATCCTTGCATCGATAGTGATGGTAGCCTGCGGACTGAACGGAACGGCAGGCATGACGGCGGCCCTGATAATAGGAGGCGTGGTGTGTACGGCCCTGTCCGTTGCCGGAGCATTCGTCACTGACCTGAAGATAGGCTACTGGATAGGGAGCACCCCGAAGAAACAGGAAACCTGGAAATTCCTCGGCACCCTTGTCGCAGCGGCCACCGTAGGAGGAGTGATGATGGTGCTCAACGAAGCATACGGATTCACCGGAGAAGGGGCCCTCGTGGCTCCACAGGCCAACGCAATGGCTGCCGTTATCGAGCCGATGATGAACGGCGGGGGCGCTCCGTGGCTTCTGTACGGGATAGGAGCGGTCATTGCCATCCTTCTGACCGTATTCAAGGTACCGGCCCTTGCCTTCGCCCTGGGAATGTTCATCCCGATCGAACTGAACCTTCCGCTGCTTGTAGGAGGTGCCATATCCTGGTTTGTAAGTTCAAGAAGCAAGGACAAGGAGACAAACAACGCCCGGCAGGAGAAAGGTACGCTGATAGCATCCGGATTCATCGCCGGAGGTGCCCTGATGGGAGTAGTCAGCGCCATCCTGAAATTCGCCAAGGTAGACCTCTATATGGAACCGTCCGCATGGACGGAACCCGTAGCGATAATACCGTACGCCGCGATCATCATATTCATCATCATTTCGGCTATGAAAGCAAGAAAATAATCATTGACAATTATGGAAAAGATACTTGACAGATTTCTCAGATACGTGGCAGTGGACACGCAGTCGGATCCGGATTCGGAAAGCCAGCCGAGTTCTTCCAGACAACTGGATCTGCTGAAGATGCTCAGGGATGAACTTGCGGCAATGGGAATACAGGCGGAACTGGACGAATACGGATACGTAATGGCCGTCATTCCTTCCAATTGCGGGAAGGACGTGCCGGTTGTCGGATTCATCGCCCACGTGGATACGTCCCCGGACGCATCAGGGAAAGACATCCGTCCGCAGATAATCACGGACTATGACGGGAAAGACATCAGACTGAATGAGAGGCTCAGCCTGAAGGTGGATGAATTCCCTGAACTGCTTCAGTATAAGGGACAGACCATCATAACGACAGACGGCACCACCCTGCTTGGTGCGGACGACAAGGCCGGAGTCGCGGAAATAATGGACGCCGCACTCTACATGACGGAGCATCCGGAGTTCAGACACGGGGAAATACGGATAGCATTCACCCCTGACGAGGAAATCGGACGCGGTACCGTGAAGTTCGACGTGAAAAGATTCGGTGCGGAATACGGATATACCATGGACGGAGGGGCAATCGGTGAACTGGAATACGAGAATTTCAATGCGGCGGCTGCAGAAGTCCATATCCAGGGACGCAACATCCATCCCGGCTATGCAAAGGGGAAAATGCTCAATTCCATCCTTATCGGAATGGAACTGAACGCCATGCTTCCGATCGAACAGAGACCCGAATATACGGAAGGCTATGAAGGGTTCCTGCACATAACCGGATTCAACGGGACTGTGGAAGAATCAACGTTCTCGTATATTATCAGGGACCATGACATGGAACTGTTCCGCCAGAAGCAGGATATGCTGCGCAGATGCGTGGAGTTCATCAATGCGAAATACGGTGAAGGGACCGCTACCGTGGAGATACGCCAGCAATACTACAATATGAGGAAAGAAGTGGAACCGCACTACCATATAATAGAAAAGGCGGTGAAGGCCATGGAAATGGAAGGAATCACGCCTCACATCCAGCCGATTAGGGGAGGTACGGACGGAGCGAACCTATCGTTCATGGGAATGCCTTGTCCGAACATTTTCGCAGGCGGACACAATTTCCACGGCAAACTGGAATTCGTTCCTCTTGAAAGCATGGAAAAGGCAAGCAAGGTGATACTGAACATCATTTCCCTGTTTGCCCAAGACTGATTTCACGGCCGGCATCCCTGCTCTCAAGCGGTGCCGGCCGTGTCTTTTTCTGACGTCTGGCCTCTTTCCGCGCCTGACGCGCTTCAATACGTTTCAGATATTTTTCAAGAACCTCAGCATCCCTTTTCTGCTGCTCCAGTTCACGCATCAGGAGTTTCCGTTTCCGTTCCCGAAGGACGGCTTCCTTTTTGGCCTTTTTGGCCGCAGCCTTGTCCGCATCCTTACGGTCAAGATCAGCCCATCTTGCTTCCCTTTCCTTCAGACGTTTCTCTTTGGCCTCTTTCCTTTCCTTTTTGAGTTGTTCCTTTCTCAACTGCTTGTCGGTCATGGCCAATGCCTCTTCTGCAGCCTTTATGCTGTCCGCCCTTGCAATACTGTCCGCCTGAATTTTCTTCAAGGCCTTGGAAAGTGAATCGACTACAGCCATACTGTCAGCCAAAGCAATGCTGTCCGCCACTGCCAGAGAATCAAGCGTCGCCAAAGAATCCAGCCTGTTCTGCTCTGCCAGTCTCTCCGCCTCGGCTTCCGCCTGCCTCTGCTCTATCGCCCTTATCCTGTCAAGAGAATCACGCACGGCTATCTGTCTGTATATGTCAGAGATATAACCGGGGAAATAGATATCCGTCTGCCTATAGGCAGCACGTGGACGGGAAAGATATTTCGCCCGCTCAGGCGGTCTCGGATTCAAAGGAGTGACTGCGGTCCTGTCCGCCGGCCTGAGTTTCGGCTGCCAGTTGAAACCTTTCAGTATCTGATCCGCCTTTGCGAGCTGGACCACAGGATACGCATCGCTCTTTGCCGCATCATAATAATATACCTTGTCAATCTCCCCGTCAACAAAGGTGGCCGAGAGCATTGTGGATTCCTTCTTGTTGACCGTGGCGATGGCATCGTTTTCCTCGAGGAAGAACAGACCGGCCGCCCCTCCCAATGCATCAAAACGTCTCAGTTCTCCGTCCTTGTCAAAGAATGCCAGCATCTCGGCAGAACGGACCTGATTATAATACAAGGTGTCTTCCACCTGCATGTGGATAAAGGCATTGGACATGAGAGCCGCCTTTTCCATCGCGTTGTTCCTGATTACGGCGGTTATGCTGTCGGCGACATACTGCTGGGTGATTTCATTCCAGATCACAGGGCCCTTGAACAGCCTGGCAAGGGAATCAAGGTCTGTATATTCCAGAGAGTCACACACTATCTGCAGGTTTTTCCGGTACACCTTGACATTCCGCAGAGCCGTGACGAATCCGATTTCCGTGGTATCCTGCTGGAGCACGGCGGCTGAATCCGCGACAGCAAGTGAGTCAGTGCCGGCCGTAAGCGAATCCAAAGCAGTCGCAGTCGAATCAGAGCCGACTGTCAATGAATCGAGGGGGGTCGCAGTCGAATCCGAGCCAAATGTCAACGAATCCAGGGCGGTCGCAGTCGAATCGGCACCGACAGCCAATGAATCCGGTCCCGACGATAAAGAATCAGGAACGGTTGCCAACGAATCCGGGCCGTCAGGCAATGGATCAGGCAGGGACGGCACAGAGCCGGAATTGGCCGCCAGAGAATCAGGACCGGCTGCCAACGGGGAAGGAACTGCATCCGATGAAACGGCATTGGTCTGCAATGGTGCAGGCACGGCCGGAGCCTGCCCGACGGGGGCGGAGCCGGACGATAACTGATCGCCTGCCGCAGAAGCCGACGTTTCACCGGCAACCTGTGCCGACCCGGACTTGACGGCATCGGACTTGTCTCCCTGGTCATTGGACTTCGGTTTGACAGGCGGACGGTTAGGATCATTCTTCGCAGCTTCAGCGGCAGCCTTTGCAGCCTCTTCCGCAGCCTTTTTACGGTAATTCCCCACCGGATCGGCTTCAAAATAAGACAGTCTCTGCGATGCTGCCGCGAACAGGGAAGAATCTATGTCACATTTGCGTATAGTCCTGTATATAAGAGAATCAGCCCCGAAATAGACGGTATCCAACTGACCCTGGTCATCCACTTCGGAAATCACCGCTGGCTTCCTGGTCATCGTGACCCTTGACAGGGAATCGATATACTCGATCCTGCCTGCCAGTCCGGAAACATTTCTCGTCGTATCCGACACCTGCGCCCTGCCGAGCATTACCACATCCATGGTATTCCGGTAAAAATAAAGGGAATCGCTCCATCCCTCCTGGGTGTCCGTCATCACGTGTACATTGTTCCGGAAGAAGAAGATCTCCCTGCCCCGGTCATACCACCCGGCATCGGCCGAAAGCATATTGTCTTCCTGCCATGCATCCGTTCCCCTGCCGAAAGTAGCCAGACTGAGATCCGATTCATATATGAGAGAGGTCGTCTTGACAAAGATCGAATCAGTGAACATGTTCACATCTTTGTTGAATGTGAATGTCTTGATCTTGGCATCGTAGGTACCCCTGTCGCTTTCTATTATCTGGCCGTCCTTGTCCCTCATCGAGCCTCCGTTCTCGAATACGGCCACACTGTCCTTCGTATTGTAGTCCAGATGTCTTGTCCTCAACGTATTATGGTCGCTGTCCTCCAACTGGACGATATGGCCTCTGAATTCCGCAAGATTGAGGTCGATCCTGTAGACCATCCTGTCGCTTGTCAGAACGGTACCGTCCTGGATGATACTGACATTACCTATCGCATCGATAATCTTCGTATCGATATTCCACATGGCGGTATCGCACAGGAGATAGGTATTGTTATGGAAAAAACTGGCCTTGCCGATGACTTTCCTGATATTCTGCCCGTTGATTTCCAGAAGTTCGGCCGATTCTCCGTAATCCAGACGTACCAGACTGTCCTGCTGCTCCTGGCCGGACATTTCCGCAGGTAGCAGAAAGGCTGCCAGAAACAGGAGTGGAAATATGAGAATCCTGAAAAAAGACATCTGGAATTATTCTGTTTCGCGGAATTTGGCATCCCACCCTTCCCTGTTGAAAGGGCAGTCATTGAACATCGGGTCGATTACGATATAGGTAACGTCAATCTTTGAATTGATGAAACTGTCTATGGCTTCCATCTGCTTTTCCTGCCTTGCCTGTGAAAGGAGAAGGTCATAGTCATTGTCGAAGGAGGCTGCATGGGCCGGGAGAATCTTGTCCACCTTGATTATCTTGTACACGGTACTTCCTGAATTACGGTCGGTCGCACCCCTTCCTTCATTGTCCTTTGACTCGAAAGGTGCGGAAATCTCCCCCTCCTTCAGATCCTTTATGGCATTGTAGTCCTCCGGCTTCAACTGGTCTATCTCGAAATATGCCGAACCAGTCCCCGGATCCGCCATCTGGCCGCCGTTGGTCTTGGTTGCAGGATCTTCGGAATAGAATCTGGCAGCCAGTTCAAACGGGATATTATTCCCCTGTATTTCCGTTTTCAGACTGTCGAGGGTCTTGAAAGCCTTTTCCCTGTCCTCGGAAGTATATTCGGGTTTAAGAAGGATATGCCTGGCATTGAACATATCCCCTTTCTTCTCAAGGACTTCTATTATATGGAATCCGTCAGGGGTCTCCACTATCTGGGACACCACACCGGGTTTGAGAGCCATCGCGGCATCGGAAAAGGCAGGCCAGAAAATAGACTTCGAGGCCATACCGAGTTCACCTCCCCTGCGGGCGCTTCCGGGATCCTGCGAATATATCCTGGCAAGAGTGGCGAATTTCTCTCCGTTTATGATACGCTCCCTCAATGCAAGCAGGCGTTCCTTGACGGCATTGTTGGCCGCCTCCCTGTCCGGATATATGCAGATCTGGCTGAGCCTGTACTTGATAGGGACCATCGGAAGATCCTCAGGGTCGGTCTTTTCGACATATTTTTCGACATCATACGGAGTCAGATCCGGGACCTTCTTGACGATTTCCTGCTGCATCGTCATAGTAAGATTTTGGTCTTCAAGGGTCTGCCTCCATTCTTCACGGAGTTTGTACAACGGTTTCCCGAAATATTTTTCCACTTCTTCATCCCCTCCGAGCTGGGTCCTTATCTGGTCGACCCTGTTGGTCAGGTCACTTTCGACCATGTCCTGATTGACGGTAAGGGAGTCGACCCTGGCCTGCATGAGGAAAAGTTTCGACTCAAGCATCTGCTCCAGGACCTCGCATCTGACGTTCCTGTCCGAAGCCATGCCCTGTGCCCGGAGCATCTGCACCTCCTGTTCTATCTGGGAAAGCATGATCATCTCATTGCCCACAACCGCCACGGACTTGTCTATAAGTCCGTTGGAATATTTCTGGGCAGATGCCGCAAAGGAGCATCCGGCACACAGGACAACAAGAAGTGTTCTAATATATTTCATTGTTTCAGTAGATTACAAATTTTCCTTTATCGCGCGCATCCTTGAGCAATTCCTGTTCCAAAGAGGATGTCAGGTGATGCTTCCTGGAACTGATAATGATATCTTCTATCCTCTGCGTACAGAACTCAACCGGCGGGATTCCGCCGGCATCCATCACGGCTACGATGTAGGCCACGTTCCTGCGCCCGTCCCCTGCCGGCGTTTCGATGAAACCGCCAGGTCTGAGGGGCAGAAGAGCCTGGAGGTCGGTATCCATCTCCCTGGCAAGCATTTCACTGTCTACCCATGTCCCCGAACAGTCCCTGAACCTGTCTGCGGAAGGATATGCCGCCATATCGACATCCCACACTCCTTCTTCGGCCGATGACATCAGATCCTTCAGTGTCTCGTAATCGGGAGACTCGGGCAGAATCTTCATCCACCTGGCCCTCACTATGGGACGCTGGAGCCTGAAATCCTCTTCATGCTGCCTGAAATAGTCTTCGACCTCGGCCGCAGTCACAGCCGTATCCAGCCTTTCGTTGACATACAACTGCTCATAACGGTATTTCAGAAGCGACCTTCTGTAGGTCTCGAGTTCTTTGGAAACATCTTTCTGCTCCTTTGAAAGTTCCTTTTCGGCAATTTCAAGGTACACCATGTCCGATGCCCAGGAATTGATATACTGCATCGCAAGATGCAGGCTGTCTTCTTCCGGAATTCCCGGAGGAACTACCTTGAGGACATCGCTTCTGTACAACATATTGTTCCCCACTTTCGCCACCACTTCCTCATCGTGCAGTATGGAATTCCACAGTTTGCACGAACTGAGACAGAGGGCGGAAAGCAGGGATACAAGAACTGCCGTTTCAAGCCGCCTCATCCCCTACCTGGAATAGTTAGGAGACTCGCGTGTGATGGTAACGTCATGCGGATGGCTCTCGATATACCCGGCATTGGTGATGCGGACGAACTTCGCCGACCGCAGGGCCTTGATGTCCCTGGCCCCGACATATCCCATGCCTGCACGCAGTCCGCCGACCAACTGGTACACGACTTCCGAAAGCGTACCCTTGTAAGGGACCTGGGCGACAATGCCTTCAGGAACAAGTTTCTTGACATCCTCTTCCATATCCTGGAAATACCTGTCCTTCGATCCCTGTTGCATGGCCTCAAGAGAGCCCATTCCCCTGTACGACTTGAATTTCCTTCCGTTAAGTATGATTGTGTCCCCTGGAGACTCCTCAACCCCTGCGAACAGAGACCCTGCCATTATGGTACTTGCTCCTGCGGCAAGCGCCTTGACGATGTCTCCGGAATACCTGATTCCGCCGTCGGCAATGATTGGGATCCCCGTTCCCCTGAGGGCTTCGGAAGCGAGCATTACCGCAGTCAGTTGCGGCATACCCACTCCTGCTATCACACGGGTGGTACAGATGGAGCCTGGACCGATACCCACCTTCACTCCGCTCACTCCGGCATCAGCCAGTGCCTTGGCAGCCTCGCCGGTAGCGACGTTTCCGGCAACTATCTCTATGCCCGGCAGAGCCTTGCAGGCCTTCTTTATCACCTCAAGCACATAGACGGAATGGCCGTGGGCAGTATCCACCACCACAGCATCAGCGCCTGCGCTTGTCAGCATCTCTATCCTTTCTATGGTATCTGACTTCACTCCCACCGCGGCAGCGACAAGGAGACGACCCTTTGAATCCTTGGAAGCGATAGGATTGTCCTTTATCTTCATCAGATCCTTGTAGGTGATGAGCCCGACCAGTTTCCCGTCCTTGTCCACCACCGGGAGTTTCTCGAACTTGTGGTTCCTGATAATGGCGGTAGCCTCCTCAAGGCCGATTCCCTGCGGAGCGGTGACAAGATTTTCCGAAGTCATCACTTCCGATACGGGAAGCCCCATATTGTCCTGGAACCGGAGATCCCTGTTGGTGACAATACCTATAAGGTAATTGTTGGCATCCACCACCGGAATACCTCCGATATGATGCTGGGCCATCATTCCGAGGGCGGCACCGACCGTAGCGTCAGGACGGATGGTAATAGGATCGTAGATCATACCGTTCTCGGCCCTCTTGACGCGGCGCACCTGCGACACCTGCTGCTCGATGGTCATGTTCTTGTGAATGACACCGATACCTCCTGCTCTGGCAATCGCAATGGCAAGGTCCGCCTCGGTCACCGTATCCATTGCTGCAGAGACAATCGGAGTGTGAAGCCTGATATTCCTTGAAAATTCCGTAGAAACATCTACATCTCTGGGCAGAACCTCAGAGCGTGCGGGAACAAGCAATACGTCATCGAAGGTAAGACCTTCGGGAATCTGAGAATTAATAGTCTGCATTCGTAAAAATTTTAACTGCAAATATACGAAGTTGTTTTGAATTTTCTTAAAAATTGTTCTCCCATTTAACATTATCGTATTTTACAGCCGTCCCGAGGCGGAGACTATCTCCCGGACCAGGGCGTTGAGACTTTCCTGTCCGAGAAGGTTTTCCAGAGTCAGATGCATCCTGTACCTCCAGTAATGACGGGAAACGGAAGGGAGGTTTATCCTTTCCGAAGAAGGATCTGCCGGAGAAAGAGAGCCGGACATCGAAAGCCAGTCCTGCAAAGGCAGGATCGCCAGCATGGACGGTGCCGCCAGGTTCATCTCCACTATCCGCCTGCATATCTCCGGACTGCAATGCTCCGGAGCCTTTCCCTGACCGTGCAGGGCTTCACGCCAGAAACGGTCCGTAACTTCGAGGTCTTCCTCCCACCATGCCCTCAACGGATTCATGTCGTGGGTGGAAGTGGTGCATACAGAATAATACGGATAATGTGCGGGGTCGGAAAAATTCTCACCGAGTCTTTTCGGCATCCTCTGTATTTCAAGCGAAAGGATCCTGTATTCACGCATCACATCAGGAACGCAGTCGGGAATCATCCCGAGATCCTCCCCGCAGGCCAGCATTCCGGTAGCGGTAAGAAGCGGAGGCAGTTTCCTCATTGCGGATTCCTTCCAGAAAAGGTTGTGCCTGCGGTAGAAGAAATCGTCATACAGACTGTCGAACTTCCGTTTCATCCCATCGGACAATCCGGCATACACCCGGGTGGACCGGGCCTCTATCCTCGGATGCCAGTAACCTTTCCTGTGCGGATCCGGGACGAAAAGCACATCCCCGTCTCCCACCTTGCCGGCATGTCCGCCCGAAGTGAGATCAAAACCCATGGAAGCCAGTTCACCGGCCGCATAAGGAAGCGCCGGATTGAAATGCCCCATCAGCCCGCTCTTCTCGCCAAGAGGTATTTCCCATATCCTGAAGAATCCGAGAATGTGGTCGATTCTCAAGGCATCGAAATACCGGGACATGTTTCCGAGCCGGGACTTCCACCAGGAGTAACCGTCCCGGGACATTTCTTCCCAGTTGTAGGTCGGGAACCCCCAGTTCTGGCCATCAGCCGAAAAGGCATCCGGCGGGGCACCGGCCTGGGAATCCAGATTGAACAGACGGGGATTCACCCACGCATCCGCACTGGTCCTGCTTACCCCGATCGGGAGGTCCCCCTTGAAGATCACACCTTTGGACCGGGCATAATCCCTGGCATCCAGCAACTGCCGATGCAGATGATACTGCACGAAATACCAGTATGAGGTCTCTTTCCTGCGGGATGCGGCAAAACGGGCGGCTATACCGGCATCATATACGGAATAATCCTCTTCCGCCCTGCCGCTCTTCCGCTTCCATTGCGAAAAATCAGCGGTTCCGAATTCATCCCTTAGGACACAGAAGACGGCATAGGGGAGAAGCCATGTCTCGTTTTCCCTGTAGAAAGTCCTGAAAGCCTTGGTAGACATGACCTTCCTTCCGGTCTGCGCGAAAGCCTTGCGCAACAGCCTGTGTTTCTCCGAATTGACCCTCTCGTAATCGACCTGAAGCAGCCCGTTCAGTTCCTTCTGAAGGGCGTCATACTCTTCATCGGCCTCAACCCCGGCTTCCGTCAGGCAGAGGAACTGCGGATGAAGGGCAAAACTCGAATTGGCATTGTACGGATAGGAATCCTCCCAGGTCCATGTCATCGTGGTATCATTTACCGGCAGCAACTGGATGACCTTCTGTCCGGTCATGACCGCCCAGTCCGCAAGCAGTTTCAGATCGCGGAACTCCCCTACTCCGAAACTCCTTTCCGACCTCAGGGAAAATACGGGCACTGCCGTACCCGCCGCTTTCCAGGGAGCACCTTCTCTCCGGGAGAATATTCCGTCTGCAAAAGGAGCGGAACGCAGGGGAAGGTCCGCCGGCACATCGGACCAGAAATCCCGAACTTCAATCCTGCCTTTCCGGACGTGTCCCTGCCCTTCGTCACCCGTGAATTCCAGACGGTGCGACTTCCATTCCGTCCTGATACAGACCCCGCCCTGACGGACTTCATAGCGGTATTCAAAATCACGGTCTGTCCGGACTCGTGGGATTTCCGCGGTCCAGACATCACCGGGAGCATATTTCATGGGATAAATCCTGTCTCCGGACCTCAGGAAAAGTTCCTGTCCCCAGACAGTATGGTATTCGATACGGGTTATCAGTTTCATATAAACGGGTTATAAACAGTCCAAATATACAAAATTTTCCGGTCCCCGCCAGAATGCGGAAACCGGAAAAACATATCCTGACCCTTACGGCTTGCTACAGGCCGAAGGTAAAGAGATTGATACTGTCAAAGACCGTACTTGCGATTCCGAGGACAAGGACACCTGCAAGGCAGAGCACAAGACTTATGCGCGTGCTGCTGTCGCTTCGGAAGGACGCAATCGGCGTGTCGTTCGGATTGATGAACATCGCCTTGACTACAAGCAGGTAGTAGTAAAGGGAAATTATGGTATTCAGCAGGGCGATGAATACCAGGACGTGGAATCCTTCCTCGAACGCGGCCGCAAAGATGAAGAATTT
>CALVAE010000152.1 GCA_944325465.1 uncultured Bacteroidales bacterium | reverse complement strand
GTTCTTTGCGTAGTTCTTGTGTATCTCGAAGAAACGTCCGTCATCCACGATGCTTCCGATGACCTGGTACATGTCGTACGGCTTGTTCGGATTGTCCGGGATGATCTCGTTGAGCATGTCATCCACGCGGCTGACCGGGTCGTTTGTCGGGACAATCGGAGCCTCCTCCATGTTGTTCTGCGGGATGAAACTGAGGATATCCTTGATAATCTGGAGCCCTTCCTCTTCGGTCTCTGCCGCGAAATGCGCCACTCCGCTCTTGGTGGAATGTACGCTTGCACCTCCGAGGTCTTCCTGGCTTACCACTTCACCGGTGACGGTCTTCACCACGCCGGGACCTGTCAGGAACATGTAAGAGGTGTTCTTCACCATGATGTTGAAATCAGTGAGGGCAGGGGAGTATACAGCACCTCCCGCACACGGCCCGAATATGCCGGAAATCTGCGGAATCACGCCGGATGACATGATGTTTCTCTGGAAAATCTCACCGAAACCTGCAAGTGCGCAGATGCCTTCCTGGATACGTGCTCCGCCCGAGTCGTTGAGTCCGATGCAAGGGGCACCGTTCTTCATCGCCATATCCATCACCTTGCATATCTTCTGCGCCATCGTCTCGGAAAGAGAGCCTCCAGATACCGTAAAGTCCTGGGCGAAGATATAGACTGACCTTCCATCGATGGTTCCGTGTCCGGTTACGACGCCGTCTCCGTCAAAGTGGGTCTTGTCCATTCCGAAATTGGTACAGCGGTGCTGGACAAACATGTCATACTCCTCGAAACTTCCTTCATCGAGAAGCATTGCAATCCTTTCCCTCGCGGTATATTTACCTTTCTGGTGCTGGGCGTCAATCCTTTTCTGACCGCCGCCCATGCGCGCCTTTGACCTGCGCTCTACAAGTTCTTTGATTTTTTCCTGCTGGATACTCATATTTTATGTAGTTAAATTATATTTGCATAAACTCTGCAAATATAACTCTTTTTGACAAAAAACAGCCGTTTATGTCGTCAATGTGATGTACTGTTGCGGATTTTATTATTTTTGTATGGCCATATATCTGATTCACCATGAAACCTGTATCATTTTTCCGCCTTATGGCGGCACTTTTGACACTATCTGCAGCCGGATGTACCGGAAATCCGGCACCCGGAGACAATGAATTCATCATAGAGGGATATGTGAAGAACATTCCTGACAGTTCGACAGTCATCCTGTTCGCAAATTACGGAAATATCGGGAAGAGCATCGCGAGGGATACCGTCACGGATGGCCGTTTTATGTTCAGGGATACCGTGTCGTCCATGAAGCATTATTCCATAATGGGAGGCAAAGGGTTCCCGTCGGTGTCTCTTGAAGTCTGGGTGGCTCCCGGTGAAAGGATACGGATACGAGGGAATGACAATCTTGTCGAGACCTGGACGGTGAAGAGCGGGCTACCGTATCAGAAATACGAGAATGAATACAGGAAGGCCGGATTCCCGGAACGGGCAAGGGTTCTGGAAAACCGTGTGCTGATGAATGATGTTGCCGATGAAATGAGGGCTGCGGCAGGAAACGACCAGACTGCTCAGCGCAGGGCTCGGGAGAAACTGGATTCGATCCTGAAGTTGAACACGCCTCTGGATTCAATTGTGGATATCAGGAAACTCGACTATCTGACAAAGGCCCCGGTGAATGAAATATGGATGGATAAATACGGCTCCTATGTCAGAATCCTTCAGTACGATCCGGACAATTTCAAGGCTGACCGTATCCGGAGTCTGTATTCTCGTCTGTCGGAAGATGACCTTCAGACAGAGACAGGGCGGATGATATACGAATATATGCATCTGCCCGAGCGGGTGAGCATTGGAGATGAAATGGTGGATGGCGACCTGTACGATACGGATGGAAACCTCAGGCATCTGTCGGAATTCAACGGTAAATACATCCTGCTGGACTTCTGGAGCCAGGGTTGCGGTCCATGCGTAGCATCCATCCCTGAAATGAAGGAAATCATCACAGCCTATGGCGACAGGCTGGCGGTAGTCGGAATATCTTCAGACAGAAAGGATATATGGTTGAAGTATCTGTCGGAAAACGAGGTCGGCGGGAACCAGTGGAACGAACTGCGTATGGGCTATACCGGACTGGCTGCAGTATATGGAGTTACCGGTATACCTCATTATGTGATGATATCTCCTGACGGACGGATTCTTGACATATGGGCAGGCTATGCAAGAAATTATCTTAAAACCAAAGTGAAGGCTCTTGTAAAATAAAAATCTTTTGATAACTTTGTCAGCACCACAATTGACACTGGACTGACTGATATGAAAATACTGACAATCGGGGATCTGCACGCCGTAAGGTCCGAAGCGGTGAAAAGACTCATGCTCAGGGAGCAGAGCGACAGCACCGTGAGTGAAGCCAGCAGCGGACTGGATACCGGGACTGAAAGAATGCAGGTCCTTATCTGCGGAGGGACAGGATGCAAGGCGTCTTCTAGCGCGCTTATCTGTGAACGTATCAAGGAAAAACTCGGAGACAGGGGAATTGATGACAGGGTCGATGTCATCACGACGGGCTGTTTCGGCTTCTGCGAAAAAGGCCCGGTAGTCAAGATTATCCCGGACAACACGTTTTATACCCAGGTGACTCCCGATGATGCAGATGACATAGTGGACAACCATATCATCTGTGGCCGTAGGGTGGAGAGACTGCTCTATGTCGACCCGAAGACCGGGCGGAGCGTAAGCGATTCCAAGCATATTGACTTCTACCGCAAGCAGATGAGGATTGCGTTACGCAATTGCGGATTCATCGATCCGGAAAACATCGAGGAATACATTGCCCGCGACGGCTATTTCGCTCTGGCGGACAGTCTTCTGAACAGGACTCCCGAGGAGGTGATAGATGAGGTGAAGCGCTCGGGACTGAGGGGACGCGGCGGAGGAGGCTTCCCGACTGGAGTGAAATGGGGCTTTGCCAGAAAGAGTGTCTCGGATGTGAAATATGTGGTCTGCAATGCGGACGAAGGCGACCCTGGAGCATTCATGGACCGTTCCATCATGGAAGGGGACCCGCACTCCATCGTCGAGGCAATGGCTCTCTGCGGATATTCCATTGGGTCATCAAACGGTCTGGTGTATATCCGGGCAGAATACCCTCTTGCCATCCACAGGCTCAAGACAGCAATCGGGCAGGCGCGTGAGTACGGACTTCTCGGGGAGAATATTCTCGGGACCGGATTCTCCTTTGACATAGAGATCAGATACGGTGCCGGGGCATTTGTCTGCGGCGAGGAGACTGCCCTGATCCACTCCATGGAGGGGAAGAGGGGAGAGCCGACGATGAAGCCGCCTTTCCCTGCGGAATCCGGATATCTGGGCAGACCGACAAATGTCAACAATGTCGAGACTTTCGCGAATATCCCTGTCATCCTGACAAAAGGGGCGGAATGGTTCTCGTCCATAGGAACGGAGAAGTCGAAAGGGACCAAAGTCTTCGCCCTGGCCGGAAAGATCAACAATGTAGGGCTGATCGAAGTGCCGATGGGAACGACCCTGAGGGAAGTGATATATGATATAGGAGGAGGAATCAAGGGTGGCAGGAAATTCAAGGCTGTCCAGACTGGCGGGCCGTCGGGAGGCTGCCTGACGGAAAAACATCTGGACATACCGATAGATTTCGACAATCTTGTGGCGGAAGGCTCCATGATGGGGTCCGGCGGAATGATAGTCATGGATGAAGATGACTGCATGGTTTCAGTAGCAAGGTTCTACCTGGATTTCACTGTAGAAGAGTCCTGCGGCAAATGCACGCCATGCCGTATCGGCAACAAGCGTCTGCTGGAGGTCCTGAACAGGATTACGGCAGGCAAGGGGACAGAGGAGGACCTGAAAACCCTTTCTACGCTAGGAAAAGTGATCAAAGATACGGCTCTATGCGGTCTGGGCCAGACTTCCCCGAATCCAGTCCTGTCCACGCTCAATCATTTTTATGACGAATATCTGGAACACGTAAGGGATCATAAGTGCCGGGCGCGGCAGTGCAAGGCTCTGCTGACATACCTTATCAATCCTGCCCTGTGCATCGGATGCCATCTTTGTGCGAAGAACTGTCCGGCGGATGCCATCATCGGGGATGTCCGCAAGCCGCATGTCATCAATCCGGACAAGTGCATCAAATGCGGAATGTGCATGGCAAGGTGCCGGTTCAAGGCCATATCGGTGTCATGACGGCAGGGATTTCAGATAGTCTTCAATTAATTCCGAAACCAGTTATGGAAGAAAAACAGATAACACTGCAGATAGACCATCATTTCGTTACTGTCCCCCAGGGGAGCACGATTCTCGAGGCCGCCCAGCAGATCGGGATAGATATCCCGACTCTGTGCCACATAGACCTGAAAGGTACCTGTATCAGGAACAACCCCGCTTCATGCCGTATCTGCGTCGTGGAAGTCGAGGGAAGACGCAACCTTGCCCCTGCATGTGCGACAAGATGTACTGACGGGATGGTGGTCAGGACAAGTACCCTCAGGGTGATGAACGCCCGCAAGATAGTGGCGGAACTTATTCTTTCCGACCATCCGAACGAGTGCCTGACCTGTCCCAAGGCCGGCAACTGCGAACTACAGAATCTGGCCCTGAGGTTCAATATCAGGGAAATGCCGTTCAACGGAGGGGAACTCTCCCCAAGAAAGAGGGAAGTCACCGCATCGATTGTCCGCAATATGGACAAGTGCATCTTCTGCCGCAGATGTGAAAGCGTCTGCAACGAGGTCCAGACGGTAGGCGCCCTCGGGGCAATCCGCAGAGGATTCAACACGACCATCGCCCCGGCGTTCGACAAGATGATGGTTGACAGCGAATGCACCTATTGCGGCCAGTGCGTGGCAGTGTGCCCGGTCGGGGCGCTGACGGAAAGGGACCACACCAACCGTCTGGTCGAGGATCTGGCTGATCCGGATAAGGTTGTCATAGTCCAGACGGCACCGGCAGTAAGGGCTGCGATAGGGGAGGAGTTCGGGCTGCCTGCGGGGACTCTGGTCACCGGTAAAATGGTCGCAGCCTTGCGCGAACTCGGTTTTGACTATGTATTCGATACGGACTTCGCGGCAGACCTGACAATAATGGAGGAAGGAGCGGAGATGCTCGACCGCCTGACCAGGTATCTGGATGGGGACCGGTCGGTGCGCCTGCCTATCCTAACTTCCTGCTGTCCGGCATGGGTGAACTTTTTCGAACACCAGTTCCCTGACCTGCTCGATATCCCGTCCACGGCGCGTTCCCCGCAGCAGATGTTCGGATCCATTGCCAAGACCTGGTGGGCGGAGAAGATGGGAATACCTCGGAAAAAACTGGTAGTAGTCTCCATAATGCCGTGTCTTGCCAAGAAATATGAATGTGACAGGGATGAATTCAAGACTGACGGGAATCCGGATGTGGACTACTCCATATCCACGCGCGAACTTGCAAGACTTATAAAAAGGGCGAATATCAGTTTCACACTGCTTCCGGATATGGATTTCGACCAGCCATTGGGTACTTCGACCGGGGCCGGGGTGATTTTCGGAACAACAGGCGGCGTGATGGAGGCCGCCTTGAGGTCGGTCTACGAGATGTACACGGGAAAGACTCTCAAGGATGTCAATTTCCAGGCAGTGAGGGGATTGCAGGGAGTGCGCAGGGCAACGGTGGACCTTGACGGTTTCGAACTGAAAGTAGGAATTGCGCACGGTCTGGGCAATGCACGTCATCTTCTTGATGATATCAGGCACGGACGCAACGAATACCACGCCATTGAGATTATGGCCTGCCCGGGCGGCTGTATCGGCGGTGGCGGCCAGCCCCTCCATCACGGAAATTCGGCTGTGCTGTATGCAAGGGCCAATGCCCTGTACAGGGAGGATGCAGGAAAGACCCTGCGCAAGTCGCACGAGAATCCGTTTATCAGGACCCTCTATCAGGAATATCTCGGCAAGCCGCTGAGCGGGAAGGCCGAACATCTGCTGCACACCCATTATTTCAACAGGGCGCAGTAACGGCCGCTGCCGGATGACCGGGCCTGTGACGACAAGTTTTCCATTAATCAAACAGACAGAATCATGCCAGATATAAAATTGCCTTGCGATGTGGCCGGAAAGGTTGAAGCGATTTGCGACTCCCACGGGAATGACCACGGCGAACTTATCAATATCCTGCACGAAGCCCAGCACCTTATGGGTTATCTTCCGGAAGAGGTGCAGAGGATGATTGCCCGAAAACTGAATATTCCCGTATCGAAGGTCTATGGAGTGGTGACTTTCTATGCGTTTTTCACCATGACCGCAAAGGGAAAGTATCCTATTTCAGTGTGTATGGGTACGGCCTGCTATGTCAGGGGAGGGGAGAAACTGCTCGATGAGTTCAAGAGGGTGCTTGGGATAGATGTGGGCGAGACCACCCCGGACGGCAGGTTCTCCCTCGATTGCCTGAGATGCGTGGGAGCCTGCGGCCTCGCCCCTGTTGTGATGATTGGGGACAAGGTCTACGGCAGATTGCAGCCTGTGGATGTCAGGCGTATCCTGGACGAACTTGATGCCTGATCCGGGTCAGAGAGGCAGGGTCACCTTGTCGAGGATTCCTGCCGCCCATGCCATGACCAGACCGTAGTTGGTGATGGGTACCGACTGCTCAGATGCTTTCCGTATCCTGTCCAGAACCTGCCTGCTCTTGATCATACAGGCACCGCAGTGAATGACAAGGTCATATCCTGACAGGTCATCGGGAAAGTCGTTTCCTGATACCGTATCGATGCGCAGATTGTCTCCGAAACGTCTTTTCAGCATGGCAGGAATCTTTACCCTGCCGATATCTTCAATTGAAGAAGCATGAGTGCAGCCTTCGGCAATCAGGATATGCGGATTTTCCGGAAGTCTGTCCAGGACCCTGACCCCATGCAGGAATGCATTGATGTCTCCCTTATAAGCGGCGAACAGTATGGAAAAAGAGGTGACCCTGCATCCTTCCGGCCGTGCTTTCCAGACTTTTTCGAATGCCTGGGAGTCAGTGATTATCAGGTCCGGAGGCCCGGACAGTCTTCCGAGGACGGCTTCCATTTTTTCCGGCGTGCAGCAAACTGCACTGCATCCTTTGTCAAGGAGTTCCCTTATAGTCTGTACCTGTGGGAGAATGAGCCTTCCTTTCGGAGCCTCGCTGTCCTGAGGCATTACCAGCAGAACCAGGTCATCTTGCTTTACAAGATTTCCCGTTATTGAAGGACCGCTGGAACGGTCCGGCAATTTCAGAACCGCCCTGAAGATTTCCCCGGTTCCTTCCCCGGTGACTGCATTGACTGTTATGGGATTTTGCCCGGTAAGCGTCTTTATCCGCTTCCGGTATTCGTTCAGTATCGGAGAATGCTCCTGACTGTCATGTGAACCGGGAGTCCCTTCCGTATTCAATACGGGAATGACAGGAATACCCCTATCAGTCAGTATTTTGTACCATTCCTGGCTGATCGGGGCGATTTCCGCGCCAGGGTCGGGGCAGGTCCCCGCATCCGGGCGGCCGTCCGCTCTGAACAGCAGTATGGCGAAATCGGTTCTGGCCAGGATTTCGGAAGTCCTTGCCACACGCATTTCTCCAAGAGGTCCTTCATCATCGAATCCTGCCGTGTCCATGAAGACGCACGGGCCAAGCCCGGGTATTTCCATAGTCTTGCTGACAGGATCAGTAGTTGTTCCTGGAATATCCGATACAAGTGAGACCGATTGTCCCGTAATCGAATTGATCAGACTGGACTTGCCGCTGTTGCGTGCTCCCAGTATCGCTATATGGATCCTTTCCGTTGAAGGTGTTTTCATAAACGGTTTGATTTTTCTTTCCGGTATTATATTTGTCATCCTGCCCCTCCTTTTGTCATCTTGATTCTCTATTTGTCATCCTGATCGTCCTTTTGTCATCCTGAGCGCCAGCGAAGGATCTGTGACGCATTCTGTTTCAGATTCTTCACTTCGTTCAGAATGACAGTTAATCATTCAGAAAAGTCAGTGAAACGTTCAGAAACGGAAATCCCTGCGCCCATTGCGTATCTCTTCCAGATGTCCGGCTGTCAGTTCCCTGACCTTTGCATTGGATATGCC
>CALVAE010000151.1 GCA_944325465.1 uncultured Bacteroidales bacterium | reverse complement strand
CATTACTACAGGACTCGCAAAAGTTGATTTTCCGCTTTGTTTCAGATGTCGGGAAAAATCATTAAGTTTGTATCTTGTAGTGCCGGGACACGGGATGTATCGGTACTACAGAATAAAGACAACTGTTATGCTTTACCCGATAGGTATCCAGAATTTCGAGAAACTCCGTGAAGGAGGGTTCGTGTATATAGACAAGACTGACAGAATATACAGCCTTGCCGCAAACGGCGGATATTATTTCCTGAGCCGCCCGAGAAGGTTCGGGAAAAGTCTGCTGGTATCTACCCTGGAGGCTTATTTTCAGGGAAAACGCGAACTGTTCAAGGGACTGGATATCGAGAACATGGAAAAGGACTGGACAATATATCCGGTCCTGCATCTGGACCTGAGCGGAAAGGCATACAGTTCTCTGGAAGACCTTGACATAACTCTGGATCAGCATTTGAGCAAATGGGAAACGGAATACGGACTCCAGACCCGGTATTCCAAGGCAGATGCACGCTTCAAGGATATAATCAATGCTGCATACGAAACTACCGGACACCAGACAGTCATCCTGATCGATGAATACGACAAGCCCATCATCGACAATCTCGATAACCCCGAACTCCAGGAATACTACAGAAAGACCCTTCAGGGGTTCTACGGAGTCATGAAGTCCATGGACCGTTGCATCAGGTTCGGTTTCCTTACAGGGGTGACCAAAATCGGGAAACTCAGCGTATTCAGCGGACTAAACAACCTCCGCGACATCTCCATGCTGCCCCAGTATGCCGACATCTGCGGTATCTCGGGAAACGACCTGCACAAGTACTTCGGAGAAAGTATCAGGGAACTCGCCGAGGCAAACGGCTTGACAGAGGAACAGTGCTATGCAAAACTCGCCGAAATGTATGACGGATACCATTTCTGCGAAAACAGTGACGGGATGTACAACCCGTTCAGCCTGCTCAACACTTTCGCTGGTAAGGTGTTCCGGGAATACTGGTTCGAGACGGGTACACCAACTTTCCTCGTAAGTCTCCTGAAACAGACCGGGTACGACATAACAAGACTTGCCGAAAATGATGTCGAGATTGACTCCGACATGATTTCCGGTGTCAACGACTACATCAACGACCCGATTCCCGTACTATACCAGAGCGGGTACCTCACTATCAAGGGTTTCGACCGGATGTTCGGAATCTATAACCTGGGATTTCCGAATATGGAGGTCAAGAAGGCATTCATGAAGATGCTACTTTCCTGCTTCGCACCTGTACCTGAAAAAGAGGGAAATGTCCTCATTTCAAAACTCTACAAGGCCCTCGTAGCAGGAAAACCTGAGGAGATGATGCGCATTCTGGAGGGAATGTTCGCAAGGGCAAACTACCAGATCCAGGGTGATGCCGAGAAGGACTTCCAGTATGCAATGTACATCATATTCGAACTACTCGGAGAATATGTGCAGACCGAAAAGCAGACCAGCAACGGGCGTATCGACATCTTTCTCCAGATAAAGGACTTCGTCTACATCATGGAACTCAAGGTCGATGCAAGCGCGGACGATGCCCTGAAACAGATCGAGGAAAAGGGATATGACAGGCCGTTCGCTGACGACCCGCGCAAACTGTTCCGGATAGGTGTCAGTTTCTCCTCCGCCAACCGCCGCATCGAGGAGTGGAAAATCGGATAAAATTCAAGACAATCATTATAAAGACAACATTTATGCTTTACCCGATAGGTATCCAGAATTTCGAGGATCTCCGCAACGGAGGTTACGTATATGTGGACAAGACTGACAGAATACATGAACTTGTCTCAACTGGGAAATACTATTTCTTGAGCCGCCCGAGACGGTTCGGGAAAAGTCTGCTGGTGTCTACTCTGGAGGCCTATTTCCAGGGAAAACGCGAACTGTTCAAGGGGATGGCTATCGAGAATATGGAAAAGGACTGGACAGAATACCCGGTCCTGCATCTGGACCTGAGCGGGAAGACTTATCTAGAAAGAAAAGACCTGGACTCTGTTCTTGACAGGCATCTCATCGAATGGGAGACTGAATACGGGATAGGACAACGATATCCTCAACCTGACCTCAGGTTTCACGATATCATTGAGGGCATATACAGCAAGACAGGACAGCAGGTTGCAATCCTGATCGATGAATACGACAAGCCTATCATCGACAATCTCGATAACCCCGAACTCCAGGACTACTTCAGAAGTACGCTCCAGGGGTTCTACAGCGTTATGAAAGCGAAGGACGGGCAAATAAGATTCGGATTCCTCACAGGAGTCACCAAGATTGGCAAGATGAGCGTCTTCAGCGGACTAAACAACCTGAATGACATTTCCATGGATTCCGGATATTCGGACATCTGCGGTATCTCGGAAAACGACCTGCACAAGTACTTCAGAGAAAGTGTCAGGGATCTGGCCGAGGCAAACGACTTGACCGAGGAACAATGCTATGCAAAACTCGCCGAAATGTATGACGGGTACCACTTCAGCCGTAAAGGTAACGGGATGTACAATCCGTTCAGTCTGCTCAATACTTTCAGAAAAAGGGAATTCAACGAATACTGGTTCGAGACGGGTACACCAACTTTCCTCGTGAAGATAATGCAGCGCTCTTCATACGACATAACCCATCTCACGGACGAAGAAGTCGACTCTTCTCTCCTGAGCACCGTTAACACCGTGTTCGAAAACCCTATCCCGCTGCTGTACCAGAGCGGTTACCTCACAATCAGAGGATATGATTCCGAATACGGACTGTACAGGCTTGGGTTCCCGAACCGGGAAGTCAAGACAGGGTTCCTCAACTTCATATTCCAGTACTATGTCCCGGGCGAGCAGACTTCCGGCATCACTCTCATAACCAAAATGGCAAGGGCATTAAGAGGCGGCAGACCGGAGGACATGATGAAACTCCTTGAAGGAATGTTCGCAAGGGCAAACTACCAGATCCAGGGTGACGCCGAGAAGGACTTCCAGTATGCAATGTACATCATATTCGAACTCCTCGGGGAGTATGTCCAGACCGAAAAGCAGACCAGTAACGGACGCATCGACATCCTGCTCCAGACAAAGGACTTCGTCTACATCATGGAACTCAAGGTCGACGGCAGTGCCGACGAGGCCCTGAAACAAATAGAGGAGAAGGGATATGACAGGCCGTTCGCCGATGACCCGCGACAAATATTCAGAATCGGTGTCTGCTTTTCCTCCGGGAACCGCCGCATCGAGGAATGGAAAATCAAATAACCGGACAATCATTATATTTGCAATAATTGCCGCTGCAATAAATAACAAGATGCCGGCGACGCAAACGGTCACTGGCTTCACGGGAAAGTCAGGAAAAAGTGAGATATGCTGCCAGAGCCTAGAGCGAAGCGGTGCGGTATTCGGAGACGGCGGCGGAAGAATTCAGCATACGGATGAACTCCTGGGCCGACCGTTTGCGGTACGTGTTTTTCAGGACATGCACGCATCCTTCCATCTCACTGCCGGGAGCCTCGATGGGAACAGCCTTCAGCAGAGGCTCGTTATGAATGGTGGCTTCCGACAGGACCGACACAAGATTGCTCTTGCGGACCAGCTGGAGAAGGATATTCACCTCATTAAGTTCCGCCCGTACCATAAACTCGTAGTCCGCTCTCGAGGGGATGGCATCAAAGGCATTTCTGGACTGCAGGCCCCTGGCCGGCATGATAAGATTGTATGAAGCCAGGTCCTTCAGACTTATCGTCCGCATATCTGCGACAGGATGTCCGGTACGGACAATCGCCGATAGTCTGTTATAGAACAAGGTATATGAATTTATGTCCGGATAGCGTCTTGTCGGCTTGAATGCCAGCACGAAATCCACCTCACGTTTCTCCAGCATCTGCATCAGTTCCTCCATGGATTTGCAGCATATATCGATCCTGACCGACGGATAGCATTTCATGAATTCATCCACAGTCTCGGTCAGTATGGGGATAAAGGTGTAGGTGACCCCTATTTTCAATGTACCAGTCAGCATCTGCTTGAGATCATTGATCCTGTCCACGCAACTTGCAGCACTGTGGATGGCCTCAATGGCATACGGCAGCATCTCCTGCCCGGCCTCGGTAAGGATGACATTGTGGCTTGACCTCTCGAACAGTTGTATCCCTATCTCATCCTCCAGTTGGCGGACCTGCTGGGACAATGTGCTCTGCGTGACATACAAAGCCTTGGCCGCCTCCGAAAAATTCAAGGTCTCGGCCGCCTTCACGAAATATTTCAACTGTCTCAGTTCCATACTCTTCCGTTATTACAAATGGATAAAACCACAACCCTCCAATCCTCTCTTCATATCTGCCTGGTAGCCCTGAACGAGATCCGCTTGAAGATGAATATAGGGATGGTCACCCCTATGGCCATCACCAGCAGTACGGCAAGACAGGTAAGCCCGTTCGAACCGCAAAGATAGAAATAATGATGGAACTCGGACTCTCCTCCGGTAAGACAAAGTATGAGATTCTGGAAGGTCCTGTAGGCATACATTCCGGGAATCATCGGCAGAAGGGCAGGAAAGGAGACGGCCTCGGCAGGAGCCTTTGTCCTGGGGGCGAGGAATACCGCCATAAGGCCGATTACCGTTGCAGCGCACAGGCTGGCAATGACCAGATGCATACCGGCCACATTCATCAGAACGTACCTCAGGGAATGTCCCACGGCAGCCGTTCCCGCACAGACCGGATAGATCCTGCGCGGAGGGTTACTGATACTGGCAAATCCTATTGATGCAATTGCAGCGAAAAACGCATCCTGAAAAACTCCCGCTATAATATCCATAATACAAAAATCCGTAATACAATCATCTTGATCAGCAGTCAGAACCATCTGAGATTCATGACAAGAAATCCGCCGCAAAGACCGGCCGACAAACATACCGTAAGAACTGTCGCATCCAGGAATCTGCTCAGGAAACTTATGTAATGTCCGTCCAGCAGATCGCTCATTGAATTGAGATATGGCACTCCCGGGACAAGATAAAGCACGCTTGTCCCGAGGGCTATATCAGGAGTGGTCCCCAGCCCGAAGACGTATCCCGCAGATGCTATGACCGATGAGACAAAGGATGCACACACAAACGCAAGCCTGATATCAATCCTGTCTTCAAGCATCATCTGCCTTATCCTGAATCCGACCAGGGTCGCGATAAAGACTATCCCCATTGAAATGAAATCCCCTCCGAACAGTCTGCAGAACGATGCATTGGCCGCAGATGCAAGGAAAAGTACCAGCCACCTGTTCTCCGGACGGGCCTGCAGTATTTCCTCCATCCTGCCCGCCGCCTCCGGAAAACCCACCTTCCCGTCATAGAGTTCCCAACTCAGCCGGCTCAATCCCGTATTGATGCTGAAACTCGTTCCCGTCTTGCGGATTTTCCTGATATTACTGTAAGAATGCCGCCTGTCCTTGTCCCATACCGTCATCTGAACTGTTGCCGGCATTATTACCATCGAATAGTCCACGCCTATGGCTTCTGCCATGCGATGCACATTCTTCTCTATACGGATACAGGTCGCACCGCAACCGAGAAGAGAGGCCGCATATTCCGAAAGGAATACGCAAGCCTCCTTCACCGTGACATGCACCGTCTCTTCTTCCGACGGTTGGCATGTCCCATGCAGTCTGATGCTATTCTCCGTCATCCTCGGTCGTGTATTTCCAGTTATTCACCCTCTGGCCAGTCTCCTCATCGAAGATATGGTCATTGCTTGCGACTGTCTCCCTTGCCTTGCCGAATGTCCTTGCAAGCATCACTACCGCTACCGCAGCCAGAACCGCTGCCCAGATCATCATCTGTGAATCCATAACAATTGGTTTTAAATTACCGTATAAAATTAATGTCCTATCAAAAGCGGGCGCAAAAATAGCCGCTCCGCCGTTAACGGCAAAGCGGCTGTAAAGGATATTTCCGATAGATGCTATCGGCAGGACCGATATCTACAGGGAAATGTCAAAGCCCCCGACAAAGGTGGCACCCGGCATCGGGAAACCGGCATTGATCTCGTACTGCTGCGCCAGAAGGTTGTCTCCCTTGACAAAGAAACAGAGCCAGTCCGTCAGGCCGACGCTCGCACGGAGGTTCCACAACAGGAAGTCCTCCTTCTGTACCGGATCGGGAGCCACGGCCGTAAACAGTCCGCCGACATATTGCAGGCCAGTGGATATCCTCCATCTGCCTTCCGAGAAGGATGCACCGGCATGGGCCTTGTGTTCGGGGGCACCGACGACCGGATTCTTCATGTTGACATAACTGTAATTGGCATTGACGGACCAGGCAGGCGAAATCCTGTATGCAGCCTGCAGTTCCACACCGGTATTGTCCAACTGTCCAGAATTGACATTAAGCGGTCTGCCGTCAATCCTTGTTGTCATTATAATATTGTCTGCATCGATATGGAATACGTTCACCCCGTATTTCAAGGAACCGTCAAGCAGAGTCTGTGAAAAGGCGAATTCGTAGTTCCACATCCTTTCAGGCCGGAGATCGGCATTCCGCGGCGGGAACATGTACATTTCCCTTACCGTCGGATAGCGGAAACCCTTCGCTGCGGAAAGTTTCATCTCGATAGCATACGGCAGGTGGAATGAAAGTCCGGCCTGAGGCACCCACTCCGTACCGACACGGGAATGATGGTCCGCACGTATCCCTGCATCCAGAGTCAGCCACCGCCCGAAATCCTGACGGAAATCGACATAGCCCGCTATCTCGTGCTGGACTATGTTCCCTCCATCCTCAAGACCCTGTATCGGCCTTGTCTCTCCGGTCAAGGCGCCTGTAGACAGATCGACGACATCATTCCATGCCTTTCCTCCGAACCGGTACCAGTCCACTCCTGCAGTCAGCCTGTTTCCCCTGAACATCCGCACGCTCTGGTACAGGGAGATTCCCATCATGTTGTCCAATGACCGGTAACGGTAGTCGAGCGGTGTCTCCCCCTTCAAAGGTTCATAGCCGTCATTGATATAATGGTCACCCCAGTTGTAGAAGAAACTGACCGCACCGGATGTCCTTTCGTAATTGTCGGCAATCCGCACCGAAGTCATCCCCCTTGTAATATTCTGATCTGCATCAAGGATGGGACTGCTGACCGTTCCCGGGTTGGAAGCATTGAAATGCGTCACGTTGACATCGGCGGAAACGTCCCAGTTGTCGGAGAATTCATAGCCCAACCTGGCATATCCGCCGTACTGTTCGAATCCCATATCGGCCCTGTGTCCGTCCGAACGGTTGTAGGAAGCGCTCACCACGCTCGAGAACCCTTTCCTGTGCACCATATTCGTCACTTCCGTCTCCAAGGTATTGTACGAACCGTATCCTATGCTGGCATTTGTCTTCACTCCGTCAGCATGCATTTTTCTGGTGACTATGTTGATCACTCCTCCCATGGCATTGGAACCGTACAGCATTGATGCCGGTCCTCTGAGTACCTCCACCCTCTCCGCAAGGAAAGACTGGTACGCATCCGATATCGGATGTCCCATAAGACCCATGTACTGGGGATGGCCGTCTATCAGGACCATCATACGTCCCGAACCGCCGCTGAGCCCGCGTATCGAGATTCCGCCGGCGGCACCTTCGGAAACTCCGTATCCCAGCATGGCTCTCTGGGTGACAAACAGCCCCGGGACCTGTTCCGACAAAACCGGAAGCAGCGACACTTCATGCGACTGCTCTATCTGCTGCCTGCCAATGACTGAAACCGTAAAAGGCAGATGCCTTACATCCGTTGCATTCCTGGTTCCGGTCACTACCGCCTCCTCAATCGGTTTCCTTTCATCTATGACGACCGTCCCGTCTCCGGTATTCCCGGTCTCCGGAGAGTTTTCCCTTTCTTCGGTCAGGTAAACGGCATTCTCATCACTGCCCGTTTTCTCCGCCGGATCATGACCATATACGAAAGCAGGCACACATGTCAGAATGACGAGAGCCGTCAGATTTTCACGAATCATATCCATCGGTTTTTATTTCGGAGCACAAAATTATAAAATGCCGGGAAACCGTAAAACGGTCCCGGCACCAATCTGTAAATATGGTATGGATTTCCGTAAAATTGTCAACCGCTACCGTCCATAAGGCAGGTTCGTTATATTGCATGATAAAATCAGAAAATTCAGGCTATCGGGCCTGACCCGCAGAGTTCATCCCCGTCATACCATACGGCAAACTGTCCGGGAGTTATTCCCCGCTGAGGCTCATTGAAAAGGATGAACATTCCGGCCGGTCGTCTTATAAGCACC
>CALVAE010000150.1 GCA_944325465.1 uncultured Bacteroidales bacterium | reverse complement strand
AAGGAGTGCTCCATGCGATGTACAGGGTGCCTTCCGTCTGCACGCTGAGGCTTACCGACGGGACGGGAGAACTTCTGAATGCCCGCCTGCCCGTATATCAGTTCGGATATGACTCTTCTTTCCCTCTGTCGGTCAAGGTAAGATAGGGGATTGTATGTTCAGGTAACCGCAAAACGAAAAAATATCATAAAAGAAAACAGAATATGGAACTTAAAGATCTGAATCCGGCGCTTGTCTGGAAAAATTTCTATGCACTGACACAGATACCGCGTCCGTCCAAGAAGGAGGACCGGGCGGCGGAATATCTGTATGAATTCGGAAAGTCCCTCGGTCTGGAATCCATGCGGGACGAGGCTGGCAACGTGATAATCCGCAAGCCTGCCACTCCGGGAATGGAGAACCGTAAGGGCGTGATTCTTCAGGGACATATAGATATGGTACCGCAGAAGAACGCCGATGTGGAGCATGATTTCGAGAAGGATCCGATACAGGCTTATGTGGATGGAGACTGGGTGAGGGCCAGAGGTACCACTCTCGGTGCGGACAACGGCATAGGTGTGGCCGTTGCGATGTCGGTACTCGAATCCCGGGATTTGAAACACGGTCCTGTCGAGGTCCTTGTCACGATTGATGAAGAGACAGGGATGACCGGTGCCCGGGCACTCAAGTCCGGGCTGCTGAAGGGAGAGATTCTTATAAATCTTGACTCGGAGACTGAAGGGGAACTCTATATCGGCTGCGCCGGCGGTCTGGATGCAACGATAGAGGGCGGATATGCCAGGAAAGAGCATCCTGCCGGCTACGGTTGCTGGAGCATGGCGGCCAAGGGAATGAAAGGCGGCCATTCAGGAATGGATATCATCCTTTACCGGGCAAATGCCAACAGGATCGCGACAAGGGTCCTGTATGCCCTTCTGACCGAAGCCGATGTGAAACTTGTGGATTTCGAGGGCGGTACCCTGCGCAATGCAATCCCGAGGGAGGCTTTCGCCACATTGTACATAGCGGATGACGGTGTGGACAAGGCCAGGGAGGTATTTGACAGAATCACGTCGGAAATCAGGGCGGAATATGCGGGAACGGATCCGGACATGGAGTTCATCCTTGAGCCTTACAAGGAGGTTGAGGGAGAGACTTGTGATCCGGAAGACTGCCTGTATGTGGCTGAAGATGATGCCCTCAGGCTTGTCAGGACCGTCATCGCCTGCCCGGACGGAGTGGAAAGGATGAGTTCGGAGATGCCAGGCCTTGTCGAGACCTCCAACAATCTTGCGATAGTGAAGATAGAGAAGGGCAGGTTTGCGGCCAAGTCACTTCTGCGCAGTTCCGTGGATTCGGCAAAGGATGCCCTGGCTGTGAAAATGGCTTGTGTGGCATCGCTTGCCGGAATGGAAGCGTCGTTTGACGGAGGATACAGCGGCTGGGCACCGAATGCCGCATCTCCGATACTCCATACGATGAAGGAGGTGTATGCCGGCCTGTTCGGAAAGGAACCTGCCGTGATGGCCATCCACGCCGGACTGGAATGCGGAATCCTCAGCGGTGCATATCCTCACTGGGACATGGTATCCTGCGGCCCGACAATCCTCAGCCCTCATTCTCCGGATGAAAGGGTCAACATTGAGTCTGTCGGGAAATGCTGGAAATTCGTGACATCGGTCCTTCAGTCAATACCGGAAAAGTAGTCTGCGTAACGTCATGCAGGTGAATTTGCCGGTGGTTTGACAGAAATATTTTGATATCAGGAAAATATTTCATAATTTTGCAGCCCATTTGTGGAAAATCTCCGCAATGGGCTGATTTATTAACATTTATAATTAAAACAAGATGATCAAACAGTACGAGACCGTTTTCATTGCAACTCCCGTTTTGTCTGAGGCCCAGATGAAGGAAGCGGTTGCCAAGTACACAGGCTTCATCAAGGAAAACGGTGGAGAAATCGTGTACGAAGAGGATTGGGGACTCAGACAACTGGCCTACCCTATCCAGAAGAAGACCACAGGATTCTATTATCTGATAGAGTTCAAGGCAGATTCACAGTTTGTCGATGTGCTGGAGACCCAGTACCGTCGTGATGAGAGAATTATCAGGTTCCTTACCTTTGCTATGGACAAGCATGCAGTCGCTTATGCAGAGAAGAGAAGGGCCAACAAACAGGCTAAATAAGGAGGAGAATCATGGCACAGAACAATGAAATCCGTTATCTCAACCCTCCTACAGTAGAGGTAAGAAAGAAAAAATACTGCCGTTTCAAGAGAGCAGGTATCAAATATGTGGACTACAAGGACGCAGAGTTCCTCAAGAAGTTCCTGAACGAGCAGGGTAAGATTCTCCCTCGCCGTCTGACCGGTACTTCACTCAAGTTCCAGAGAAAGGTCGCTCAGGCAGTCAAGAGAGCAAGGCATCTTGCACTTCTTCCATATGTAACGGATCTTTTGAAATAAGGAGGACAGCGATATGGAGATTATTCTTAAGAAAGATGTTGCGAAACTCGGCAATGCCGATGATATCGTGAATGTAAAGACAGGATATGCTGTTAACTATCTGATCCCTCAGGGATATGCTATCCTCGCAACCGCGTCTGCAAAGAAGGTTCTTGCAGAGAATATCCGTCAGCGTGCGCACAAGGAGGCAAAACTCCGTGCCGATGCTGAGGCGCTTGCAGCAAAACTTGCCTCTGCGGCACTCAGGATAGCCGTGAAAGTTAGCGAGTCCGGCAGGATCTACGGTTCAGTCACTGCAGCCCAGATAGCAGAAGCTCTCGCTGCAGCAGGCATCGAGATTG
>CALVAE010000149.1 GCA_944325465.1 uncultured Bacteroidales bacterium | reverse complement strand
GACAGTATGCGACTGCCACGTATTTCTACCAGTATTCCCTGGATCCGGATGACCCGCAGCGTATCGATTGGCTTGTCCGGTCTGCCATAGCGGATGTCATGTGCGCTACAAAGGATTATGCTTCGCTCAACGACCTTGCCTGTATATTGTTCGAGCGGGGAGATATTGACAGGGCTTTCCGTTATCTGGCCGATTATTCCATCAGGGATGCGATCTTTTTCAACGGCAAGTTGCGTCCGTGGCAGATAGCGCAGATTTTCCCGGAAATAGAGAGGGCATACCAGCAGAAGTCCGACAGACAGAGCCGGGTAATGCTGATAATGATTATCGTCGTCTCTGCTCTTGCATGCCTCCTTATCCTGATGCTTCTGTTCATTTTCAAGCGTCAGCAGCTTCTGGATGAAACGCGGCTCAAACTGTCGCAGTCATATATCAGGATAGAGGACCAGAACCGTGATCTCGTGAATGTAAACAGGGAGATTACGGCCCTGAACGAAAGTCTGAAGGAAGCGGACAAGGTGAAGCAGGAATATATCGCCCAGTTCCTGAGCATATTGTCCGGGAACATAAGCACCTCCCGCCAGTACAAGAACCATGTCCTGAGGTATATACGAAGAGGGGCCGCATCGGAACTGATTTTCGAGATAGAATCCCTTCCCCCGATAGATGATGACATAGAGGAATTCTATAAGATGTTCGACAGTACTTTCATCAATCTTTATCCGGACTTCGTTGAAAAGTTCAATGCCCTTCTGCAGGACGGAGCCGGCATCTATCCCAAGGGGGATGATATATTGACTCCTGAACTGAGGATTTTCGCTCTTGTCAAGATGGGTATTGCCGATTCCAGCAGGATAGCGTCCCTGCTCCATTACTCCGCCAATACCATATACAATTACAGGGCGAAGGTAAGAAACCGTGCCAGAGGACGGAAAGAGGAGTTTGACAGGGCAGTTGCGTCTTTATGACGAATATTTTTTCCGGTCTATTGAAAAATTTGTTACCTTTACGCGATTTTCAGACGGATTTGTTCTGAAGAACAGTGCTTATTTTGAATTTTTATAATTAATAACAATAAAACATCAACGAAATGAACAAGAAAGGAAACGTCCTGGCGATTGCAATCATGTTCTTCCTGTTTGCAATGATTTCGTTCGTCACAGGACTTCAGAACCCTATGGGTATCATCGTGAAGGCTCAGTTCGGAGCCACAAATGCAATGTCTCAGCTCGGAAACCTGGCCAACTTCATCGCCTATGCGTTCATGGGTCTTCCGGCAGGATTCATCCTCAAGAAATACGGCTATAAGGTGACAGCCCTGGCTGCCGTAGCGGTCGGTTTCATCGGAGTCGGTATTTCCTGGCTCTCTGGAGTCGCTGAAAGTTTCGGAGTATATCTTACCGGAGCGTTTGTATCAGGCTTCTCGATGTGTATGCTCAACACGGTGGTCAACCCTATGCTCAACACCCTGGGCGGCGGCGGAAACCGCGGTAACCAGCTGATCCAGTTCGGAGGTTCCCTCAATTCCCTGGCTGCGACCATCGTACCGGTACTCGTAGGATATCTTATCGGTGATGCTGCAAGTGCAAGGATTTCGGATGCAAACCCTGCTCTCTTCATCGCAATGGGTATCTTCGCCCTCGCATTCATCATCATCGCCTTCTCCCGTATTCCAGAACCTGAACTTGAGGCGGCAAAGGCAGCCGCAGCGGCAGGAAAGAAGGAAGAGGGGACAATGGCAAGCATCAAGGGTGCGCTCTCTCACAGGAATCTGGTATTCGGTATCATCGCGATTTTCCTTTATGTCGGTATCGAGGTCGGAATCCCTAATATCGCAAACCTGTTCATGACTTCCCCTGAGGTCGGGATTTCCGCATCAGTAGCAGGTACGGTTGTCGGAATGTACTGGCTTCTCATGCTTTGCGGCCGTCTTCTCGGAGGACTCATCGGAGGCAAGGTTTCCAGCAAGGCCATGATGACGGCTGTAAGTTCCCTGGCTATCCTTTTCCTCCTTATCGGAATGTTCCTGCCGGAAACCAAGGTCATGTTCCCTGCAATCAACTCCAATCTTTCATTCAGCATGGTAGAGATTCCTCTGGGAGTCGTGTTCTTCGTACTCTGCGGAATCTGCACTTCCGTGATGTGGGGATCCATTTTCAATCTTGCAGTGGAAGGACTCGGGAAATATACTTCCATCGCTTCAGGTCTCTTCATGGTGATGGTCTGCGGCGGCGGTGTGCTTCCTGTCATCCAGGGTGCGGTCGCTGACGCATTCAACTATATCGACAGTTATTGGGTACTTATCGTTGCCCTCGTATATATCCTTTGGTTCGCCCTTTTCGGCTCCAAGGTCAACAAGGTTGAAAAATAAATAAAGACAGAACATTATGGATTCACAATTGGTTGTTGGAATTGATGTCGGCGGGCAGACCACGAAACTAGGAGTAGTGGATGCGAGAGGAACTGTCCTGGCCCAGACTGTGATAAGGACAGATACCTATGATACCGTAGAGCCGTATATTGAAGAACTTGCCGAGGCCTTGAAGAAGATTGTCAGGGAGGCAGGAGCAGAAGGCAATATCAGGGGAATCGGTGTCGGAGCGCCTAACGGTAACTATTATACAGGGACTATCGCCGATGCTCCGAATATAGCATGGGGGCGTAAGGGAATCATTCCTTTTGCGAAACTCCTTTCATCAAGGATCGGCGGGCTCCCGGTAGCCCTTACCAATGATGCCAATGCGGCAGCGGTAGGGGAAATGACCTATGGTGCCGCACGAGGCATGAAGAACTTCATCATGATTACTCTCGGAACCGGAGTGGGCAGCGGTATAGTCATCAACGGGGAGATAGTGTACGGGCATGACGGTTTTGCCGGAGAACTCGGACATACTACTGCCGTAAGGAACAACGGGCGTATATGCAACTGCGGAAGGACCGGCTGTCTCGAAGCCTACTGTTCCGCAATAGGAGTCGCCCGTACCGCAAGAGAATGGCTCCAGCTTACAAACGAGCCGTCAGCGCTCCGCAGCCTGGACAACATCACTTCCAAGGATATCTATGAGGCTGCCAAGGACGGTGACAAACTTGCCCTGAAGGTATTTGACTTTACCGGCAGGATGCTCGGACGTTCCTTTGCGGATTTCGTGGCATTCAGTGCTCCTGAGGCCATCGTGCTTTTCGGAGGTCTGGCCCGTGCAAAGGAATTCCTCATAGGACCTATCGAAGAGGCCATGAACGAAAGCCTCCTCAATCTTTGGAAAGGAAAGATCAAGATCGTGTTCTCCCAACTCAAGGAATCCGATGCCGCCATTCTCGGTGCATCTGCCCTTGCATGGGAACTGGACAAATAGTGAACGGCATTTTGCCGGCAATATGCAATAAAAGTGAGCTTTAAGGCTCACTTTTATTGTTCTGTAGATGTCTGGAATGGTTATTTCTTCCGGATATAGACCTGTACGGGACAGCCTGTGAAATTGAACTTCTCCCGCAGTTTGTTTTCCAGGAAACGTTTGTACGGGTCCTTGACGTACTGGGGCAGGTTGCAGAAGAACACGAAAGCCGGGAACCGTGTCGGAAGTTGTGTGATGTACTTGATCTTTACGTATTTCCCTTTCCATGCAGGAGGCGGATAAGCCTCGATTTCCGGCAGCATTTCCTCGTTGAGCACCGATGTCGGGATCTTCTTTGAATAGTTGCCGTAGACCTGTGACGCGGCTTCCAGCACATCAAGGATACGCTGCTTGTTGATGACAGAAGTGAATATCAGAGGAATGTCATTGAACGGGGCAAGTTTGGCACGGAGAGCCTCGGTGTATTCCTTCATGGTGTTGGTATCCTTCTCGATAAGGTCCCACTTGTTCACCACTATCACGCAGCCTTTCCTGTTCCTCGCTATAAGGTTGAAAATGCTCATGTCCTGGGCTTCCAGTCCGGCCTGGGCATCGATCATGAGTATGCATACATCAGAGTGCTCTATGGCACGTATGGACCTCATTACGGAGTAGAATTCCAGATCTTCATGAACCTTGGACTTTTTCCTCATTCCGGCAGTGTCCACAAGCATGAACCGGTGTCCGAACTTGTTGTAGTAGGTCGAGATGGAGTCCCGTGTCGTTCCTGCGACGGGGGTCACGATATTCCTTTCCGTCCCGAGAAGCGCATTTGTCAGGGAGGACTTGCCGACATTCGGCTTGCCGACTATGGTTATGTGCGGAAGTTCCGGATGCTCGTCTTCCTTTCCCGTATCCGCAGGAAGTTTCCTGACGATTTCGTCCAGAAGGTCTCCTGTCCCGCCTCCGTTTGCGGATGATATGCAGAACAGGTTTTCTCCCAGCCCCAGCGAATAGAACTGGTATGCGTCGAAGATCCTGTCGCCGG
>CALVAE010000148.1 GCA_944325465.1 uncultured Bacteroidales bacterium | reverse complement strand
GGAGTGCCGAAATTCGACAGGAGTGACGGTGCGGTCTGGGGTGACAGGTATGTGTCAGAATATACCTTCCGTGAAAAAATCACCCATGAGGTCGTGGATGAGACTATTTTTCTTACCTTTGTGGAGTTGGACCGCTTCGACAAGCCGCTGGAGGAGTGCAGGAGCATGGCGGACAAGTGGTGCTACTCCCTGAAGCATATCGGGACGATGGAGAGATTGCCGGAGGAGTTGCGGATCGAGGCTTTCGAGAGGCTGTTCGAGGCATGCGAGATATCGAGGTTCACACCGGAAGAAAAACTGAAATACGAACACGATATGATGACCGAACGTGATTATACGAATATCCTGAATACATGCCGGGCCGAGGCACTGGCAGAAGGGCTTGCCGAGGGTGAAGCAAAGGGGCTTGCGGAAGGCGAAGCAAGAGGGAAAATGGAAGTCGCGCGAGCCATGATGGCCAAAGGTCTCGAAATGGCTCTGATATCCGAACTGACAGGCCTTGCCGAAGAGGAGATACTACCTTCCTCGGTTCAGATGGAAGTAACGGATGACACCGACGAGATCGGCCAGTGCCCATCCGACAGGAATTGACCACCAGATTCCTGTTTCCCCGATTCCTGGAATCGGAGCCAGTATGTAGGATAGGGCGACTCTGGTCCCAAGAGAAAGAACGGTGAGAACGACTGACATTCCAGGCATACATACGGCCCTGTAGTATCCGTACAGCATGAAAAGAAGTCCTATGCCTATATAGAAGGCTCCTTCGATTCTCAGATATCTGACTCCCGCATTGATTATTCCGGTTTCACTTCCGCTTACGAATATCTGCATCAGAGGACCTGCACACAGGAATACTACAGTTGATACCGCGATAGAGAAGGCGGACATTATCAGCACTGCCCGGACGATTCCTTTACGTATCCTGTCCTGCCGGGCGGCCCCGTAGTTCTGCGCGATGAAGGTGGAGAATGCATTGCCGAATTCTTGCACAGGCATATAGGCAAACGAGTCTATCTTGACCGCGGCAGCAAACGCAGCCATTGTCACGGTGCCGAAACTGTTGACAAGACCCTGTACGGCCAGGATTCCCAGATTCATTACGGATTGCTGGATGCATGTAAGAGATGAGAATGCGGCTATGTTCTTCAGAACTTTCCAGTCCGGTCGGACTTCCCGGACGGATGGCAGAAGGCTGCGTCTGGTTATGATGGTATGGAGTCCGAGCCCTATTCCGGAAACTCCTTGAGAAAGGACGGTAGCGGCTGCTGCCCCGCGGATACCCCAGTCGAAATTCAGAATGAACAGCAGGTCCAGACCTATGTTGAGTACTGCCGCTCCGGCAAGCCATATAAGAGGCGTTACGGAATCTCCGATTGCTCTCAAAAGGGCTGCGAAGTAGTTGTAAAGGAATGTGAATCCGATTCCCCAATAGATTATCCACAGATAGTCTCTCATCGGTGCGGTCACATCCGCCGGTACCTGCAGCCAGCGGAGTACCGGGCCAAGTGTCGCGAATGCGGCAACGCTGAGAAGAACGGTAATCCCTCCGATCAGGACAAATGATGCGGAAATGCTCTGTTTCAGTCCCTGCCGGTCTTCTGCGCCGAACCGGAGTGAAAATATGGTGCCGCTGCCCATTGCAAGTCCGATCAGTACGGATGTCAGAAAGACCATCAGTGTATATGATGATCCGACTGCCGCCAGGGCTTCGGCTCCTATGAAACGTCCGACGATTATAGTGTCGGCGATATTGTAACATTGCTGGAGCAGGGAACCTGCAATCATCGGCAGGGTGAAACGAAGCAAAGTGCCGGTAATCCTTCCCTTGGTCAGATCACCGGCACGAAACTCTTTCATACTTTTGTCAGCAATGCCTTCTTCCATCTGCCGCCTTCTATTTTTCTGAAGCCGGTATGCCGTCGGAAGATTCCGCTTCTTCAGCCAGTCTGGTGGCAAGAGAAACGAAGGCGATGCCGTCCGGACGGGAGGACAGGGCTACAGGTTCCCCGCTGTCACCGCCTTCCCGGATACTCTGTACGATAGGAATCTGTCCGAGCAGCGGAATGTCGTATTTGGCCGCCATCCTTGCTCCTCCGTCTTTCCCGAAAATGTAGTATCTGTTCTGCGGCAGTTCCTCTGGGGTGAACCAGGCCATATTTTCCACCAGCCCGAATATTTTCTTGTTGATGCTCTGGTTGCGGAACATATTCACGCCTTTCTCCACATCTGCCAGTGCCACATCCTGAGGGGTGCTGACAATCACTGCTCCTTCGAAAGGAATGTCATGTACCAGACTGATATGGATGTCTCCTGTTCCCGGAGGCATGTCGATGAGCAGGAAGTCAAGTTCTCCCCAACGCACCTGCAGTATCATCTGTTTCAATGCATTGCAGGCCATCGGTCCTCTCCAGATGAGAGCCTGTTCCGGCTTGGCGAAGTAACCGATGGACATCCATTTGACCCCATATTTCTCAATCGGGAGAATCACGTCCCGTCCGAGTTCCGGGTCGTTGAAAGCATCAGGCATCGCCCCTTCGGTTCCTGTCATCTTCGGGACAGAGGGCCCGTAGACATCCGCATCCGCCAGGCCTACCCGATAGCCTTCTCTTGCCAGGGCTACCGCAAGGTTGACGGCTACCGTGGATTTGCCCACCCCTCCTTTGCCGGAGGCTACACCTATAAGATGTTTCACGTTTTTGAGTTCTTCAAAACCGAGATCAAGTCCGGCCTTCTTTTTGGGGGCTTCCCTGACGGAAGTCCTTACTTCTACGGCCGCCTGCGGGAAATGCCTTATCACAGCGGCCTTGCAACTTCCGATAAGGTATTCGGACAAGGGGTCACGATGCTTGGGAAATACGAGATTAACGGTTACATTGTTCCCTTCGATACTGACATTGTCCAGTATCCCCAGTTCCACTATGTTCCTGTCCCCGTTTCCGGGATGCTCCACTTCGCGCAGAGCGTTGATTATTTCTTCTTTGGTCATATCAATTCTGTTGATCAGATCCTTCACTTCGTTCAGGATGACAAGGAGTCGTTCAGGATGACAGAGTGCCGTTCTGCCGGGAACTGTCATTCTGAGCGCCAGCGAAGAACCGGTTCTTCCTATCGTACGATATTCATTTCATCCAGAAGATATCCGGCTCCTCCGAACTTGTCCATGATGAACAGGACATAGCGGATATCCACGCAGATGCATCTCTGGAGTTCAGGTTCGAACATTACATCGCTGCTCATTGACTCCCAGTTGCCGTCGAAGGCAAGTCCG
Organism: uncultured Bacteroidales bacterium; assembly: GCA_944325465.1. Lineage (GTDB taxonomy): Bacteria > Bacteroidota > Bacteroidia > Bacteroidales > UBA932 > Cryptobacteroides. The sequence goes on along the minus strand of CALVAE010000148.1, from coordinate 28,945 downwards.
ATCAGTTCTCCGTCGGCATTGAGGACAGGCGAGCCGGAATTGCCTCCAGTAATGTCATTGTTGGTAAGGAAAGCGACAGGCATTTTCCCGTCAGACATTGCGTAGTCTCCGAAATCACCGTTCTTCCATAGTTCCTTGAGTCTTTCAGGGACAACGAATTCCCAGTTGTCCGGATCTTCCTTTTCCATCACGCCGTCAAGGGTGGTATAGTACCTGTAGAGGACGGCATCGGCAGGAGAATATGACTTAACCGAGCCGTATGTGAGTCTCATCGTGAAATTGGCGTCCGGATAGGAAGGTTCGCCTTTCTTCCATTCCAGAAGGCCTGCCGTGTAGGCTGTGCGGGCCTTGTTCAGGCTTTGCATTGCTTCATTCATCGCTCCGTAACTTTCGGTGACGATTTCGAAGCAGGCTGTTCCCAATGCTATTGCCGGATCTTCACTGATGGCAGAGGCCCCTCGGGCCGCAGTCTCTGCCTTTACCTTGTCCAAAGATGTGAATATGCTGTTGTCGAAAAGGCTGTCGACGTATGCATCGATGTCCATTGTGGCGAAATCCCCGCCAAGCCCTTCGAGATAATATTCAGGAGATACATTGTCCCTGTAGAATTTCAGAAGGGCCTTTGTAATCTTGCGGTCCGTGGATGCGGAGTAGTCCTTGTAATATCCGGAAATGAATCCGACGGCATCATCGATTGCCGCTTCCGTCGTATCGGTCAGCCTGGCGTTGCATCTCATCGCGAAGGTAGCCAGTTCGACCCGGCCTACCGATTCCGATACGGTCGTATATACGCTGTATGGGCCGGACAGACGGGATACCGCGCTTCTTATCGAATCGAGGGCATATCCGTATTCGGCTGTACGTTTCTTCGAGGATCTGATCCATCCCATATATGCATCTTCTTCCTGTTCCGCCCTTCCAATGATATTGAGTTTGCCGAAAGCGACTTTCATCCCTTTCCACTTCTTCCAGCCGTTGGACGAACTTGCGTACTTGTTGGCGTACTGGATCTTCACTGCAGGGTCGGCAAGCATGTCTTCAAGCATCAGGTCCTGACGGATTGTCCTTGCCGCGATTTTTATGTCATTCTGTGCAAGCATGTTTTTCAGTTCAGGGACGGTCTGGAATCTCACCGTGCTGCCAGGATAGCCCATAATCATCGTGTAGTCTCCTTCATTTATGTCTTTGAGGGATATTCTGAGAGACTGCTTCGGCCTGTAAGGTACATTGTCTTCAGAATACGGAGCGGGATTGTTGTCCTTGTCCGCGTAGATTCTGAACATGGAGAAGTCTCCGGTGTGACGCGGCCACATCCAGTTGTCGGTATCGGCTCCGAATTTTCCTATGGAGGAAGGCGGGGCGCCGACAAAGCGTATATCGGTATATGTCTTTGTAACTATGATATAGTGAACGTTTTCGTTATAGAAGGCCACCAGGTCGGTCATGCAACCCGGGTAATCCTTGGCTACCTTGTCCACCAGTTTCCCGTAGATGTGCTCGTTGAGATAGGCCTGGATCCAGCCTTCCCTGTCCGTACTGTCCCGGTACATCTTTTCCGCCTTCTTTTTTGCGGAGTTGTATTCTGCCGTCACATCCTGCATATATTCAAGGAAGGTGACGGTAAGCCCTTCGACCGGAAGTTCTTCGGAACGGTTCATCGCCCAGTATCCGTCTGTCAGGTAGTCATGCTCCATGCTGCTGAGTTTCTGGATGCTTGCATATCCGCAATGGTGGTTGGTCACCAGCAGGCCTTCATCCGAAATGAGTTCTCCCGTGCATCCTCCTCCGAACTGTACGATTGCATCCTTGAGGGATGAATGGTTGATGCTGTAGATCTGTTCAGGTGTCAGACGGCATCCGGCTTCAGACAGCATTTTGCTGTTCATCTTCTGAAGGAGAGGGAGCATCCACATCCCTTCATCGGCTCTCGCTCCTGAAACGAGCACTGCAAAGGCAGTCAGAAAACAAATAAATCTCTTCATCACAAGTCGTTTTACATTTAAGGATTGCAAATATACAACTTTCCACGGTTCTCCGTCTCCATAGCCGTCCTTTCACTCGGAAACTTGCCCGTCCTGCCTGATGTCGTTCCTTATGAGAATACATGCGGGGCCGATTACGTTCCCGTGGTCAAAACCGTCCAGTTCATACAGGACGGCAGGGTGTCCGAAATGCCTGAGTATCGCCATAAGACATTCGTTCTCTTCATATCTGCACAGCATCTCGAGATCCCGGTCTCCGGTGATGAGCATCAGAGGAGCGCCCTCCTTCCTGACATTGTTTATCGGAGCGAATTCATCTATGTAGGGCAGATCCATGGACATCCCCCTCTCCTTCTTGATGGTGAAATGAGTGAAGGTCTGGCCGCTTACCGGGTAGGCTTTCCTTATCCTGCCGGCATCGGCCCCGTATCCGGCCATATATTCGGGGCACAGGGCAAGCATAAGGGTCAGATACCCTCCGGCCGAATGCCCTCCCACATAGATCCGGTCAGGATCCCCTCCGTATTCTTCAATGTGCCGGAATATGTATGCGACCGCTTCGGCGGCATCATTGATGTAATCCGGACATTTTACTTTCGGAAAGAGTCTGTAGTTGACATCCGCTACGGCAAAGCCCTGCCTGCGGAATCCGTCCTGGAGCGACTTCGAGCCTCCTTCCAGCCCTCCTCCGTGGAACCAGACAAGCGTGGCGAATCCTCCGGTGTTTTCCGGATAGTACAGGTCAAGCCTGCATCTTTCGGCCCTGTAGGGGTCGGATTCATCTTCGGAGAAGTACGGTATGTCCTTGATGTGGACATATCCTTCATCGGTCCTGGCTCTTTCCTGTCCCGTGCAGGGAACCATGCCTGCCGTCATGACAAGCATACAGCAGCAAATGAAAGTTCTGATGGTATTCATGGCGTTTTCATTGGATTTCAGAACAGCGTAGGTTCAAGTTCCTTCAGATGGAATGACTTCCGGTGGTACGGGGTGAGCCCGAAACGCCTGATGGCTTCGATATGTTCTCTGGTGGGATATCCCATATTCCGTTCCCATCCGTATTCCGGATATTCCCGGGCGAGTCTCTTCATGTATTCGTCCCTGTATGTCTTTGCCAGAACGGATGCGGCGGCGATGGATGCGAATTTCCCGTCGCCTTTCACTATGCAGGAATACGGAATCCGGTCGTATGCGGCCAGTGTTCCGGGATCACAGGCTGTCGGCAGTCCGTCATGGGCTCCGTTGCCGGTTTTCCCCGACAGTGCGGCTATGAAACTGAAGGGTCTGAACCGGTTGCCGTCTATCAAGAGATATTCCGGCCTGACGGACAATCCCATGACCGCCCTTTGCATTCCTGCTATCGATGCATTCAGTATATTTATCCTGTCGATTTCTTCCGCCTGGACGGCCGCTACGGAAAATGATACCGATTCAGCCTCGATTACCGGTCTGAGGATATCCCGAGACCGTTCCGTCATCTTTTTCGAGTCATTGAGAAGAGGGTGGCGGAAGTCATGCGGCAGGATTACCGCTGCCGCGAATACAGGTCCTGCAAGGGGGCCTCTTCCCGCTTCATCGCATCCTGCTTCCGTCAGGGAGTCATTGAGGGAATTGAGCAGATTTATCTCTTTCATGAAGGGCAGTTGGCTGATCTGCGCCCAAAGTTACTCAATATGTCCGTCTCCGGCAATTTTTCTTTTGAGCATGGAGATCAGTTCGTCTTTTGTGCGGATGGTTTCCTGCAATGCTTCAATGTGTTCCCTGAGGGTCCTTATCTGTTCGTTCAGCCTGGATATTTCCGTTTCGTGAATGGAAATGAGTTCTTTCTGCTTGGAGGCGTATTCTTTCTGGATGTCATTCAGCCGCAAGGAGTCTTTTGCTGAAGGTGTGTATCCGAGCACGATTTCTTCCGCAGTCGTGTCCAGGAGGGCGGCTATCCTGTCTACATTTTCATTTATCAGACGGGTGTCTCCGTTTTCCAGATTACGGTAGGCGGTTCTGGACATGCCCAGCCTTTCCGCCATTTCCGTTTGGGAGATGCCGGAAGCCTTCCTGATTCTGGAGATATTCCGTTTGACAGAACCGTTGTCCATTTCCGCTTTTTTGACCTGACAAATGTATTATATATCCTTTCGGACAATGGACAATAAAAACTTGCCAAAGACAAGAAAAAGATATCAAAAACAGAAAAAACTGTAAAAAACGGAAAAAACAGCATTGCATGTCATGCAAATCGGCAGACGGCTATTGCTTATGCGGATAAAAAAATTGAGTTTTGCCAATAAAATATTTGCAATGGACAGAAATCTAATCGAACGGGAATTCGCTCAGTTTGTCCGGATCCTTGACGGTCCCCGGGAAGGATACGCCGGACTGTCCTTCCCGGACATCTGCGCCCGGATCGGGGTCGGCGAAAAGGACATGGACAGTTATCTTATGGATAATTTCGGACTTTCAGGATCTGACATTCTGAAAGCGTACGAGGAGGGTATTCCTTTATATTTATTATAAATAGGATTGTTATTTACATAATATTTTATTAAGTTTGCAAGGATGTGCCGTGAAAAGCGGGACTTTTGACACAAAACTAATTAATCTTATAAGTAGCAATGAAAGCATACTCAACTCAAAACATCCGGAATGTGGTTCTCCTGGGCAGTACGAAGTCAGGCAAGACCACATTATCTGAAGCGATGCTCTTTGAAGGAAAGGTCATCGACCGGCGAGGAACCGTCGAAGCGAAGAATACGGTCTCGGACAATTCCGAGATAGAGCAGATCAACCAGAGGTCTATCTATGCGACCCCCCTCTATGCGGAGTTCATGGATACGAAATTCAATATTGTCGATACTCCGGGTGCCGATGATTTTGTCGGAGGTGCGGTTTCGGCCTTCAAGGTCAGTGATACCGGGATTCTTCTGATAAACGCGCAGCAGGGAGTGGAAGTCGGAACGGAAATCTTTGCCCGTTATGCGGAGCAGTACGGGATTCCTCTTATCGTCGGGATCAACCAGCTGGACGGGGAGAAGGCGTCCTGGGAGAATACTCTTGATTCAATGAAGGAGGCATTCGGCAAAAGGCCGGTGATTATCCAGTATCCGGTCAATCCGGGACCGTCGTTCGACGGGTTCATTGATGTCCTCAAAATGAAATACTATCATTTCAAGGACGACAACGGTACGAGGGAAGACCTTGAGATACCGGCACAGTATAAGGACGAGGCGGAAGAGTTGAGGTCCGCGCTGATCGAAAGGGCGGCGGAATATGATGATACCCTTATGGAGAAGTTCTTCGAGGCTGGAGTCCTCACGGAAGACGAGATCCGCAAGGGTATAGGCATAGGGTGCAAGGCAGGGGAGGTGCTCCCTGTATTCTGCCTGTCAGCGAAGAAGGACATCGGAGTGAAGAGACTGATGGAATTCACCATCAAGGTCGCTTCTTCACCTGCTGACAGGAAAGCCCTTACGAAGGATGGAAAAGAGATAGAGTGCAAGCAGGATGCCCCTACTTCGCTCTTCATATATAAGACGGCGGTGGAGTCGCATCTCGGCGAAGTCGCATATTTCAAGGTGATGTCAGGAGAACTTACGGAAGGACAGGACCTTGAGAATCCCGAGACCGGAGACAAGGAAAGGATAACCACGATCTATGCAGTGGCAGGAAAGAAGAAGGAGAAGGTATCCGACCTCTATGCCGGAGATATAGGCTGTACTGTCAAGTTGCGCGCTGCAAGGACGAATACGACCCTCGCCCAGCCTGGCAGCGATATCGTCTACGAACATATCAAGTTCCCTGCATCCAAGTTCCGCACTGCCATCAAGGCAAAGGAGCAGAAGGATGAGGAGAAGATGGGAGAGGCTCTGTCCAAGATTTCGGCCGAGGATCCTACGATAATAGTGGAATACTCCAAGGAACTGAAACAGACCATCCTGAAAGGACAGGGAGAGCAGCATATCAACATAGTGAAATGGAGACTGCAGAACGAGAACAGGATAGAGATAGAGATGTTCCCTCCTAAGATATCATACAGGGAGACCATTACCAAGGTCGCGGTTGCCGGATACCGTCACAAGAAGCAGTCCGGTGGCGCCGGCCAGTTCGGTGAGGTACACCTTCTCATCTGTCCTATCGTGGAAGGAGTCGAAGCGACCAACAAGTTTAAGGTCGACGGCAAGGATATGGTTCTCAATGTCAAGAGCAAGGAAAGTTATGACCTTGAGTGGGGAGGGAAACTGGAGTTCTACAACTGCATAGTCGGAGGCGCGATTGATGCCAGGTTCATGCCGGCTATTCTCAAAGGTATCATGGAGAAGATGAGCGAGGGCCCTCTGACAGGTTCTCTTGCACGTGATATCCGTGTGTATGTATTCGACGGTAAGATGCATCCGGTGGATTCCAATGAAATCTCGTTCGTCCTTGCTGCCCGCAATGCCTTCAAGGAGGCTTTCCGTAATGCAGGACCGAAGATCATGGAACCTATCTATAATCTTGAAGTAATGACACCGAGCGAGTACATGGGAGCATGTATGTCCGATCTTCAGAACCGCAGGGCCCTTATCGAAGGAATGGGGACGGACAAGGGGTTTGATGTCATCAAGGCTCGCGTCCCTCTTGCGGAACTTTACAAGTATTCCACGACACTAAGTTCCCTTACGTCAGGAAGTGCGACCTTTACAATGCAGTTCGCGGATTACCAGCCGGTACCGTCGGATGTGCAGGAGAAACTCCTGAAAGCGTATGCCGAGCAGGATACGGAAGACTAGTCCTTTCCTTTCGGAAAGATCCGGATACATTACAGGGGACCCCGCGGGGCCCCCTGTTGTATTGTAATGTGAATCGGGCAATCCGTCAGTAGACGTATGCGTGGATATCCTGAACCGTAATCCGGTTGCCGGAAAGGATGAGAAGCCGTTCCACCACATTGCGGAGTTCGCGGATGTTGCCGGTCCAGGTCTTGTCTACAAGAAGCCGCATCGCATCCGCGTCAACCTCCCTGCGCTGCATTCCCGTTTCGGAGCATATCTGATCGATGAAATAATTGACCAGAAGCGGGATGTCGTCTTTCCTTTCGTCCAGGGACGGTACATTGATGACAATCACGCTCAGTCTGTGATAAAGGTCTTCCCGGAAGTTTCCGTTCGCGATTTCTTCCTTCAGGTTCTTGTTCGTGGCGGCAAGGACCCTGACATCCACATTGATATCCTTGTCGCTTCCTACCCGTGAAAGTTTTCTTTCCTGCAGGACCCTCAGGACCTTTGCCTGGGCTGCCAAACTCATGTCCCCGATTTCATCAAGGAAAAGCGTCCCGCCGTCCGCCTGTTCGAATTTGCCCTTGTGCTGCTTTACGGCGGATGTGAAAGCTCCTTTTTCGTGCCCGAACAGTTCGCTTTCTATCAGTTCTGAAGGGATGGCCGCACAGTTCACTTCGACATACGGCATCTGGGAACGCATGCTTTTCTGGTGCAGGGTCCTCGCTACCAGTTCCTTTCCTGTGCCGTTCGCTCCGGTGATCAGCACCCTGGCATCTGTCGGGGCCACCTTGTCTATCATATTCCTGACTTTCTGCATCGGTGCGGATTCTCCTATCATTTCCTGCCCGTAGACTTTCTTCTTGAGTCGGGTAGCCTCGGAGGCAAGACGCTCGGTCTTTGAGATGAGGGTCACCTTGTCCGTGGCGTTTTTGATGGTGATGAGGATCCGATTGAGGTCCAAGGGCTTCTGGATGAAGTCAAAGGCCCCTTTCTTGATGCATTCCACGGCAGTGTCGATGTCCCCATGTCCGGAAATCATGATTACGGCCGAGTCAACCCCTTCGGCGCCGAGCCTGTCGAGAACCTCGATCCCGTCCATATTGGGCATCTTGATATCGCAGAATATTACACTGTATTTTTCTTTCAGGGCCATTTCCACTCCCTGTATCCCGTCCTCGGCCACATCGGCCTCGTAGCCTTCGTCTCCCAGTATCTCCTTGAGGGAATTGCGAATCGCCCTCTCGTCATCGATTATAAGAATTTTCATGTCGCAAAGTTTTAATGCTGCTCCGTCCAGCCGCGCAGCCGCAGTACAAATATCGGACAAATTTCCGTGTTTACGCAAATTTTTATATTTTTGCTTTCAATAACCATTGTGTACCAATGCCGATACCTGATATAATCATAGCCGTAGACGGTTATTCTTCAACGGGAAAGAGTACGTTTGCAAGGAAAATTGCGGCAGAATTGTCTTTCCTGTATCTTGATTCGGGAGCATTGTACAGGGCCGTGACATTGATGGCCATTGAAAAAGGCATCATATCCCCGTCAGGGGAAATAGACACGAAGGCTCTTGACAAGGCTCTCGAAGATTTTGATGTCCGTTTCGAAGATACGGGTGACGGAAGCAGGACTTGTATAGGACCGAGATGTGTCGAGTCCGAGATAAGGACTCTGGCTGTTTCGGATAAGGTCAGTCCGATTTCGGCCGTGCCCCAGGTCAGGGATTTCGTTGACCGGAAATTGAGGGAATTCGGCAGGCGAAAGCGCGTGGTTATGGATGGAAGGGATATCGGGACAACTGTCTTTCCGGATGCCGAACTGAAAATCTTCATGACAGCAGATCCTCTTGTGAGAGCCCGCCGGAGAGCGGAAGAAATGCGTGGAAGAGGGGAAAACGTCAATCTGGATGATGTTCTGAAAAATATTCAGGAACGGGATTACATCGATTCCCACAGAGCGGCTTCTCCTTTATCCAAGGCTGAGGATGCCATAGTGCTGGACAATTCCGAAATGACGATTGAAGAGCAGATGGAGTGGTTCCGTCAGTTGGTCTCTGAAAAGTTTCCGGTCAAAGGAAGTTGACAGAACAATCAAGGGTTATGACGGTAGATGTCGATAAGAATTCTGGATTCTGTGCCGGTGTGATCAGGGCGATAGACAAGGCCGAGGAATTCCTCAGCCTTGCGGATGCGTCACACAAGAGGCTTTATTCATTGGGTGCGATCGTTCACAACGAGTCGGAACTGGCAAGACTTGAACAGGAAGGTCTTGTCACGATAGACAGGGAGGACCTTTCCGAAATGCCTGCAGCGGAGGGGGAGACCCTTCTTATCAGGGCGCATGGAGAACCTCCGGAGACATACCGGCGTGCGGAGGCCCTGGGATTCGGCATAGTGGATTGTACCTGTCCCGTGGTCCTGAAACTCCAGCAGTGTATCAGGGAATCCTATGAGAGACAGCATGAGGGGCCGAGGAAAGGGCAGATAATCGTTTTCGGGAAGATCGGACATCCTGAAGTGCTCGGCCTGCTCGGCCAGGTAAACGGTGATGCATTGGTGATAGAGAGCATGAAGATGCTGGAAGATTCGGTATCGGACGGCAGGATAGATCTGTGCAGGCCTGTAGAAGTGTTTTCCCAGACGACCAAAAGTCCGGCCGAGTATGCCGCCATCTGTTCCAGACTGGAAGAGATGATGGCAGCAGCCAACGAGATGCAGATAGCGCAGTTCAAGGGCCGGAGAATGCTGGTCGTCCACGATACCATCTGTTCCCAGGTGGCGACAAGACATGCAAAACTGGCCCGTTTCGCCCTTGATCATGATGTCGTGATCTTTGTCTCAGGCAAGGCGAGTTCAAACGGAAAAGTCCTGTGTGATCTGTGCAAGTCGGTGAATATAAGGACGTATCATATTTCGACGGATGCAGAACTGAAGAAGGAATGGTTCCGCAAGGAGGACAAGGTCGGAGTCTGCGGGGCTACGTCGACTCCCAAATGGCTGCTTGAACAGGTGGCGGAAGCCGTCAGGAAACTTCACTTCAGATAGAAAATTTTGCAGAAAACTGACATTTTTATAATTTTGCGCCCTGAAATCCTGTCTATTACAATTAAAAACATATTTTATGGCAACAACTGCAGATTTTAAAAACGGATTGTACATCAACTATAACGGCAAGCCTTGCTCCATCGTATGGTTCCAGCATGTAAAGCCGGGGAAAGGTCCTGCTTTCGTAAAGACCAAACTCCGCAACCTTGAAAACGGCCGTATTCTTGAGAATACCTTTACCGCAGGAGCGAAGATCGAGACCATCAATGTCGAGAGAAGGCCTTACCAGTTCCTTTACAAGGACGAGGACGGATACAACTTCATGCACGAAGAGACTTTCGAGCAGATCCACCTTGACGAGAATCTTGTCGACAATGCGGACCTGATGAAGGAAGGACAGCATGTGGAAATGATGTTCCTTGCCGATGAGGAAAGGTGTCTTACATGCGAACTTCCTACCTATGTCGAACTTGAAGTCACCTATACGGAGCCGGCAGTGAAAGGCGATACCGCTTCTTCCAATGCTCTCAAGGAAGCCACTCTGGAGACAGGAGCCAAGATCATGGTGCCTCTTTTCATCAATCAGGGAGAAAAGATCCGTGTAAATACGACTGACCGCAGTTACGGCGAGCGTGTGAAGGAGTAATTCCTTCGTGTGACGTCGTCCGGATGCGATGTCCGGTCAGGTATGTTACAGGACCGGTGTCTGGTTTCAGGCACCGGTCCTTTTTCCGTTCGCCATTTCCGCTTCCGCCCTGGTAAATGCATCAGACCGTTTGAGGACGAAGTTGGAGCCGAGGTATTTTGTCCTGACTTCCTCGTCAGCGGCCAGGGATTCCGGGGTTCCGCTCTGGAGGATGTTCCCTTCATAAAGGAGATATGCCCTGTCAATGATGGCCAGAGTCTCGCCCACGTTGTGGTCGGTGATGATGACCCCGATATTCTTGTATTTCAGTTTGGCGATTATATACTGGATGTCTTCCACCGCAATGGGGTCGACACCGGCAAACGGCTCGTCCAGAAGAATGAATTTCGGATCTATGGCCAGGGCTCTGGCGATTTCGCAGCGGCGCCTTTCCCCTCCGGAAAGCTGGATGCCGAGGCTCTTGCGGACCTTGTGCAGGTTGAACTCGTCGATAAGCGATTCCAGCCTTTCCTTGCGTTCCGCCTTGGTGTAGTGGGACATTTCCATTACGGACATCAGGTTGTCCTCGACTGACATCCTTCTGAACACGGACGCTTCCTGGGCAAGATAGCCTACACCTTTCTGTGCCCTCTTGTACATGGGCAGATTGGTGATCTCCTCGTCATCAAGGAAAATCCTGCCTGCATTCGGGACGATAAGTCCTGTTATCATGTAGAAACTGGTAGTCTTGCCTGCTCCGTTCGGCCCGAGGAATCCTACGATTTCCCCCTGTTCCACTTCCATGGAAACCCCTTTCACAACGGTTCTCGGTCCGTATTTCTTGACAAGATTTTCACATCTGAGTTTCATGCCTTCATATTTTGTCTGCCGTCAGGCAGTAGTTCATAGTCATTGTCTGTTATCTGATATCCAGCCCCAGATCCTGTACCAGGGTCTTTACCTCTTCGTTCCCTTCGATCAGCACTGCCGCCTTTTCGCTCGGCATATACGGGACTTTCTCGACTTCGTGGTCTTCTATTACCGCTACTTCCAACCTGACGGACGATCCGGTCAGCCTTTGGAAATTCCCTTCCAGTTCTCTCAGGCATTTCTCCGCTATCCAGTCCCGCTGGGCTGTGTTGAACACCTTGAATGTCACCCTTTTCTCCTGTCCCTCACCTGAAATCTCAAGAGTGGCCGAACTGATGGCGTTGGCGAGCCTTGGCTTCTGCTTGTACAGCCCTGCCAGATCCTGCCATTTGCTGTGTATGGTTTCGTCATCAAGTATGGTATTCCTGTTGACGGGTTCCTGGATGTCGGCGGTATTTTTCGGACCGTCATCTGTCATCGCCTTGATTGACAGGGCCGATCCTCCTGACCTTGATGCCCTTGTTCGGCGCGGTTGCGGCTGCTCCGCCCTGTCGTTGTCCGATACGGCGGGTTCCTTTGACATGCCGTTGCCTCCGCCTGCGGCAGGCGGCTCTCCGGGTTCACGTGCGGGGGCGGCCATGGTCCTAGTCTGTCCGGCGGCAGGGTCGGTTGCCCTGGTTGCCTTTTGCCTGTCTGCAGGGACAGGCCCGGAGGTCTTTGCCCGGGCGGCCGCCGGTGCCTCCATCTGTTCTGCCAGTGCTCCGGACAAGGTACACAGTTTCATCAGGGCGAATTCTATATGCAGCCTGGGATTGATGCTGCTCCTGTATCCGGATTCACATGCAGTTGTAACTGATAGTGCATCGTACAGAAATCTGAGGGAACATTTCCCTGCCTGTTCCGCGTACCTTTTCTTCAGGGAATCCGGCAGTTCGAGCAGGGAATCCATTCCTCCACCCTTGCTTACAAGCAGATTCCTCAGATGCGAACTGAGTGCGGCGACGAAATGCAGGGCATTGAAGCCTTTTGTCAGGATTTCGTCAAATGTCAGCAGGGCTTCCCTGTAGTTTCCGGTCAGGAAATCCTCTACGAGAGAGAATGAATATTCGTAGTCCAGGACATTCAGATTCTTCAGTACGTCCTTGTAATGCACTTCCGTCCCGCAGAAAGCCACTGTCTGGTCGAATATCGTCAGGGCGTCGCGCATCGCCCCATCGGCCTTGTCGGCTATTACGTGGAGGGATTCGTCATCTATGCTGACGCCTTCCTTGCCGGCGATCGTCCTCAGTTGCCTGACTATATTGTCCACGGTAATCCTGTTGAAATCATAGGTCTGGCATCTGGACAGGATAGTCGGGAGGATTTTATGTTTCTCTGTCGTCGCGAGTATGAAAATCGCGTAGGCGGGCGGTTCTTCAAGAGTCTTCAGAAAGGCGTTGAATGCCGACTGTGACAGCATGTGGACCTCGTCAATGATATAGACACTGTATTTGCCCACCTGAGGGGGAATCCTCACCTGATCCATCAGCGCCTTGATGTCATCCACTCCGTTGTTTGAGGCGGCATCAAGTTCATGGATGCAGTAGGACCGGCCTTCCGCGAAAGACAGGCATGATTCACACTTCCCGCAAGGTTCCATTTCCGGGGACGGATCGGAGCAGTTGATAGCCTTTGCGAAAATCCTTGCCGTTGTGGTCTTGCCCACTCCGCGCGGCCCGCAGAACAGATAGGCGTGGGCCAGTTGTCCGCGGATTATTGAATTTTTCAGGGTCCGGGCGATATTGTCCTGCCCTATCAGGGTCTCGAATGTCTCCGGCCTGTATTTGCGTGCTGATACTATATACTGTGTCATAACCTACAAAGTTAAGCATAATCTTTGTAACTTTGCCGCCCCGGACGGAATTTAAATGTTTTGAAGATGAAAGGATTTTTGATATCGCTTGTGGCCGTATTCGTGCCGGCAGTCATGTTTTCACAGGCGCAGATTACCACGAAGAAAATGAAACTTGAAGATTTTCCCGAGAAAGTCACGAAAGTGGTGCTGTCAGGGAACATGTTCATTGACGGATCTCTGGAAGATGCGATAAAGAACAGATGGACGCTCTCTCCGTATGAATTCTGCTCTCTTGAAGAATTCGAGTCCCTCAAGGGTAAGGAAGACTATTATTTCCTTATGACCGTATCAGGGCAGTTCCGGAAGGAGACCGAACCGGGCCTGTTTATGCTGTCGCTTGTAAAGGGGGGCAAGGGCTCCGACTTGAGTCTTGACAAGATGCTGGAAGTCGTGACCGTGCCGGTATGTTCCATTGACTATCCGTCCGGGAGGGAGATAACGTTCATGCCGGCTCTCATAGACATAATACAGAATCATGTCATGGTATCCATGAAGCGCGACTACAATGCATACGGAGGTCTGGAGACAAATTCCGTGAATCTTGATGCTGCCCGGGACAAAAGGATTGTCATCTCGGAATCCGATATATCTCCCGAAGTGGATGAAGCCAGGATTGCCGCCCTGTCAGGATCAGGGGTGGAAATAGTGCCGGAAGAGGAAGCGGATGCCCTGATGGAGTCCGGAGCGGCCAATACTCTTGTAAGTTATGCCGTATATCCGTATGAAGCGGAGCAAGGGTCTTTCTGCTACAAAATGCTTATTGATGCCGGAACCCACAGGCTTTATTATTACAGGAAGCACAGGATTGCCAGGAATGCCGGCCCGGGATTCCTGCCGGAAGACCTGTCAAGGATAGCAAGACGTTAACGGAATATATCTGATCTGTATGATAGTCGGACAGTGTGATTGCGGGGTGCGGTATGCGGTCAGAAGAAGCAGCAGTGCTGTAGGCTACTGCGCTTTGAGCATACGGTGCGGTACCAGGGATGAAGCGGAATATCCGGACGGGAAACGGAGCAGGAACGGATACCACAGCGGAATAGCGCATTTTGTGGAGCATACCGTCTTCAAGGGGACGGAGAAAAGGAGTGCATCGGTCATAAGCGGTTATCTTGACAGGCTCGGGGGAGAACTGAATGCCTATACGACAAAGGAGGAGATTGTCCTGCATGCGACCGTGCTGAAGGAGGATCTCCGCAAGGCGGCGTCCCTTCTGCTGGAACTGGTTACCGGTCCGGTTTTCCCGGCAAATGAGGTCGAAACCGAGAGGGGAGTGATCATTGACGAGATAAATTCCTACAGGGATGCTCCGTCGGAAGAAGTGTACGACAGGTTCGAGGAACTCCTGTTTGAGGGGCATCCGCTGTCGGGTCCGATTCTGGGAACGGTTTCTTCTGTAAGGAAAATCACCTCTGCCGAACTTCTGCAATTTGTCAGAGAGAAATTCATCCCTCGGAACATGGCGTTTACGGTAGTGGCCGACCTTCCGGAGGAGAGAATGGAAAAATCCGTCAGGAATCTGATTTCCTCCTTTTTCGGACAAGGGACCACAGCCTCCTCCCTTTCTCCCGCTGTCCCTCCGGTTATGGCTCCGGTGGAATTCAACAACCGGTTCGACCTGGTGATGAACAAAAGGAACCATCAGGTAAACTGCGTTATCGGCGGGGTGGCTCCTTCCCTTTATGAAGAAGACGAGAGGATGGCAGCCATTCTCATGTCCAATATTCTCGGAGGACCGGCAACCAATTCCATCCTGAATTCCGTTCTCAGGGAAAAGAACGGCTGGGTCTATGGAGTGGAGTGTTCCTATACCCAGTATTCCGATGCAGGTATCCTTGCCATCTGTCTCGGGTGTGAAAAGGACAATCTCGACAAATGCCTCAAGGCGATAGCCCGGGAAACGGACAGGTTGAAATCATCCGTATTGTCGGACCGGAAACTCAAGGCGGCCAAAAAGCAGTTGCTCGGCCAACTGGCCATCAGCGGGGACAACGGCGAGACGCAATGCCTTTCCATGGGGAAATCGCTTCTGGCTTACGGAAGGGTACTGTCTGCCGAGGAGAACAGGGAGAAAATAGAGTCTGTCACTGCCGACCTGATAAGGGATGTTTCGGTCAGGATATTCGATGACCGGAAACTTTCAAGACTGATATTCGTCTAGCGGAAAGAGAATCTCAATCCGAATTCGAGATTGAAATTGACTGGCTTTTCCGTATAGATGGTAGAAACGCCGCTTCCGTTGTCAAAGAAGTAACTTACGCCGGGTTCGACGTACAGTCCTACCAGAGGCGAGAAATGGACTTCCGCTCCGACGGCGGCGTTAAGTGACCACTGGAGCGGCCTGACCATAATGTCTTCGCTGGATTCAAAGGCGGTGTTGCCGTCCGGAATATAGTTTGTCACCGATTTGCCCGACACGCATTTTTCCATCATTCCCCCGGCGTTTACATACATGGAGAACCATTTCAACTGCAGGAAGTCATAACTTATCTGGACAGGTATGCCGATGAAATGCAGGTTCTGTTCTGTTCTGGAAGAATAGGTATTGTCTCCGGATGTGATGGAGGAAGAAAGAAGGGAATAGGTAAGTCCGGTCTCTATTCCCCAGCGTCTGCTGAAGTCATATCTTACTGAAACTCCGACCCGTACAGGCTGGCGGTGCCTTATTTCCGTATTGTACGGAGTCATTTCAGGCTGGCTTCCTGCATTTCCTGACGGTATTGCAGCCTTGGTCACGACAGTTTCCTTGTCTTCCTGTCTTGATGACAGGACCGAAGCGGATGCCAGGCCTCCGAATCCGGAAAAGGAAGAAGCCGATCCAGTTAGGTTGGAAGAGGAGATGCTTGCGTGGATTGTCCCTCTTTTCCGTTTTGAGGAAGTTCTGGCCGCATCCTGCTCCCATTCGTAATGATCCGGAAAATTATCCGGTTCAGGGGAAGTGCCGTGTTCCGTGGCAGGAGCGGGAGCGTCTTCCCGGGATGCCGGGACATCTTCCTGTGGAACAGGGTTTTCCTCTGGAACCGTAGAGTCTTCCTGTGGTGTCAGGGGCTCTTTCCCTGAATCCTTTCCTGACAAAGGTCCGGCCGGCATGGACTCTGATTTGTCCGAGGAATTGTCTGCAAGCAGGTTATGGAACCTTTCCGGTTCTTTTTCCGGCACTCCGGCAGGGACTTCATGAAAACCTTTGTCCGGTACGGTTGCAATCAGTCCTTCATCCGGCGCCGGCAGATTGTCCGGTCTGTCCCTGAAACCGAAATATACTGTCAGAAGGATTGCTGCAGCCGCGGAGATGGCAGGGATCAGATATCTCCTGCGCCGTTTCATCCGGCTGTCGGCCGCATGTCTTTTCAGGAGTGCGCCTTCAGGCATACCTGGAACTCCGGTCTGTCTGTCCATGGCATCCGAGATGGATTGCCACAATCCTTCGGGACCGGCTTCCTCGTAGTCCTGCATCTTCACGCGCAGTCTGTCTGTCCATTTCTCTTCCATTGTCCTGTCATTCTATGGATTTCCTGTATTCCCTTATTTTCCTGGCCAGTATGTTCCTTGCCCTGTGGAACTGAGAGGCAGACGTACTTTCCGAGATTCCGAGCATTGCCGATATTTCCTTATGGCTTTTCTCCTCGAATACGAACAGGTTGAATACTGTCCGGTATCCTTCCGGAAGTTCCCGGATCATTTCCTGGATGATGCCTGCCGGAATGTCATCCAGATCCGGAGCATCTTCACTGTCAGGAATATCCGGTACTGCTTCCCCGTCCACCCGGCCGTTGTTCTTTTGTTGCATTTTCAGAAAATTGATGGCTTCGTTGACGACAATTCGGCTCATCCATGCCTTCAGCGAACCGTTGCCGCGATACCGGAAAGAAGCAAGAGAGGTGAAGATTTTCACAAAACTGGTCTGAAGTACATCGTCCCGGTCTTCATTGTCCCGGATATATCTTGAGCATACTGCGGTGAGATACCCTATATTACGGCTGTACAGGCCTGCCATTGCAGACCTGTCTCCCTGGATTGCCGCATGGACAAGATTTTTCTCCGTTTCTGACATCGGATTCCATTATGCTCAATTATCTTGCCGATTGTCCTTCAGCCGTAACAGTGTTTGATGCTTTTGTCAGATTGTCAGTTGAGCCTGAGCAGATTGGATGTGTCTATACCGTTTTCGGACCCCTCTGCCTCACCAGCTCCTTCTATCTCTCCCGATGACTGTCTGGTGCAGTAATCGAACTGGACAGATCTCGCTCCGTTGCGGATTGAGTTCCATTTGAGTGTCAGTTTGACAGTCTTGCCTTCCGTGTCAGGCAGTCCGGACAGGGTCCCGTCAGGACCTTCTATTTCATCGAGACGAAAGGCCACATAGCCTTCAACAAGGTTTCCGTAATTGTCTCCATGTGCGTTATGCATGAATTCGACGACATATTTTTCCGAATCTTCCGTTGCGGAAGGATCGCCCGTATAGATAAGATTGACATCATGCCTGGCGCCGTATCCGGCAGTCGGAGTCACGAAACCGAGAGTCATGTATCCGTCTTCCACGACAGTAGGGAATCCCTTGATGATTTCAACAGGATCGTTGCCGTATTCCGATATGTTCTCTTCTCCGCGGTCCGGAGCCATTGCCTTGGTCCGAAGACTGTCGAGCCACAGGATTTTCACCGCCTTGTCGTAGGTCCCGGCATCTTCACCGGTCTCTTCGTATTTGACGAATGCCCTGACTTCCTTGCCTTCATAAGGTGATTCCTTAATGTTTGTAGGGAGCAAGGTGGTCTGATCGTCCAACTGCATGTAGAAAGAAGAACCGTTGTCATCGAGCGGCTTGACTGTCACCACGGCATTCGGGTAAAAGTAGTCGATCGGGTAGTATGGTCCGTCATCTTTAAGGCAGGACATTGATAGTGCTGCAGTTGCCGTAAGCGCAACTGCGGTCATGATTGTTCTGATTCTGTTTTTCATAATCGATTTCCTTTAATGTTTTTCATAATCCATTTTATTAAACGGCATTTTCGTGAAATCTTGCATGACTCAGGAAAAAATTCCGTAAGTTTGCATGAAACAGAGATGCAATGACAGCCTCCGGACTGACGGGATACCTGTATAGAATATGGCGTTTCTATGCGGACGGATTCAGGAACATGACCTGGGGACGCCCGTTATGGGGACTTATTGTCCTGAAACTGGTTATCCTGTTCGCGATATTGAGGGTGTTTTTCTTCCAGCCGGAACTTGCAGGCAAGACCGACGGGGAGAAAAGCGATCATGTGGGGACGGAACTGATAGACAGGGCGGGGCAGGCATCCTCCATGACAGAATGATTATTGTTTTTTGATATGACTGAAGCAGCTTTGATAGACTGGTCGAGGGCTCAGTTCGCCCTGACGGCATGTTACCACTGGCTATTTGTCCCACTTACCCTCGGACTTGCCGTAATCATGGCGGTAATGGAGTCCGTATATGTTGTAAGGAAAGATGAATTCTGGAAGAAGACAGCCAGATTCTGGCAGAAGATATTCGGAATCAATTTTGCCGTGGGCATTGCGACCGGAATCATTCTTGAATTCGAATTCGGAACCAACTGGAGCAATTATTCGTGGTTTGTAGGGGATATTTTCGGTGCGCCGCTTGCCATCGAGGGTATTCTTGCCTTCTTTATGGAGGCTACCTTCGTTGCCGTGATGTTCTTCGGATGGGACAAGGTCAGCAAGCGTTTCCACCTGGCTTCCACCTGGCTCACAGGTATCGGGGCTTCGATTTCCGCCCTGTGGATCCTGGTGGCGAACGGCTGGATGCAGCATCCGGTCGGCATGGAATTCAATCCGGATACGGTCAGGCATGAAATGACGGATTTCTGGGCTGTCGTGACCAATCCGGTAGCCGTTACCAAGTTTTTCCATTCGGTGCTGAGCGGCTGGATGACCGGAGCCGTCTTCGTGATAGGTGTAAGTTGCTGGTATCTGCTCAGGAAAAGGGAACAGAGATTTGCAAGGACCAGCATCAGGGTCGCTTCCATTGTCGGTATCGTGGGGGCGTTGGCGGTAATGTTTACGGGTGACAGTTCCGCTGTCCATGTGGCGAAGTACCAGCCGATGAAACTGGCCGCTGCGGAAGGTCTGGAGAATGGCGGGACCAGAGCTCCGTTTTCCATAGTGCCGGGTATTGAAATCCCGGGGATGCTGTCCATTCTCGCAACCCATGATATAGACGGGTATGTCCCAGGTATCAATGATCTTCTGGACGGCTATGTCACTCCTGAAGGGGTTGTGGGGCTGTCGGCCGAAGCCCGGAAGGAAAGAGGGGATATAGCCCTCGATGCATTCAGGGCATACAGGGAGAACAGGGATTCCGATCCGCAGGCGGCGGCCGAGGCCCGCAAGGTTCTGGAGGAAAACGTGGAGTACTTCGGATACGGCTATATCAGGGACAAGGAGGAACTGGTCCCTCCGGTAGGGATGGTCTACTGGCCGTTCAGGCTGATGGTCGGGCTCGGCTGTTTCCTTCTCCTGATGATGGCGGTTGTTCTGTGGCTTGAACTCAAGGGCAGGATCGTGAAACACCGCTGGCTCCATTGGGTGGCCGTCTTTTCCATACCGCTGGTCTATATTGCCGGACAGTGCGGCTGGATAGTGGCCGAGGTCGGGAGGCAGCCGTGGGCCATACAGGACCTGCTCCCGGTAAGTGCGGCCGTATCGAGCCTCAGTGTAGGGTCGGTGATTACCACCTTCTGCATATTCGTGGCGGTATTCACCCTTTTCCTGGCTATAGAAATCAGGATCATGCTGAAAGCGATTGCCAAGGGGCCTCAGGCCGAAGAACAGACAAGATAAAGGATCTTTAAAGACGCGGATTATATGGAATATACCTTTTTACAGCAATACTGGTGGTTCATCGTCTCCCTTCTCGGAGGCCTTCTGGTTTTCCTGATGTTTGTCCAGGGGGCGAATACGATGATATTCCCGATAGGCAGGACGGAAGAGGAACGGTCACTCATAGTCAATTCCACCGGAAGGAAATGGGAGTTTACATTCACCACCCTTGTTACGTTCGGAGGGGCGTTCTTTGCATCCTTCCCTCTTTTCTACAGTACCAGTTTCGGAGGGGCATACTGGTTGTGGGTGCTGATTCTGATAAGTTTCGTTTTCCAGGCGGTGTCGTATGAATTCCAGACCAGGGCAGGCAATATCCTTGGCAGGAACACGTTCCGGGTTTTCCTTGTAATCAACGGATATCTAGGTCCGTTCCTGATAGGGACGGCGGTCGCGACCTTTTTTACCGGAGCGGACTTTCTGGTCGACAAGAATGCGATCGGGGACGGACTGTCTCCTGTAATAAGCCGGTGGGGGAACGGGTGGCACGGACTTGAAGCCGTTGCCGATATATGGAATGTGTTCCTCGGTCTGGCCGTTGTCTTCCTTGCCCAGGTTCTGGGGAGCCTTTATATGATAAACAATATCGATGACAGGACGCTTTCCGGTCGTCTCAGGAAAAGTCTCCCTGTATCCGCCGTCCTGTTTCTGGTCTTTTTCCTTACTTTCATGGTACGTATCCTCACGGGGCAGGGATATGCGGTCGCTGACGGGAAGGTTTTCCTTGAACCGTTCAAATACTGGCACAACCTGGTGCAGATGCCGGTTGTCCTTGCCGTTTTCCTGATTGCTGTGGTTGCCGTCCTGTACGGTATCATAAAGACCGTCGTGTGCAGCGGATACAGGAAAGGGATATGGTGGACAGGTGCAGGAACCGTCCTTGCGGTCCTGTCCGTCTTTCTGCTTGCCGGATATAACGGTACGGCCTATTATCCTTCCACTGCCGACATGCAGTGTTCGCTGACAATAGCCAACAGTTGTTCGAGCCTTTTCACCCTCAAGACCATGACTTACGTGTCTTTCATAATCCCGTTCGTGCTGGCGTACATAGCCTATGCATGGTGGTCCATGGACCGCAGGAAGATTACCGGCAAGGAACTGGCTGCAACAGATGACAAGTATTGATATGGACCAGTACCGGTATATCGAATCCCACAGTACTCCGCAGGGCGAAGTGCTGGATTGGGTAGAGCGTCAGACCAACATCAGGACCAATCACGCAAGAATGCTGTCAGGAGCGGTGCAGGGGCGTTTCCTTATGATGCTCACGGAGATGATCAGGCCGAGCCGGATTCTGGAACTAGGAACGTTCACCGGGTATTCCTCGATCTGTCTGGCTTCCCGCCTTCCTGAGGGAGGACATCTGGACACTTTGGAAATCAATGATGAATTGGAGGACCTGATTCTGGAAGGATTCGCAAGGGCAGGCCTTTCCGACAGGATAACCCTTCATATTGGAGATTGCAGGAAGACCCTGGAATATCTCCGGTCTGTCCTTCTGCCGGGCTCCGGAGACGGTGAGGCAGGCCTGACATCGGAATGGCAGGGTGCCGGTCTGTATGATATGGTATATATGGATGCCAACAAGAGGGAATATCCCGAATATTACGGCCTTGTATTCGATCTGGTGCGTCCGGGAGGATATATCCTGGCGGATAATGTCCTCTGGGACGGCAAGGTCTATGAAGATGAAGTCCCTGCCGACCGTCAGACACAGGGGATAGCAAGGTTCAACGATATCGTCGCATCGGATCCGAGGGTGGAGTCTGTCATACTGCCTTTGAGGGACGGACTGAACCTTATCCGCAAAAAATAGGGGCAGGCTCCGGGAATTCAATGTATCCGTCAGACTGACGTCAGGACTACTGCCTGGTGATATGGGCGCCGAGTGCGTTGAGCCTCATGTCAATGTCTTCGTATCCGCGATCGATCTGCTCGATGTTGCTGATGATGCTTGTGCCCTTGGCTGACATCGCGGCAAGCAGGAGCGCAATGCCGGCACGGATGTCCGGTGAAAGCATGTTTCCTGGCTTCAACTGGAAATTGTGGTCGTGTCCTATCACTACGGCCCTGTGAGGGTCACAGAGGATAATCTGTGCTCCCATCTCGATCAGCCTGTCCACAAAGAAGAGCCTGCTCTCGAACATCTTCTGATGGATCAGTACGCTGCCTCTGCACTGTGTGGCCACTACAAGCATGACGCTCAACAGGTCGGGCGTGAGTCCCGGCCACGGAGCATCGGAAATGGTCATTATCGACCCGTCAAGAAACGAGTCGATGACATAACTTTCCTGTTCCGGAACATGGATGTCATCCCCTCTCTGCTCCAGTTTTATGCCGAGTCTCCGGAATGACTCCGGAATGATGCCGAGATTGTCGTGGGAGACGTCCTTGATTGTAATGGAACTGCGGTTGAGGGCTGCCATCCCGATGAAACTGCCGACCTCTATCATGTCAGGGAGGATGGTATGCCGCGCCCCGTGAAGTCTGTCTACTCCGTGGATGGTCAGCAGGTTCGAACCTGTTCCTTCTATTTCCGCCCCCATTGCAGAGAGCATCCGGCACAGTTGCTGGATATACGGTTCGCAGGCAGCATTGTAGATTGTGGTCGTCCCTTCCGCCAGGGTCGCAGCCATAAGGATATTGGCAGTTCCGGTCACCGATGCTTCATCAAGGAGCATGTATCTGCCGGTGAGTCGTTTCCCTTCAGGGAGATGCAGGAAAAAGGCCTTCTTGTGCGAGTCGTAGTCCAGTTCCGCACCGAGATTGAGCATTCCGGTTATATGCGTGTCGACCCTTCTCCGTCCGATCTTGTCTCCTCCGGGCTTCGGGAAATATGCCTGTCCGAAACGGGCGAGCAAGGGGCCGACAACCATTACGGATCCTCTGAGAGCGGCGCATTTGCGGACAAAATCATCGCTGGATACATACCCGGTGTCGATTTCGTCCGCCTTGAATGTATATTTCCCCTTTTCCAGGCGTGTCACCTTCACCCCCATGCCTTCCAGCAGGATGATCAGGTTGCGGACATCCAGTATTTCCGGGATGTTGGAGATGGTCACTTCCTCGTCGGTCAGGAGGGTGGCGCTTATTACCTCAAGGGCTTCGTTCTTGGCTCCCTGCGGCCTTATGGTGCCGCTTAACTTGTAGCCGCCTTCGATTACAAACGAACTCATTTCTGTTGTCTGTTAAAAAATTCTTATAATGTCCAGACAACAGAAATGAGTTCCTCCAACCCCCATCCGGCAAGCCGGATACCCCTATGGGGTGTCACCCACCTCAATCCTCCCTCTCCGGGAGGAGGCTTATGCTGTTGTCTGTTAAAAAAATTTATAATGTCCGTTGTCTTTATAAGGGTCAGATGTGCTCCACTTCGGGGGTGAGAGTGATGCCGAAACGCCTTTGGACAGATGCCACTATCCTCTCTTCCAAAGCGAGGACTTCATCGGGAACCGCCTTTCCGGTGGCATTGACGATTACAAGAGGCTGCTTCTCATATACCCCGACATTGCCCGTCCTGTATCCCTTCCATCCGCACTGTTCTATCAACCAGGCGGCAGGAATCTTTACGAAACCTGAACCTGCGTCGTAGTGAGGGACCCTGCAATCCTTTCCGAGATTCAGTGAGGCAATGGAGACCACCCGGTCGTAGTCCGATTTCGGGACAACGGGATTCTTGAAGAAACTCCCTGCGCTTCCGGTTTCCGACGGTTCGGGCAGTTTCCCTTTCCGGATTCCCGTAATCACGTCCCTTACCATCGCCGGGGTCAGTCCGGGAAAAGCGTTTCCGGACTGAAATCCGTCTGTCAGGCCTGTCCTGTCCGGAGAACTGTCCGTCCGGTATCCTTGTCCCTCCAAAGCCGATACTATGGCAGAACGGATATGCCCGTAATCAAGGACTGGAGCAGGGGTCTCCGAAAGCCTGAACGTGACGGAGGTGACTATGTAGCGTCCTTTCCTGTCCCTCTTGAAAAGCGAATCCCTGTATCCGTAACCGCATTCACCGGCATTGAAAGATGTACTCCTGCCGAGAACCATGTCATAGCAGTTTACCTTGTCGATGACATCACTGATTTCCACTCCGTAGGCACCTATGTTCTGTACGGCGGCAGCCCCTGTTTCTCCGGGTATGTGGGACAGGTTTTCCACTCCCCACAGGCCCTCTCCGGCGGCCCAGGCACAGAAATCATCGAATACGGTCCCTGCCCCGACCTCCACCGTTACCTTACGGCTGTCCTCTGCCTGTCCTCCGCCGGAAGAAAGCCCTTCCGGATTGGGGCTGTCCGAGGCCTGGCCGGATGCTGTCTGGCCCTTGTGCCCGATGTCCGCATAGCGGATGAACCTTATGCCAGAATGCAGCAGTGTTCCGGGAAAATCCTTGGTGAAGAGCAGGTTGCTTCCTCCGCCGATATGCAGGACAGGGGACGGAAGTTTCCGGCCATGAATCCCGGACCCTTCCATGTCGGGGGAGGATACGTTCCCTCCCGGGGACAGCATCAGCCTGATTTCTTCCAGATCTCCGATACTGTCGTATTCCACGATACAGGCAGCCTTCACCCTCATCCTGAAGGTGTTCCTGTCCGTAATGTCTGCATTGTACCTTATCTCCAGCATATCAATAATGTCCGTTTGTCATAGGATCATTGGAAAGTCTTATTGCTGTCTGTGTCTTATCCTATCTCCGCACCGTTGGAGAGAGTCTCGGCAGGAGTGATGAAGCGCATCTTGCCGTCTCCCTGACGGGCCATCAGTATCATTCCCCTGGACTCGATGCCGCGGATCTTGCGCGGTGCCAGGTTGGCAAGGATGCATATCTGTCTGCCAACCATCTCTTCCGGAGTATAGTATTCCGCTATTCCGGAAACTATTGTCCGTGTGTCGATTCCGGTGTCAATAGTCAGTTTGAGCAGTTTGTCGGTCTTCGGGACACGCTCCGCCTCAAGTACGGTTGCGGTGCGGATGTCCATTTTCTCGAAATCCTCAAACGAGCACTCTGCCTTCTGCGGGGCAATTTTCCTTGCTTCTTCCGCTGCGGCAGCCTCTTCCTTTGCCTTTCGTACCGCTTCCAGTTTGGCAACCTGTGCCTCGACGACGGAATCCTCGATCTTTGAGAACAGCAGGACCGCCTCCCCTAACTGATGCCCTTCCGGAAGTGCCGCGGTTCCGAATGTATCCCATGACAGGATGACGGCCCCGTCCTGTCCGGCAGACATGCTACCTGCCGTGACGGATTCCGTATGCAGGGCTGCGGATTCGCCTTCAGTGAACATGTTGGTCCTTATGCAGCCTTCTTCACCGCTTCGGTGGTCATGGCCAGCATTGAATCCGACATTGAGTATCCTGCGGAGTCTTTCCGCAGAGAAAGGCAGGAACGGTTCGAACGCTACGGCAAGGTCCGCGCATATCTGCAGGGAAGTGTTCAGGATCGATGCCGTCCTGTCCATATCCGTCTTTGCGACTTTCCACGGTTCGGTATCGGTGAGATATTTGTTTCCGATCCTGGCGATGTTCATCGCTTCCTTGAGGGCCTCGCGGAACTTGAAATGTTCGATATTGTCCGCAATGGAGTCCTTGAGCGGACGGATCTGGGCAAGGGTTTCCGCATCTTCCGGTTCCGGCTTCGGATTGCCCGGGACCAGTCCTCCGAAATACTTGTGGGTCAGCACGACGGCACGGTTGACGAAGTTTCCGAAAATCGCGACGAGTTCGCTGTTGTTGCGTGCCTGGAAGTCCTTCCAGGTGAAGTCGTTGTCCTTGGTCTCGGGAGCATTGGCGCAGAGAACGTACCTGAGCACGTCCTCCTGTCCCGGAAATTCCTTGAGATATTCGTCAAGCCAGACAGCCCATCCCTGTGATGTGGATATCTTGTCCCCTTCCAGGTTGAGGAATTCGTTGGCCGGCACATTGTCCGGAAGTATGTATCCTCCATAGGCCTTGAGCATGGAAGGGAACACTATGCAGTGGAATACTATATTGTCTTTTCCGATAAAATGCACCAGTCTGGAATCCGGTGATTTCCACCATTTTTCCCACGATTGCGGCAGAAGTTCCCTGGTGTTGGAAATATATCCTATAGGGGCGTCGAACCATACGTAGAGCACTTTGCCTTCGGCTCCTTCTACAGGGACAGGGACTCCCCAGTCAAGGTCACGGCTGACTGCCCGGGGCTGCAGGCCTCCGTCTATCCAGGACTTGCATTGTCCGTACACGTTTGTCCTCCATTCCTTGTGCTCTTCGAGAATCCATTCCCTGAGCCACGGTTCGTATTGGTCCAGCGGCAGGTACCAGTGCTTTGTCTTTTTCTTTACGAGGGCGCATCCGCTCAGGGCCGAATGGGGGTTGATGAGTTCATCCGGGGAGAGGGTGCTTCCGCATTTCTCGCACTGGTCTCCGTAGGCCTTTTCATTCCCGCATTTCGGGCATGTGCCGACTATGTATCTGTCGGCCAGGAAGGTCTTCGCTTCCTCGTCATAGTACTGTTCGCTTTCCTTCTCGATGAATTTTCCTTCATCGTACAGTTTACGGAAGAAATCCGATGCTGTGGCTTCATGGGTCGCCGAAGTCGTCCTTGAATAGATGTCGAAATTGATGCCCAGCCCCACGAAAGAATCCTTTATCAGTCTGTGATAGCGGTCCACGATATCCTGCGGAGTGCATCCTTCCTTTTTGGCCTTGATGGTAATCGGGACTCCGTGCTCATCCGACCCGCAGATGAACAGCACGTCTTCCCCTTTCATTCTCAGATACCTTACATAGATGTCGGCTGGAATATATACTCCTGCAAGATGGCCGATATGGACCGGGCCGTTGGTGTAAGGCAGAGCGCATGTGACTAATGTCCTTTTAAATTCCTTATTCATAACCGTAAGTCTTATTTTCTGGTAAACCTTCTTCCGAGACGTTCGTTAAGCAAGTTCTTTGTCTCGTTCATCTTCTTGATCTGCGACATCGTTTCCGAAGTCCGTTCCATGTCATCGGCAGGTATTCCCGCGAGGATGTCGGAATACTCCCTGAGCCGTTTCTCGATCCGTTTTATCTTGTAGATTATGACGGACCTGGGGACGAACATTACGAGTTGCGTGGATTCCGATGTCATTGAATCGATATAGTTCTGGACCGTGAGATCGTATTTCGGCACGATCAGGTCTGCGGATGTTTCCGATATGTCATGTTCCTGACTCCCGAGCAGCCTCTTCGATATCTGGTCCTGGCTGAGTCCCTCTTCGTATAGAGTGAAATACAGGTCGTATATCCTGCGGTATATGTCGTTGCTGAACACTTCCTCATCGTCTTTCAGGGCGCAGTCGATAAAGTCGGCGACGGTCATGGGCTCCTCCGTGTACAGGTCGGAGTCCGCATCGAATTTCAATGGGTCCTCTCCGTTGTTGAGGATAAATCCGAGAAGTTCCCTTTCGCTCGGAGCAAGGAAGGGATCGTTCATCAGCGGGCTTACCGGTGTCACTACCGGAACATCGTCCGCAGGTCCCGGGTACGTCTCTTCCCCGTTCCCGGTATCCTGACTCTTCTCTCCGGCAGCAGCCTCCCTCCGACGTCTATCACGTTCAATCCTTTTCCTGTCTTCCTGCAGCATCTCGCCTCTCGTCCGGCTTATTCTTCCTGAGAGGATTCCGGGGTCTATGTTGAACCTTGTGCTGCAACTTTCCACATAGACGGATCTTTTCACCGCGTCAGGTATCTGGGCGATGGTGTCCGCAATGTCATTGATCAGGCCCGCCTTTTTCAGAGGGTCGTTCCCGGCTTCCCCCAGAAGGAGATCGGTCTTGAAACTTATGAAATCCTGTTCATGACGTCCGATGAAATCCGTCACCTCGTCCAGAGTGTGTTTTCTGGAGAAGGAATCCGGGTCATCCCCGTCCGGCAACAGCACGACCTTTACGTTAAGCCCTTCTTTCAGGACGAGCCCGATGCCCCGCAATGCCGCATGTATTCCCGCTGAATCCCCGTCATATATTATGGTGACGTTGTCCGTGAACTTGTGGATGAGCCTGATCTGTTCCACGGTAAGTGATGTGCCGCTGGATGCCACGACATTGGTGATTCCCAACTGGTGCATCGAGATAACGTCCAGATATCCCTCGACAAGATAGCATCTGTCCTGCCGTGAAATCTCGTTTTTTGCAAAATGGATTCCGTAGAGGGACTTGCTTTTGACGTAAATTTCCGTTTCCGGGGAATTCACATATTTCGCGATGTTCTTGTCCGACTTGAGGGTTCTGCCTCCGAATGCGATGACCCTGCCGCTTACGGAATGGATAGGGAACATCGCCCGTTCGTAGAACCGGTCGGCAAGCGAACCGTCATCCCTTCTGATGCTCAATCCCGTATCGACAAGGAATTCTTCCTTGTAACCTGCCGCTCTGGCGGCCTTCGAGAATACGTTCCTGCCTGACGGCGCCCACCCGAGTCCGAACTTTTCGATGGTACTGTCTTCTAGGCCCCTTGTCTTGAAATAGGCATATCCGAGGCTTCTCCCTTCCGGAGTCCCGAGTTGCTCCCTGAAGAATTTGCCCGCGAATTCGGATACGAGCATGAGACTTTCGGATCTTTGCCTCAAGGCGATTTCTTCGGCAGTCTCTTCTTTTTCCACTACCTCGATGTGGTATTTGCGGGCGAGATATTTCAAGGCTTCGGTGTAGGACATGCTTTCATGTTCCATTATGAAACTTACCGCAGTCCCAGCCTTGCCGCAACCGAAACATTTATAGATGCCTTTGGCCGGAGAGACGTAGAAGGACGGGGTCTTTTCGTTATGGAACGGACAGCATGCGGTATAATTGGCCCCTCTTCGCTTGAGAGTAACGAAGTCACCGACCACATCCACTATCTGTGTCGCATCCAGTATCCTGTCTACAGTGGCCTTGGGAATCATTATCTGTCCTCTTCGACCTTTTG
>CALVAE010000147.1 GCA_944325465.1 uncultured Bacteroidales bacterium | reverse complement strand
TGCGATATTTGTCGCTGTCGCGCCATATATACTGTTGCGCCTCGGCAATTGCAAGTAAACTTGCATTGCTCTCGGCTTCTGCGTATATTTGCAGTGGTTGTCGCCACAGGATATGAAGATCACTCTGCTTACAGTGGGCAAGACGGATATAGACTGGGTCCGCAAGGGGATGGATATATACATCTCCAGGCTCAGGCATTATATTCCGTTCTCAATCAACGAGATTCCGGAACTGAAAAACGTATCTTCCCTTGACAGGGAACAGATCAGAACAAAAGAGGGGGAACTCATACTCAAAGCCGTACGCCCTTCCGACTCGGTCATCCTTCTCGACGAACACGGCAAGGAATATACCTCAATGGAATGGGCCAAAGTCCTGGAAAAACACATTTCCGGTTCAGGCAGGGACATCGTGTTCGTGACAGGAGGAGCATATGGATTCTCCAGACAGGTATATGACAGAAGCGACGGCATGGTATCCCTCTCCAGAATGACGTTTTCCCATCAGATGGTAAGGGCAATATTCACGGAACAGCTGTACCGGGCCTTTACGATAATGAGAGGAGAACCATATCACCACGAATGACAGAAATGAAGCCGGCGTATTATATAAGGAAATACGGAAGTGTCACCTGCATGATAGTATCGCTGACGCTTTTCCTTCTGTCCCTTGTCCTCAACACGACGGCCAATGACACGGGGAAAGTTGCGAAGCGCCTCGAAAAGAGGATAGAGAAAAGGGTGGAAATTCTCGATGACTACATCCGTGAAGCCATCTCTTCGGATCACAGCCAGTGGATGGACCTGGATCTGCCCAAAGACATGGTAATCTACAGATATGTCTACGACACCCTCCAGTCGTGGAGCAACCAGTTTCCTGTCAGCAACGACAACATCGGATCAAGACTGGTCATCCAACGCCTTAACGGCCACAGATCAAACCTCGTTTCGCCGCTGAAAGGCGTGACTGAAAATATCAGGTACGTCAATCTCGGTCCGAAATGGTATCTGGTCCGGTCAGCCACCGACGGAGTGAGCTGCAAGGTAATCGCCGGTCTGGAAATAAAGAACTACCTGATTGAAAACATCCACCAGACATACAACGGAGTAAACGGTTATCTGAAACTGCCGAAAAAATATTCGATCGAACCGCTGCTCGAGAGCGGAGGGTCGACAGTCTGCCTGTACGGGCAGCCGCTGTTCAAGATCATACAGGAAACCAGTTGGGAAACCCCGCTGTCAAATTCCGTCATGAGGTGGATATCACTGATGATTCTTGTAATTGCCTTCATGATGTACCTGTGGTACCACAGGACAGTCAAATCATTCGTAATTACCACTATCGTCCTTTTCATTGCGGCAACGGCAGCCTATTACTGGGGATTCAGGACAAATTCCATGTTCTTCTCCCCGACAATATATGCCGGAGGGACATTCCTTTATTCCTTCGGAGCGTTGATGATACTTGACATTACCGTCATCCTGCTGATATTCAATATCTACCTGATACGGGGCAAATTCATCAAGTGGCTACATGGGGGTGACCGGCACCACAGGATCAGGATATACGGTATCTTCATTGCAGCCCTTATCATCGCTGTAGCCCTGTACACCGGCCTTACCCTTACGAATCTCATCCGGAACTCCAATATCCAGATGGAACTGCATATCTGGAACCATATATCCGTATATACCATTCTCGTATATATAGTATATATGACTCTGCTGTTCTGCATACTGCTGCTGATCCAGATGATGTCTCCGGCAATCCACATGGAATGCGGCAAGAGTTACAACGTATTTTCCACCAGGTCCATTGCCGTTTTCTCCGTGCTGTGTTCCATATATTTTACCGCCACAATCAGCATTCTCGGATTCAGCAAGGAACAGGACAAGGTAATGGTCCTGTCAAACAGGCTGGCAGTGGACAGGGACCTCGGACTGGAGATGAGCCTCAAGGGGACGGAAGATGCAATAGCCACAGACCCTTTCATCTCCGCACTTTCCCATCTTGAACGAAGCAATCTGATGGTGCTCAACAGACTGACGGAAAACTACCTGTCCAATGTAGCACAGGATTACGACATATTCGTGACAATCTGCCCGAGCGACAAGCCGGAATCCCTCAAACGGTACGAGAACAAGATATTCAACGGAATTCCTATTGCGGACCATTCGAGATTCTTCTATACCTCCAATAGCCGTGGGCTGTCAGGATACATAGGGGTATTCCCGTATTATTCCCAGGAACACGGACTTTCAAGGGTTGTCATCGAAATCGAGGCAAAGGCCAACAGGGAAGACAAGGGCTATTACAGTCTGCTTGGAAGATATTCCAAGCCTGGAGGCATCAACATCCCTGCATACTATTCATACGGAAGATACGTATCCGGGAGACTGATCAGCAACAAAGGAACATACGCATATCCGACCGTAATGTACGACAAACTCGAAGACAGGGTAGCGAGCGGTTCGCCGTACATCAGGAGCAATGGGTACATCCACTTCATCAACAGGATCACTGAAGACGAAGCCATTATCATTTCCCGCAAGATCTTCGGCGTGATGACCTACATGGTCACCTTCTCGTATCTGACGCTCATTTTCTTCTTTGTCCTTTATATTCTGGTACACAGAAGGAAACCGCGTCTGAAAGAGGAAGTGTTCAGGAGCAATTATTTCCGCTCACGCATCAACGCCGTACTCATGTCATCCCTGCTTGTATCGCTGATCGTGATGACAATCATCAGCATAACCTTCGTTTACCGGAGGAACCGGTCC
The DNA here is from genome assembly GCA_944325465.1 of uncultured Bacteroidales bacterium. GTDB lineage: Bacteria > Bacteroidota > Bacteroidia > Bacteroidales > UBA932 > Cryptobacteroides. The sequence goes on along the minus strand of CALVAE010000147.1, from coordinate 13,413 downwards.
AACATGGACAATCTTCTGTCAGGACGCATCAGTGTAGTCCAGGCCATGCTTGACAACGAATGCAAAAACATAAGGTCAAGTGCGGAACTCGGTTCCAGCCGTTTCGGCAACATACTCGAAAGCATAAGCAACGACACGAAATCTGACATAACCGTATATTCCCCTTCAGGGAAAGCCATCAGGTCGACCACTCCGGAGATTTTCGACAGAATGGTGATGGGGTCGCGCATAAATGAAGACGCATACTATGCCATCCGATACATGAACCAGATGTTCTACATCCATTCGGAACGGATAGGGAAAGACAATTTCTACTCGCTCTACGCTCCGATAATAAATGAAGACGGCGAGCCCATAGCCATAATAAGCATGCCGTATACGGCCCAGGACCTCGATTTCAAGCAGGACGCCCTGTTCCATGCCGCGACCATCATTAACATTTTCATCATCCTGATACTGATTACCGTCCTGACAAGTACCGCATTCGTAAACAACATGTTCAAGCCTCTCATAGAGATGGGAAAGAAAATGAGCGGCACTGACCTTCATGACCTCGAATATATAATGTACAAGAGGCATGATGAAGTATCGACCCTTGTAGATGCCTATAACAGGATGGTACATGACCTGTCGGTAAGTTCGAGGAAACTGGCCCAGGCCGAAAGGGACAAGGCGTGGAGCGAGATGGCAAGGCAGGTTGCCCATGAGATAAAGAATCCGCTGACCCCTATAAAACTTGAAATCCAGAGACTTGTCCGGATGAAGGAAAAGAACGACCCTACATGGAACGAAAAATTCGACAAGGCGGTATCGGTAATTCTTGAACACATTGACATTCTGACAGATACAGCCAATGAATTCTCCACATTCGCCAAACTCTACACGGAAGAGCCTGTGGAAGTGGATCTGAACCGGACCCTGAAAGACCAGCTGATGATATTCGACAATAAGGACAACATAGAGATTTCGTATATAGGGCTTGAGGACGCGAAGGTCATGGCTCCGCGCCCTCAACTCATCCGGGTCTTCGTCAATCTCATCACCAATGCCATCCAGGCAGTTGAAGAGGCGGAATCCGATGGCCGGACAGAAGGAAAGGGAAGAATATTCATAAGTGTCCGGAACGGAGTAAAGGACGGATTCTATGACATTGTTTTCGAAGACAACGGACCGGGTGTGAAGGAAGAGAACCAGGCCAGGCTCTTTACGCCGAACTTTACAACGAAGAGCGGCGGGACCGGTCTCGGACTGGCCATCTGCAGAAACATCATAGACAAATGTGAAGGCGAAATCACATACCAGAAATCATTCTCGCTGGGAGGAGCATGCTTTACCGTCAGCCTTCCCAAAAAAGACCGGACCGGATTAAGAAAACCATAAAACAATGCAGCATAGAATCACTATAAAGAACACTGACGACCTGGACAGGGCCGCCGGGGAATTCCTCAAGGAAATCGGAAACAACCGCATAATAGCATTCCACGCTCCGATGGGAGCGGGGAAGACCACCTTTACGACTGCCATCTGCAAGGCTCTCGGAGTAACGGATACTGTCTGCTCCCCTACCTTCACGATTCTGAACGAATATGTCACAAAGGACGGGGTGCCGGTCTACCATTTTGACTTCTACCGCATAAAGGATCTGAGGGAAGCAGTGGACATCGGTCTGGATGACTATCTTTACAGCGGCAACCTGTGCATTCTGGAATGGCCGGAGAACATAGAGCCACTGCTGCCGGAAGAAACACTCCGCATAGACATAACGGTCAATCCGGATCTTTCAAGGACTGTCGTATGGGAAGACTGACACAGAACAATACCGCCGAAGAATGATAACATATCCGAACGTCAAGATAAACATAGGCCTCAATGTCCTCAGGAAACGCGGGGACGGGTTCCACGATATAGAAACCCTGTTCTATCCATACAATGAAATTCATGACATCCTGGAAATCATAGCCGGAGATGACTTCAGCAGGACTTCGGCAGGACTTTTCGGGAAATACGGACAGGTCAGGACTGCCGACGGTCCGGCCATCAGACAGGGCATTTCGGAGAACGGCAAACTGATGATAACCGTCGCAAGGGAGGACGGAGTCAGTTGGGATCCGCTGGACGACCTGTGTGCCAAAGCATACGGACTTCTTGACGCGGACTTCTCCCTGCCTCCGGTCAAGATCTTCCTCGAAAAACTTGCTCCCGTCGGGGCGGGACTCGGAGGAGGCTCGTCGGATGCGGCTTCTGCCCTGAAGATGCTGTCGGACATTTTTTCACTCGGTCTCGGAGAAGATACGCTTCTGGAATATGCATCCAGGCTCGGCAGTGACTGCCCGTTCTTCATCTGCAACAGACCGATGTTCGGAGAAGGACGCGGGGAAATTCTGACTGAATGTGCATTTTCCGATTTGAGTGATTACGAGATAAAGGTAATCACACCTGAAGGCATACAGATCAGTACCGCCGAAGCCTATAAGGGGATAAGACCGGCCGTACCGGCAGTTCCGCTGAAGGAAGCCCTGCTTGAACCCGTGACGGAATGGCGCCACTGTCTGGAAAACGATTTTGAAAAGACCGTGTTCCCAGCACATCCCGCACTTGCGGCAATCAAGCAGTCCCTGTATGACTCGGGAGCCGTCTATGCCTCGATGTCAGGAAGCGGCTCTTCTCTGTTCGCCATATATGACAGGATCTGACAGGACCGCATGATTCAGGAAACGGAGTCAGTCACCGTACAGATACCGGTGCTGCTGCGGAGTAAGCGTATCTATCTCGCAGCCCCAATGAGCCAGTTCGGCGCAGGCCACCTCATCATCAATCTCTGACGGGACATCATTCAGTTTCTTCCCTATACTGTCCCTGTGCATGACAAGATAACGGGCGCTCAAGGCCTGAATCGCAAACGACATATCCATGATTTCGGCCGGATGTCCGTCTCCTGCAGCCAGATTGACAAGACGGCCCTCTGCAATGACAAAGATCCTCCTTCCGTTGCGGAGGGTATATCCCGTGATATTCTTTCGTGCAGGTTTCGCATCCGCAGCCATCCTGCGGAGAGCAGCCATATCGACTTCGACATCAAAATGCCCGGCATTGCAGCATATCGCCCCATCCTTCATCAGCAGGAAATCCTCTTCAGTTATCACCTCACTGCAACCGGTCACCGTAACGAATATATCCCCTACAGATGCCGCCTGCCGCATCTTCATTACCTTGAATCCGTCCATTACGGCTTCCATTGCCCTGACAGGATTGACTTCCGTAACGATAACATCAGCCCCGAGGCCCTTGGCCCTCATGGCAACGCCCTTGCCGCACCATCCGTATCCGGCCACCACGACATTCTTGCCCGCCACTATCAGATTCGTGGTCCTGTTGATTCCGTCCCACACAGACTGTCCCGTACCGTAACGGTTGTCAAACAGATGCTTGCAGTCCGCATTGTTGACAAGCATCATAGGGAAGCACAGTTCGCCGGCCCTGTCCATGGCCTTCAAACGCAGAATACCTGTCGTAGTCTCTTCGCATCCGCCGATGACTCCGGGAATCAGATCCCGGAATTCCGTATGCATCAGATGGACAAGATCGCCTCCGTCGTCAATTATGATATTCGGTCCCGGTTCAAGAACACTTCTTATATGAGAGTGGTATTCATCATCGGTGGCGCCATACCATGCAAAGACGTTCAGCCCGTCATGAACCAGGGCAGCCGCCACATCATCCTGGGTGGAAAGAGGGTTGCTCCCGGTCACATACATCTGCGCCCCTCCCGCGGCAAGGACCTTGCACAGATATGCGGTCTTTGCTTCAAGATGTACCGACAGGGCTATCTTCAGACCGTCAAACGGCTTTTCTTCCGCAAAACGTTTTTCCAGTCCGCCCAGAAGCGGCATATTCTGTCTTACCCACTCTATCTTCAACTGGCCGTCAGGCCACAGTTCCTTATCCCTTATCTGACTTTCCATATCTGTTTTCCGATTTATTCCCGACCGGCTCTGCTCCCCAGTCCCGGCGGCAAATATACGCAGAAGCCGAGAGCAATGCAAGTAAACTTGCAATTGCCGAGGCGCAACAGTATATATGGCGCGACAGCGTCAAATATACGCAGAAGCCGAGAGCAATGCAAGTAAACTTGCAATTGCCGAGGCGCAACAGTATATATGACGCGACAGCGTCAAATATCGCAGAAGCCGAGAGCAATGCAAACTTGTTTGCAGATTGCCGAGGCGCAACAGTATATATGACGAAACCGAATATGGAATTTTACCATAAAACAGAAAAACAATACTCAAAAACAGAAAAAACCGCCGCTCCGGAGGATTCCTGCGTTGGATCCGTCCAGGATATATCTTATTTTGCACCGCGACAGCAGAGAAAATGAATGAATGCCTGTATATCATTAAAGCCGTCGGAGACGTGCTGCTTCCCCGGACCTGCATAGTCTGCGGGTGCAGGCTTGATGTCCGCGAGAAATACCTGTGCGGGAAATGTGAGGAAGACATTCCGCTTACCTACAACTGGCAGAGGAAATATCATCCGATTGCCGACAGGTTCAACACCGTAATACAAAGGGACCTTGTCGGATACGAACCGTATTCGTTCGTCGCCAACCTGTTCTTCTATGACGAAAATAACGGATACCGGCATATCTGCCACCTGCTGAAATATCATGGGAACACCGGCATCGGCATCCATTTCGGGCGGAGACTCGGCACCTGCCTGGCGGCATCTCCGCATTTCAGAAATGTCGACACGGTAATTCCTGTTCCCCTGCATTGGAAACGGTACTGGAGCAGAGGATACAATCAGGCCGGGATTATCGGAAAGGCTGTCGCATCCGTTCTCGGTGCAGGATTCTGCCCCCGGTTGCTTGTGCGGAAGAAGAATACGGTATCGCAGACGACTCTTGACAATGCCGGGAAACACGAAAACATGCTGGAAGCATTCACCGTCCCGAAGCGGCTGTTTTACAGCAACCGTAACCTTCCCCGTTTCAGAAGGAACGGAATACGACACATCCTTGTCATTGATGACGTATTCACTTCCGGTGCTACAATGGCGGCCTGCCGCTCCGCACTCAGAAAGGTATTCCCTCCCGAAGTCCGTATCAGCGCCGCCACTCTTGCGGCAGTCGATGAAGATTACTGATTCCCTATGGATTGCCGATAGGATCAGAAAACGTCATGACATCCTGCCTTTCCGCCTGTTCCGGATAAATGACCATGAGGCTGTCCGACTGGAAATTCTTCAGTATCGAAGGCAGCCTGTCGAATGCGGGATCGTAGGAGACCGACCCTTGCCTTGCGACCACGGCTACCAGGAGATGTTCCGCGGCCACAGTGACCGACATGAGTTCACTGAACGGCATGTCATCCACAATATCCACGGACATTGCCGTGCCGGGAGCGATATTTTCGATAGTAATCCTGATACATTCCATGGTATGGGCATCAGCCCTGAACCTGAGATGACAGCCGGTCTGGGCGGCCATTCTGCACAGATGTGTAAGCCAGCGGGAAAATCCAACTTCATATTCCGCCTTGGACGGAACCACAACCAAAATGCCTTTCATCGTATTGACGGGAATCATCAGTCTGGCCACCATCACTTCCCTGTACGTACCTTTCAACAGATTGGAAGTCAGGCTACCGAAAAAGGAATCCAGTACTCCGGCCTTCTGATGCAGGCCGATAACGACCCCGGTCACCGCATTTTCCTTTATCGTATGGACAATCCCCGTTGCAATGTTCATATCATAACGGCAGATCCTGTCCACCATGACATCGGCAGCGGATGCTATGCTTGCGGCCTTCTCAAGGTATCTCCGCCCGACCTCTTCGGAATTGCCGGGACCGCTGTCATTGATGACATTAAGGGCCACCAGCCCGTCTCTGTAACGGTTATCTCTGATAATCAGGGCCAGATTGACAAGATCCTCTATCGTATCAGGATTGGCAACAGGAATAAGTATCTTCTCCTTTTCCTTTCCTGAAGGATTGTCTTCTGAAGATGAAGACAGTTCGTCCATCGCGAATCTCCTTGAAGCCACTTCGGTTTCAATCGTACTTATTATACAGGTTATCAGAATCATTACGACCGTGCCGTTAAGGACATCATCGTTAAGGAGACGTTCTCCGTTCTCCAGAATGATTTCATGCCCCACAAGGACCGCCGCAAGGGTGGCCGCAGCCTGGGCATTGCTGAGACCGAATATCATCTTCCTCTCGTTGGATGACATCCTGTAGATTTTCTGGGTAACGAAAGCTGCCAGCCATTTGCTGAAAGTAGCCACGACGGTCATCACGACCGCCACTTTCAGGGCCTCTCCACCGGAAACCAGAGTGCGTACATCGATTATCATTCCCACCCCGATCAGAAAATACGGGATGAAAAGGGCGTTTCCGACAAATTCCAGCCTGCTCATCAGAGGAGACACCTTAGGTATCAAGGTATTGAGAACCATACCGACAAGAAAGGCCCCTAGTATGCCCTCCATGCCGGCCAGAGATATCAGCCCTCCGCCCAGGAAGACCAGGGCAAGCACAAAGACGAACTGCATCACGGCATCGTCATATTTTCTGAAGAATATTCTGGCCAGCCACGGGAATACAAACACGATCACGAGACATATCAGGGAGACCTTGAGCACAAGCATCACCCAGTACATCGGCGTCGCCGTACCATTGTACATTCCGCTTATCAGGGCGAGTACCACAAGAGCAAGAGTAACCGTAACGGCGGTTCCGCCTATTGAAATCGTGACGCTCCTCTGTCTGGAAAGTCCGTAACGGCTCACTATGGGATAGGCTATCAGCGTATGCGATGCATACATGCTGGACAGAAGGACGGCGGTGACAAAACCGTATCCGAGCATCTGCATACTGGTCCATATTCCCAGAAGCATCGGGATAAGGAAGGTCAGAAGCCCGAAGACAAGTCCCTTGACCTTGTTCTTGCGGAAATCCTCCATATCCATTTCCAGGCCGGCCAGGAACATGATATAATAAAGCCCTACCTGGCCGAAGAGTTCAAAACTGCTGTCCCTCTCGAGGATGTTCAGCCCATGGCTTCCGACAAGGACTCCGGCAAGAATCATCCCTATGATATGCGGGATCTTCAGCCTGTTGAGCAGCAAAGGGGCAAACAGAATGATAATCAAGACCAAGAGAAAAATCCAAGTCGGATCGGTTATCGGGAAATCCAGATTAATGCCTAAAAAATCCATGTCTCACAAAAATAAATCAATCATCTGGCGGCAGTCAACACGAGATCTGCCAAAACGATTGCGGCCGCGGCCTCGACTATTACCGGAGTCCGCAAGGCGAAACAGGCATCATGTCTGCCCGGGACTTCAAGATCTGTCATCTCCCCCTGCGAAAAATCAAAAGTTCGCTGGGTTTTCCTGATGCTTGAAGTCGGCTTGAAAGCCACTCTGAACACCAGCGGATTTCCGTTCGTCATTCCGCCGTTGATGCCTCCTGCCCCGTTTGTCGCACATTCTCCCCGCGAAGAGACAAAGACATCATTATGTTCCGAGCCTTTCATCCTCGCAGCCCTGAAACCGTCTCCGAACTCTATGCCCCTGACTCCCGGAATCGCAAATACGATGTGCGAAAGCAATGATTCCACCGAATCGAAAAACGGCTCTCCTAAACCTGGAGCCAGGCCCGTAACCGTACATCCTACAATCCCTCCTATAGAATCCCCTTCCTGCATGGCCTGATCAAGGATCCGTTCCCACAAAGCCTCATGTCCGGGTTCCGACACGGGAACACCTCCAATCTCTTCAAGTCCCGCCGCAATGGAAACAGGATGGCCGGACCTGTCCGATGCAGCCAGTATCTTTTTTGCGACGACTCCTGCAGCCACCAGGGGAAGGGTCAGCCTGCCTGAAAAATGGCCTCCTCCTCTCGGATCACTGAAGCCGTGCCACCTGACGCCGGCAACGAAATCGGCATGCCCGGGGCGCGGGACCGACCGGAAAAGGGAATAATCCTGCGACCGGGTATTTTCATTCCTGAAAATCACTGCCAGAGGAGCACCGGTCGTATGATCTTCGTAAACCCCGCTCACAAAATGCGGGATGTCCGATTCCTTCCGTGGAGTCGTACCCTTTGCCCCGCTGCGCCGCCTGTCTATATCTGCCATGAAATCATGGACGGAGAGGCCTATGCCGGCAGGGACTCCGTCAAGCAGTACACCTATGGCCGGACCATGCGATTCTCCGAATACCGACACACGGTAATTTCTTCCAAAAGTATCCATCCTGTATCAAAACATTTATTCACGTCCGGCATTGCCCTTCCGTAAGCCTCCGGAATTCATCCGGAAATCCCGGGAACGACTTGCCGACGCATTCCCCGTCATCAATTTCTATCTTGCCGTCCGCCCCCAATTCCGCTACTTTCAAAGCCATCACCATCCTGTGGTCATGGCATGACGTATATTTTCCGCCTTTGAGCAGGGTCCCCGTCAGGCACCTTTGGGCCAGGGAATGCCCTTCTATCAGCATCTCATTGTCTCTGATTTCCGCCCTCACTCCCATCTGCGCAAGCATCCGCATAATGGCCTCGCCTCTGTCGCTTTCCTTATGGACAAGACGGTCCACGCCACCGATCCTGCTCCGCCCCTGACAGAAGGCCGCCAGGACCGCGACTATCGGGAACAGGTCCGGACAATTGGAAGCGTCGATGGAAAAAGCGGTTAGAGGGGCCCTCTGCACAATTACAGGACCGTTATCCCCGTCCTCCTGGGAAAGACTTGCCCCCGCATCGAGAAGGATATCCATTATCGAAAGATCCGCCTGCAGGGAGGTCGTATCCAGACCTGTAACCTCAACCCTGCCGAATATGGCTCCTGCCACCATGAAATTGGCCGCGGCACTCCAGTCCCCTTCCAGAGCGAAATCCGCCGCCTTGTAGCGCTGTCCACCCTTTATGTTGAATGTCATCTCCGTACACAGGGACCAGTCACCATCGGATTCAAGGAATTCGCGACCGCCGCTCATCTCATTGGACACACTTACTCCGAACCGTTTCATGACATCAAGAGTAATGAACACATAAGGAATGCTCTTGGGATGGGTTACCGTCACCGTACTTTTCCCGTCAGCCAGAGGCAGGGACATCAGAAGCCCTGAAATCAACTGGGACCCGTATCTTCCGGAAACGGATGCGTTCCCGCTTTCGAGGCTTCCGCAGACCTTAAGCGGAACATGATCTGAAGACAACTGCACTCCGAAAGCCGAAAGCATTTCATCAGCCCCTTTCATGGGACGTCCCAGAAGGGTCTTCTCCCCGCAGATAGTGACATCGGAAACGGAAATGACAGCCGACAGAGGAATCATCAGCCGGGTAAGAAGGCCCGATTCCCCGACATCAAGACGGTCGGCTCCGACAGATCCGGGAGCCGCACCTATACCTTTTATTACCAAAGCATCCTGCCTGTCATCCATAGTCACGTCCGCCCCGAGAGCCCGCGCCACCCTGATTGCAGACTCATTGTCGGAACAGGAAGAATATCCTTCAAGACGGGACACCCCGTCAGCCAATGCCGCCGCCACTACCGCCCTTTGGGCAAAACTTTTTGAAGCCGGCATACGGACAGCCGGACTGCCGTATCCTATAAAATGCCTGTCTCCATAGACCCTTGCAACCATCTCTGCCGCAGTCCATTGTCCCGGAGCAGACGCCTCATCCTCCGAAAGTGCCGCATATGAAAACAACGCACCTCTTGCAAGACATTCCACACGGGAATTCCTCCCCGCCTCACCCATACAGAACGCTATGAGGGTCGCAGGATCATATTCGTCATAAAGGTCCAGAACCCTCGCGGCATCCTGCCCGGAACCTGCCATCGTTACTAGTTTGACGATATCCCCGCCATAATACCTGCATTTCCTGACAATTTCCCTGAGTTCATCGTGAGACCCTGTCCCTTTGAAATCATGATACGATTTTATAAAGACTGTTCCGCACGAATGCGCCCTGGCACGGATTCTTTTGGAGACCTCCCTGGACATTTCCAACTCCACATCCACGTAAGCAGCCCCGGCTTCGACTGCCGCAACAAGCCTTTCCTCACAGACCTTTTCCGCCTGTGTGCGCGTAAGTTCCTTGTCAGATGCCATCACATCCGAAAGCCTGCACGTAGCCACAAGGGGCACATCCACGGAAAAACATTCCCGGATACCTTCAATGGCAAGGCTGCACCTGTCCAGCCTTATTTCCGCCATTTCGCAATGTTCAAGAATATGGAAAATCCCGTCAAGGTCCCTGTTCTGTATTACTGTACAAACCATATTTCCCTAAACTTTTCCTCTAATGTCCGTCTTTCCGGACAGGATTGCCGACACTTCCGACACATCAAGCATCCTCTCCATCACTTCGCCTATCTTCCTGACAAGGATAAAATGCACCTTGCCTTCTTCGGATTTCTTGTCCTTCCGCATTGCCTCTTCCAGCATCCCAAGCGGATAAGGGCACCTGGCCGGCAGCCCGCATATATCCAGACAGCGGTCGACCGCCTCCGCCACTTCCGGTCCTGCCTCTCCCAGCCGCACGGAAAGATGCACCGCCATCGAAAGGCCTATTGCAACCGCCTCGCCATGGGAAACAGTTCCGTCCTGTCCCGGCATCTGTGCCATCCCCGAATTCGCACAATGCTCTATGGCATGGGCAAACGTATGCCCGAGATTGAGCAGCCGTCTCTCTCCCCCTTCCCTTTCATCTCTTGACACAATTCCCGCCTTGACGGATGCCGCCTCAGCGACCAGTTGCCCGAAATCTTCAGGCATATTCCTCCCCGTCCTGCCCTCTTTCACCGCCTGTCCTTGTCTTTCTGTTCCTTCAATTCCTTCCGCTCCCTCCGCTTCTTCTTCCTTGCCCGCGCTCCTCCGGCCTTTCATAGCGGCCACCGCCTTCATCATACGCCCGACCCTGTCTTCGTCAGGACCATTGTCTATGATGAAGGTCTTGAGCATTTCAGCCAGTCCGTCCGCAAAAGTCCGCTCCGGCAAAGTCTCAAGGACCTCGGGACACACAAATGTATATTCAGGTTGCCAGAAGGTCCCGACAATATTCTTGTATGATTCGAGGTTGACACCTGTCTTGCCTCCGATCGCCGCATCTACCTGCGCAAGAAGAGTCGTGGGAAGATAAAACGAACGGATGCCCCGCATGTAGACCGATGCGGCAAAACCAGCCATGTCGGTGACTATCCCGCCTCCGACAGCAAGAAGGACCGACTTCCTGTCAGCCCCTGCCGACAGCAGCCAGCGGCATATATCACTGACAGTACGGACCGTCTTGGTCTCCTCCGACACATTATCCAGAGCATAACATCCTGCCACATTCGGACAAAGGCCGGCCAATTCCATCGCATACCGCTCCACAGCCTTGTCATATACCATAAAGACCAGGCCGCTGTTTCCGATGATTCCGGAAAAACACGTCACCTTCCGGGCAAAAACCACCCGGCTGACCGTATCTCCGTTTCTCTTTATCTCTATCTGATCCATCCTTCTGTCCCTCTGCAGAGTTACAAATATACGCAGAAGCCGAGAGCAATGCAAGTTTACTTGCAAATTGCCGAGGCGCAACCGTATATATGGCGAAGCCAAATATCGCATCTAACCTCTGTCCACGATAACTTCCGCATGTTCCAGGACTTCCTGTCTGAAATGTCGTGGAGACAAGGCCTCCACCTCACATCCGTGAGAAAGGATCTCCTGAAGGAAATCGTATGTCGGGGAAAGGTAATAGCGGAACACGGAGTAGTCTTGTTCTGTCTCCACAGATAAAATTCTCGAGGCCGTATTACATTTCAAGTTCCTTCTTCAGCCACACTTTCAGCACCGGATCAGGAATGACGACTTGTCTATTTTCGACCTCTATAAGTTCTTTTTTAATCAAGGCCCTTTTTACGATACTGACATTTGCAGACGAGCCGAACTGATATTTTTGCAGGACTTCATGTGTAGTAAATTCACTATGAACTCCGCCTAAAACAGCGCGCAGAAAATTCATCTGATAGGTAGTCAGGCTCTCGGTTTGCTTCTCGAACAATGGCGTATTCTGGTCGATTATATCCTGATATGCAGCCTCAAAATCATGCTCCGTAGCAATCATGTCCGTGTGTATCCATACCAGCCACGCTAACTGCTGCACGTATGACGAGTGATTGTCCACTATTTGACATATTCTTTCAGCCAGTTCCCTTGAAATATGCTTGCCTGTAACTTCAAAACGACTGCATATATAATCTACCCAATCAGAGGTCCCGATTTTCTGCAGGTAAATGGTGTCACCGAATTTGTAGAACGGCAGGTTCTTTTTCTCGAACAGTTCGTTCATCAAATGTTTCTTGCTACCGAACAGGCAATAGGATACGGACTTTTGAAGTTGCCACACAGAGCGCAGCCGTTTCTGAAATGTCTTTGAATCCTTGAACTCGGCAATTTGCTGGAATTCATCGATACACACAACGATATTGCAGCCTTTCTTCTGCGCTATTTTTTCCGGAAGCTGTAAAATCTCATCCACATCATCATCCTTTGGATTCATCTCAAGTGAAATGGAGAAATCCGCCATCGGATCTGTACTCATTGAGATTCTGGGGCTTATGCGAGAAAGGAATAACTTGACATTTTCAAGCCATTCTTCCAATTTGGAAGATGTCTGTTTGAGTACGGCAACAGCGAAAGCGTCACAGAAATCCTTATCACTGCGACACGAGAAAATGTCGAGATATACGACTTTCAATTTGTCCGATTGTGCCAAACGACATACTTTCTGTACCAGCGAGGTCTTACCCCACCGACGTGGAGAAATCAGTATCGTATTGACTCCATGCCGGAAATTCAGCAGCAGACGCTCAGTTTCTTTCTCCCGGTCAGTAAAATTATCGCCAGATGCAGCTACGCCAAATATAAAAGGCTTGTTCTCCATAATCCTCAAATCATATTCAAGCACAAAGATAAGAAATAACTTTATTACTAATAATATTATTACTAACAACCAACAAATCGTTGAATAAATATGTCCTTCTCCAGTTGCAGCACATATCACTTGCATTAAGATCTGCCGGCGATAACTTCCGCATGCTTCAGTACCTCGTCCCTTAAAAATTTCGGAGACAGGACTTCCACTTCACAGCCATGGGAAAGGACTTCCTGCAGGAAATCGTATGTCGGGGAAAGGTAATAGCGGAACACGGAGTAGTCTTGCGCAGTCTCCACCTCTTTCTGAGAATGATGCAGAGGCAGCGTCCTGAAATATTCTTTCTGTGTCCCGTACACCTTCAGATCTACGATTTCAGGCGGACAGTCATCCTGCAAAATTATACCGAAAGAGTTATAGAAAAATTCTTCGGGGCTGAAATCCTTCGGCATGACAAAGTCGTTCCCGGTCTGCGTCA
>CALVAE010000146.1 GCA_944325465.1 uncultured Bacteroidales bacterium | reverse complement strand
GGAGACGGATGATGCGTGAATGCAGGAGATTTACCTGACGGTTGTCTGCATCAGTCTCGTCAAACAGGTCTATATCCATTGTCAGGGGAACGGTGTTGAGTCTTTTCTTCCTCACCGATGAGATGCAGGTATTGAGACTCACCCTATAGACCCAGGTCCGGATATCACTCCTTCCCTCGAATTTCGGGAAACCTTTCCAAAGATTCATAAGGACTTCCTGGACAAGATCATCAACCTCTGTCCTATTGTCGGCAAACATATAGCAGATGATATAAATCGTACTCTTCTGCTCGCGGACCATTTGCGCAAATTTCTTTTCAGTTTCCATCCCTTTTCCGAATTCATTTGCCATTTAGACGCAAAATTTCCTGCAAAACTACAATTCCAGACGTTTTTTTCACCAGTGTCCGTAATAAAATCATAGCGGAATGACCCAAAAGGAATTTTTCCTCTTTGAGAATTGGACATTTGGAACCGGACCCAATCAGGAGTACGAAAATAAAAGAGGACGGGTCTGACTTTTGACCCGTCCTCTTCAGGTATGTTAGAATTGATAAAATGCAAGTCACCGAGGGTGAAGGCTGTGTATGGAATCTAGTCGTCAATTTCCACAAGGACGAAATTGCGGTCGAATGTGAGTTCCAGTCCGTTGGTGATTTCTATTTCGTATCCGTTCCTGCCTTTCTGGATTTTCACATATTTGGTTCCTGGATAGGTATCCGAAACGTATTTGCGGATCTGCTCGGGAATGAATTTCTCGTCAACCGTGGAATATTTGCACTCGATTTCCTTCCATTCGCCCTTGTCGGTGAACTCAAGTTTGGTCCCGCTTGCGAAAAGGACGTCATACGAATCTCCGAAAATATCCACATCCTTGGTCGTTATGGCTATCTTCTCCTGCGCGAAATTGGTCTTGATGAACTGCTGCGCCTTTGCAGGAAGCTGTTCAAAGGTTATAGGTTTGTCATCTGCCGATGCTACACCTGCGAATGCCAGAACCGAAACGAAGAATAAAGCGATCTTTTTCATATCTCAAAAATTTTAATGGTTAATGATTCAGTTTCCGGGAACAAAAGTATATGCAGAAACTGAAACGAATCTGAAATACGGAAAATCTTTCCGGGAAATGCAAAAAAATCTTCATAACGGACCGAATGACTATATTTGCAGTTTCTTATCCGTTTGTCAGAAACTTATGGGAATCAACCGTGAAATCCTGAGACTTGCCGTACCGAGCATACTGGCTAACATCACCGTTCCGATAGTAGGGATGGTGGACATTGCCGTTGCCGGACATCTGGACCCCACCGCTGCAGGCCTGACATCTGCCGCAGCCCTCATCGGAGGCATAGCCATAGGCACGATGCTGTTCGACCTGCTGTACTGGAATTTCGGATTCCTGAGAATCGGCACGGGAGGGCTTACGGCCCAGGCATACGGGAAAGGGGACATGCAGGAAAGCGCCCGCATCCTGTCAAGGAGCATCGGAATCGCGTTGGCCTGTGCCGCAGCCGTCATCATCATACAGACCATTTTCCTGAAAGCCGCCTTCCTCGTTGTCGACTGCACCCCTGAAGTCAGGGAACTGGCGACCGGTTATTTCGGCATACGCATCTGGGCCGCCCCGGCCACCTTGAGCCTGATGGCATTCAAGGGCTGGTTCATCGGGATGCAGGACGGAGTAAGCCCCATGATTACCGACCTGACCGTCAACATCATGAACACTGTCCTGAGCATCATCCTCGCCATAGGGATCTCTGTCGGGGGAATTACTTTCGGAGGAATGGGGTTCGACGGAATAGCCCTCGGGACCGTCATCGCCCAGTATTCGGGCCTTCTGTCCGCACTTGCGATAGTCCTGATAAAGTACAGAAGCAGGGTATTCAAGGGATTCGGTATCCGCTCCGCCATGACTTCCTTCAAAGGGGATGAGACAAGACGGTTCTTCAGCCTCAATACCGACCTTTTCATAAGATCTCTCTGCTTCATTGGCATCTATATCGGATTCACGACCATAGCCGCCGGTTACGGAGACCTCGTTCTCGCGGCAGGGTCGATACTTATGAAGATAATGATGCTGTTCTCCTATTTCACCGATGGCTTTGCCTATGCAGGCGAGGCCCTGACCGGGCGCTTCATCGGATGCAGGGACAAGGATGGAGTCCGGAAGACGGTGAAAGCGGTTTTCGCATGGAGCATGGGGATAGCCGTGCTGTTCATGGCTGTCTATGCAGTATCGGGAGACAGGCTTGTGGGCATAATGACTTCAGACACCGGCGTCATAGGTATGGCGAGGGACTATCTGCCATGGCTTCTGCTGATGCCTCCGGCCGGATGCGCCGCGTTCACGTGGGACGGAATCTATATCGGAGCGACAGCATCCAGGACAATGCGCAATGCAATGCTGTGGGCGATCGCGGGATTCTTTGCCGTATGGATTGCGGGACGTGCAATATTTATCGGGAAAGGCACCACCGCTTCCGGTCCGGCAGCCCTGCATATCCTGCTTGCCGCATACTTCACCCATCTTGTCATCCGGACTGTCTGCCTCTCTGTCAGATACCGGAAGACAGCCGACAGAGCCATACCTCAATCATCAGACACCATAGACATTTGAATCGGAAGGAATCGCGTCCGCCCATCTGCCGGCAATGTAATCAAGAGTCGAATAGAGTTCGTCCGGGTCGGTAAGGGTGACCAGTTTCAGACGGGTCTCCTTGAAATCCGGAAGCCCCTTGAAATAGCAGCTGAGGTGACGGCGCATTTCAAGGATCCCGACCTTTTCCCCCTTCAGTTCCAACGACCTGGCAAGATGTCTTTTGGCCAAAGCCACCCTGTCCGGAACATTCATCGGAGGAAGAAATTCTCCCGTATCCAGATAATGCCTGATTTCACGGAAAATCCACGGATGTCCGAAAGTGGCACGTCCTATCATTATGCCGTCCACCCCGTACCTGTCAAACGCCTCCTTCGCCTTCCCGGGAGATGTGATGTCCCCGTTCCCGATTATCGGGATATGCATTCTCGGATTCTCCCTAACCTTGCCGATAAGTGTCCAGTCCGCCTGGCCGGTGTACATTTGGCTTCTGGTCCTGCCGTGTATTGTCAGCGCCTTGATACCGACATCCTGGAGCCGTTCCGCAAGTTCGACAATGATCTTTGAATTCTCGTCCCAGCCGAGCCTTGTCTTCACGGTCACAGGCAGTTTCACCGCATCCACGACCCTCCTTGTGATTTCGACCATCTTGTCCGGTTCGCGCATCATCCCGCTTCCGGCCCCCCTGCGGGCGATCTTGTTCACCGGGCATCCGAAATTGATGTCCACCAGGTCAGCCCCGTGGCCGCCTGCAATTTCAGCCGCCCGCTCCGCCATCCTTGCGGCATCCACCATCGCTTCCGGGATGTTGCCGTAAATCTGGATTCCTATGGGAGCCTCATAATCATAGGTGACCAGTTTCGCCAGAGACTTACGCGCATCCCTGATGAGTCCGTCAGAACTGACGAACTCGGTGTACATCATATCCGCCCCGTACTCCTTGCAGATGAAACGGAAGGACGCATCCGTCACATCCTCCATAGGCGCAAGGAACAGAGGTCTTTCTCCCAGGTCTATATTCCCTATCTTCATAACAATTCTTCAGGCTGGCGCATAACCGGCAGGCAAAGGTAGCAAAAATAAGGATGTCCGAAGATAAAATTATCGGGACGGCAGAATATTCCTGCGGAATTTTTAGTATTTTTGTCAAATTGTTTCTTTCTACGGCCCGTCATTTGATGACGGGGAGAAGGACGGTTTTGTAATTACAGTTTTTTGGTTATATGGCAAAGATTTCTACTATCGGGATTCTCACATCCGGAGGGGATGCTCCGGGGATGAATGCGGCCATCAGGGCTGTGACAAGGGCAGCCATTTTCAACGGCTGGAAAGTCAAAGGCATCTACAGAGGTTATGAAGGCCTGATAAACAACGAGATAAAGGATTTCACATCTGAAAGCGTCAGCAACACGATACAAAGGGGAGGGACAGTGCTGAAGACGGCACGCTCCGATGAATTCATGACCGTCGAAGGCCGGCAGAAGGCATACGACAACATGAAGGCCAACGGCATAGATGCCCTTATCGTGATCGGAGGCAACGGCTCCCTCGCCGGAGCGCAGGTCTTCGCCCAGGAACATGACGTGCCGTGCATCGGCCTGCCGGGAACCATTGACAATGACCTTTACGGTACGGATTCGACAATCGGCTATGATACCGCACTCAACACCATAGTGGAATGCGTGGACAAGATCAGGGACACCGCGACTTCCCACGACAGGATATTCTTCGTGGAAGTGATGGGACGTGACGCAGGATTTCTGGCACAGAACAGTGCAATCGCAGCCGGAGCGGAGGCAGCCATCATTCCTGAAGACCAGACTGATGTCGACCAGTTGGGACAGTTCATCAGCAGAGGGTTCCGCAAGAGCAAGAACAGCAGTATCGTGATCGTATCCGAGAGCAAGAAGGACGGAGGGGCCATGTACTACGCCAACCGTGTACGCAACGAATATCCGCAGTATGACGTCCGAGTTACCATTCTCGGCCATCTCCAGAGAGGAGGGAAGCCGAGTGCAGTCGACCGGATCCTTGCCAGCCGGCTCGGAGTGGCAGCGATAGAGGCTCTCAACGAAGGCCAGCGCAACGTGATGATCGGAATATCCAACGACAGGATAGTCTACGTGCCTTTCAGCAAGGCCATCAAGATTGACAAGCCTATCGACAAGGAACTTATCAACGTACTCAACGTCCTTTCCATCTGACACGGCAGAGAATGTCAGGATGCAAGACAATTGTCTGACCTGCTTACCGACATGATTGACAGCATAATATTGGCTCCATACTACTGGACGCTCCGTTTGAGGCACCTTCTTTATGACAAAGGGATGAAGAAGGTGCATGGAAGTCCGGTTCCTTCCGTCTGTATAGGAAATGTCACTGTCGGAGGGACGGGCAAGACACCGGTCACGGAGATGCTCATCAGACTGATGAAAATCCATCCCCGATGGTCCGGGAAAAACATTGCCGTACTTTCCAGGGGATACGGCAGGAAGACCGGAGGATTCCTTGAAGTGAAGACAGACGGCAGCACCCTGCAGTTCGGGGATGAACCGCTGCAGATAAAGCGGAAATTCCCGGATGTGACGGTTGCCGTGGACAGGGACCGGGTCGAAGGGTGCAGGACACTGTCCGACAATGCGGACCTCATTCTGCTGGACGATGCCTTCCAGTACAGGAGGCTTAAGGCGGACGTGAACATAGTCCTGATGGATTACGGCAGGCCGATCTACAAGGACCATCTGCTGCCTGTGGGACGGTTGAGGGACCTTCCGCAGAGAATCAGGAAAGCCGATATGGTCATAGTCACGAAATGTCCTGCATACCTGGACGAATGGAGACAGGGACTGATTGCGGAAAGACTGCGTTTCAAGGGAGATCTGTTCTTTACGAAAACCGGATATGAACCGCTGTTACCGGTATTTGCCGAAGGAGACCCCAGATACGTCCATTCACAGAGGCTGATCCTTTTCAGCGGAATCGCCAATGA
>CALVAE010000145.1 GCA_944325465.1 uncultured Bacteroidales bacterium | reverse complement strand
ACACACGGACCAGCCTCAACTACGGTGCATGGGATATTCTTCCCATCAGCACCGAAAACGGAAGTCATTCCGATTTTCTTTCCAATTAATCCAGGCATTGGTTTGTTTAATTAATTGATTATAAATACATTGTCCGCCTCAATACATTTTGGCGGGCTGCAAATATACGACTAATATTTGAAATATCAACACTTTAGCACAATTTTTCTGCGATATTTGCCGCTGTCGCGCCAGAAGCCTCGGCAATTGCAAGTAAACTTGCATTGCTCTCGGCTTCTGCGATATTTGGCTTCGCCATATATACTGTTCACGCCTCGGCAATTGCAAGTAAACTTGCATTGCTCTCGGCTTCTGCGTATATTTGCAGGTTGATATTATAATAAGGTATGACAACGGTGCTGGCTCTATTCGGATTTCTCAGGCTGTCCCTTCTGGACATTCTCGACATTCTGCTTGTCGCGCTGATCATCTTTTTCCTGTTCAGATGGCTGTGGGGGTCATCTGCATGGAGCATTTTCGTGGCTATCCTGTCCCTTTACCTGATCAGGTTCGTCGTTACGGTGCTCAACATGAGGCTCACTGCAACCATTATGGACATGGTGCTGGATGTCGGCGTGGTGGCCCTGATCGTCATCTTCCAGCCGGAAATAAGAAGATTCCTGACAAGGCTGGGCAACGGGACCAGAGTCAATGCCGGAGGGAACAATATCCTGAACCGGATCTTCAGGAATGTCAACAGAGGGTCGATGGACAGTGATACCGTCAACGAAATCACGGAAGCATGCAGAAGGATGGCCGAATCGAAGACCGGTGCCCTTATCGTGATTCCGCATGCCACCCCGCTGGATGACATAATAGCCACCGGGGACAGGATAGACGCGGCCATACACCGCAGGCTGATAATGAACCTGTTCTTCAAGAACTCCCCTCTGCACGACGGGGCGGTCATCATCAGCAACAACCATATCGTAGCGGCACGGTGTACCCTGCCGATTACCGAAAAGACGGATATACCGCCCAACTTCGGAATGAGACACAAGGCGGCAATCGGCATTACAGAAGAATCGGACGCCGACGCCATAGTGGTTTCCGAAGAAACGGGGAACATCTCTTTTGTCAGAAGAGGCAATATAACGCATATCAATAACATCAACGAATTGAAACTGCTGTTAAGCAGTTCTTTGTCGGACACAAAGGAAGAAGGAAGGGTAAGGAATGGAAGATATTCGGATTGATACGAAACTGGAACAGAAACTAGGGTTTGACAGGATAAGGAAGGCTATATCAGACCGCTGCTCCACGGAATACGCCGCCGGGAGGGTGGCTGAAGAGATGTTTTCGACAGACACGGAAGAAATCCGCAGACGGTTGCTCCTGACTGACGAGATGAGACTCGTCGTGATGTTCGAGGAAAGTTTCCCGACCAACGGGTACATAGACTGTCTGGGATTTCTCAAGCCATTGGGACAGCCGTCTTCCTGCATCGATCTTCTGTCGCTGCGCAAACTCAAGACAATGCTGGAAACCCTTTCCAAAGTCACCATATTCTTCGAGAACATGAAGGACGGGATCTATCCGAACCTGAAGAAGATGTCCGAGCCTGTCATGAGGTTTCCGGCCATCCAGAACAGGATAGACGAAATTCTGGACCGCTTCGGAGAGATAAAGGATACGGCCTCGCCGGAACTGCACGATATCCGCAACAGGTTGAAGGAAAAGGAAGGAGCCATTTCCAGAAGAATCAGCGCGATATTGAGGAAAGCGCAGGAAGAAGGCATCGTGGACAGCGATGCGAACGTCTCGATGCGTGACGGGAAGATGCTGATTCCTGTCCCGGCTGGCAACAAGAAAAAAATCCAGGGCTTCATATACGACGAATCCGCTTCCGGGAAAACAGCGTTTGTAGAACCTGCCGAAGTGGTGGAACTGGACAACCAGATCAAGGAACTGCATTTTGCGGAAGGCAGGGAAATCCTGAAAATACTTATGGCATTCAGCGATTTCGTCAGGCCGTATGTTCCGGATCTTGTCTCGGCGGCGGAATACCTCGGGGAAATGGATTTCCTGATGGCCAAGGCCAATGTATCACTGGACATAATAGCAGGGATGCCTGTCATCTCCGAGAACGGAGAGATGAACCTCCGCAAGGCCAGACATCCGCTCCTCGAAAAGGCCCTGAAAAGGGAGAAAAAGGAAATAGTCCCCCTGTCCGTTTCCTTGAACCCGAAAAAGCACATCCTGCTGATCTCCGGGCCGAACGCCGGAGGCAAGTCCGTGTGTCTGAAGACAGTAGGACTTCTGCAGTACATGTTCCAATGGGGAATGCTCGTGCCTACCTCGGAAACATCGGAACTGCCTGTTTTCGACAGGATAATGGTAAGCATCGGTGATGACCAGTCCATAGACAATGATCTGAGCACGTACAGTTCTTTCCTGACGGACATGAAGGAAATGGTCAGGCTGGCAGATGACCGGACCCTGATACTTATCGACGAATTCGGCTCGGGGACGGAACCGGCCGCAGGAGGGGCGATAGCGGAAGCCATCCTGCACGAACTGGATACAAGAGGGACATACGGGGTCATCACGACACATTACACGAACCTGAAACTGTATGCCTCGTCTGCCGACACCGGAGTCATGAACGGTGCAATGACATTCGATGTCAAGAACATAACCCCGCTCTTCAAGTTGGAAATGGGACTGCCGGGCAATTCATTCGCTTTCGAACTGGCCCGGAAAATGGGATTGCCGGAAAATATCATCAAGGACGCAGAGAACCGCGCAGGAGAGGAATTCGTCGGGATAGAACGCAATCTGCGCAAGATAGCGAGAAACCGCAAGGCTCTCGACGAGAAACTCGAAAGGATACGCAACACCGACAGGACTCTTGAAAGCATCACCGACAAGTACCAGAAGGAACTTCTCGACATACGCAAACTGAGGAAGGAGATTCTCGACCAGGCAAGAAAGGAAGCGGAAGAGATAATAAGGGGTGCAAACAGACAGGTAGAAACCACTATCCGTACCATAAAGGAATCCCAGGCGGAAAAGGAATCAACGAATGAGGCCCGCAGGGAACTCCAGAATTTCGTTTCCGCCCTTGCCCGGAAAAAGGAACAGGAACAGAAGGAGAGGGATGACTACATAGAAAGGAAAATCCGGCAGATCGATGCCAGGAAAGCCCGGGAGAGGGAAAGGAAGGCAAAACGTGCCAGCGAAAAGGAACGTCTGGAGATGGCCGAAAAGCAGGCCGAGCAGGAAAGGATGGACACGTTCCGCAATGCACCGCTTAAAATCGGGGAAAAGGTCCGGGTCAAAAGCAACGGGATGGTCGGCGAAGTGGTTCTCACATCACCCAAATCCGTGACGGTCAATATCGGCAACATCAGCAGCAGGATGTCTCCCGACAAGGTTGAAAGGATAACGTCCAACGAGTTCAAAAGCGCCGTGAAGGAATCAGCCCGGCCATATGCCGCACAGAGGACCGACAGTTCCATCACTGAAAGGAAACTGAATTTCCATCCCGAAATAGATGTCCGGGGAGAACGAGTCACTGACGCGATAGAGAAAGTCACCCGTTTCATTGATGACGCCATAATGCTCAACATGAGCAGCGTCAGGATCATCCACGGGAAAGGGACCGGAGCGCTCAGGGAAGAGATACAGAAATACCTCAGGACCATGCCGGGAGTGGCGTCGGTCTCTGATGAACACATACAGTTCGGTGGTTCCGGAGTCACGGTCGTAACCCTTGACTGACAGACACCGGAAAACAATGATCCTGAAACGGCAAAAAGATGGTGACTGACAGGGAAAGGAAACGTACCGGCAAGACGGGAGAGGATGAAGCCTGCAGGTTTCTGACGGACAGAGGACACATTATCCTGGAAAGGAACTGGAGATACGGACACCTTGAAATAGACATCATTTCCATGGACAGGGATGGAATACATTTTGTTGAAGTGAAGACCCGCCGTCCCCCGATGCAGGCAGGTCCGCAGGAAGCGGTCAATGCAACCAAGCGGAAAAGGATTGCAGCAGCCGCGTCGAAATACCTTGCCTCCAGACAGGCGGGGACAGACGGGGAAACCGAATGTCAGTTTGACATAGTAGCCGTTACCATGACAGGGGACACAATAGAAGTCGAATATTATCCCGAAGCCTTCTATCCTGTCTTTACATAGGTGACGGACAGAATTGAAAGATTATATACCGCATAAATATGGATAAAAACCAATATTGCATCATTATGGCAGGAGGGGCCGGCACAAGGTTATGGCCTGTGAGCCGGGTCACCTGTCCGAAACAATTCATAAAGGTAGGGGATACGGGCAAAAGTTTCCTGAGAATCACCTATGACAGATTCGCCAGATTCTTTCCGGAAGAAAACATACTGATCGTCACTACGGCCAGATACAAGGGACTGGTCAAGGAACAGATTCCGGAAATAAAGGACGGGAACATTCTTGCCGAGCCTTACAGCAGGAATACCGCCCCATGCATTGCCTATGCGACCTATACCCTCCTCAGCCGCAATCCCGAAGCCTCGATGGTAGTGGCTCCGGCCGACCATCTCATCTTCGATGAAGACACTTTCAGGACCACCATCACGAATGCCCTGGATTACGCCTGCAAGGAAAATGTCCTGATGACAATAGGCCTGATGCCGACAAGACCTGACACAAACTACGGATACATTCAGGTAACCGGAGGAAAGAACGCCTGTCATGCAAACAAGGCGGTCAAGGTAAAGACATTCACCGAGAAGCCTGACAGCGACCTTGCCAAAGTCTTCGTGGACAGCGGGGAATTCCTGTGGAATGCCGGAATCTTCGCCTGGCCGGCCAGGACCATCAGGGAAGAGATGGAAAAATACGTACCGGAAGTGACAAGACTTTTTTCAGGATGGGAAAAAGCCCTGGGAAGCAAGGCCGAGCAGGACTTCATCACACGGGCCTACACGGACTGCCTGAACATATCCATCGACTATGCCGTCATGGAAAAGACTGACCGGGCCTGGCTTTATCCTGCATCGTTCGGATGGTCAGACATCGGTTCATGGGAGTCACTGCATGAATTCTACAAGGACAAGGATATATTCGGCAATGCCGTCATGGCAGGCAAGGGGCTCATGGCGGATGACAGCGACAACCTGTTCATATCCACCCGCAAAGACAAACTGATAGCAATCAAGGGGCTCAAGGATTACATGGTCATTGACACCGATGACGTTCTGCTCATCTGTCCGAAAAAAGACAAGGTATTCAAGGACTTCATCGCAGGCATAGGCATGCCGGAATATGAAAAATACCGTTAAATTCAAATAGTTATGGAACTGGAAAAACAGATACAGGCGGATATGGTATCCGCAATGAAAGCGAAAGAGACAGTGCGTCTTGCGGCATTGAGGGGGATCAAGGCGGCAATTCTTCTGGCCAAGACCTCTGAAGGAGGCAACGGAGAAGTAAGCGATGCTGACATAGTGAAGATAATACAGAAACTGGTAAAGCAGCGCAAGGAAAGCGCGGAAATATACTCGCAGCAAAACAGACCGGAACTGGCCGAAAACGAACTCGCGGAAGCCGCTGCGATGGAAGTCTATCTTCCAAAGCAGTTGAGTGAGGCGGAAGTGGAAGCGGAACTGGAGAAAATCATTGCAGAGACCGGAGCATCCCAGCCGTCAGACATGGGCAAGGTCATGGGCGTCGCCACCAAAAGGCTTGCCGGCCAGGCAGACGGGAAACTCATCTCCACACTGGTAAGGAAACTCCTCGCCAGATAACCGGGAAGCGGTTCAGGAAAGTCCGGACATCAGAACGGTATTCCCATCTTATGTCTGGCAAAAGGAATAACCCATGAAGGAGCCTGCCTGTTTACGAGCAGGCTCTTCATGTATTCCATATAAGGCTCCACATGATTGAAATAGGCATACAGGCCTTCACACAGGGAGTTCTTTCTGCCGCCGTCAGTCCCGACCGCAAACCTGTGCTTGGGACACTCTCCCCTGCACGCGAAATAGAACCTGCAATTCAGGCATTCGGACGGAAGGGCATTCCGTTTGTCCAGGCCGAACTGCAACCTCCTGCGTGAAGCATATATCTCCTTCAGCGATGTCTCTGATATATTGCCCAGAAGATATTCGGGATATACGAAATGGTCGCACGGATAGACATCCCCGTTCCTTTCAACTACCAGCGCATCCCCGCATGTCTCACACATGGAACAGACCCCAGGACGGACGCCGCACCACTGGGCAAGGGAAGCATCGAACATCTGGACAAATACCTGTCCCACATCACGGATCACCCATTCATCGAAAATATCACACAGGAATTTCCCGTAACCTGCAGCGGACACCGACCACGGAGCAAGGTATGCACCTTCCGTCTCCGGAGAAACGATTACCGGTCTGTGGAAGTCCGGTCTGTCAACGACATGCTCCACCGCCGGCAGAAACTGCATGTATCTGCTCCGGACCTTATCCCGGAGAAACCTGTATATTTCGCCTCCCCTGCCTTCACACAGGCTGTTCACCACACTCAGGGTATTGAATTCCACCCCTTCGGAATGGAACAGGGAAACGGCCTCCATGACCTTTTCGAATGTCGGCGCCCCGCCTTTGGTTCGCCGGAAAGCGTCATGGATATCCTGCGGACCGTCAAGGGATATCCCTACCAGAAAACCGTTGGAGGCGAACAGTCCGCACCATTCCTCATCCACCAGCAGGCCGTTGGTCTGAATGGTATTCTCTATCCGTTTGTCGCCAGCATATTTCTTCTGCAAGGCAATGGCCCTTCTGTAGAAATCCTTTCCCAGAAGCAAAGGTTCTCCGCCATGCCAGCAGAACTGTACGACATCAGTCCTGTTGGCTTCAATGTATTGTCTGACATAAGTTTCCAGCAACTCATCACTCATCACGGCATTCTTTCCGCCGTACTGGATTGCCTTGTCGAGATAATAACAGTAGGCACAGTCCATATTGCAATTTGAACCGGCAGGCTTCAGCATAGTCACAAAAGCATCCGGTGCCGCAATCCGCTCTGCATCTTCAAACGTAAATATCTCTTGCCTTTTCATAATACCCGACAACAGGGTCAAAGATAATAACAAAAACCTTTGGCATCAATAGTTGTCGAAAGACCCGTAATAATCCTCTATAAAATAGGTCCCAGGTTCGATATCCTGAAGTCTGTGAAGTTCGTAGAACAATGCATCAGGCTCAGTTTCATCATAATACAGCAGTTCGTCATGCAAGGAACCGTCATCAGGGTCCACAAAACGGAATTCCCTTCCGGCTTCAGAAAGATATGACCTCAATCCTGAACTTATGATACCGAAACCGGCATCGAGATTATCCAGATCAGGCAGGTTGAAGGCCTCTGCCGACCTACCGGACAGGAACGGGACTCCCGGTGCGAATTTCCGTCCCGCAGTATTATTGTAGATGTCACACACCGGGTAGACAGACCAGAAATCATGATATGCTTCATCATCCGTCTGACCATAACGATCCAAAACCGGAACATACGAAAAATCCATGTAGGTCCCCGCCGGCAGGCCGTGTGACTGTCCTCTGTAGAAATACACATCGACTCCAAACACAAGATAAAGGATGACATCAACGCTGTAGTCTCCGTGTATTTCCCTTCCCGTATGTGGATTTGTCACGGATCCCCTTATATGATAGGTGCCTCCTGCAAGATAATTCAGGTCATCGAAACGTTCCGGTTCCCTGAACATGATTGTCATCTTATCGGACGTCTTTCTGACAGAGACCAGACTCCGGTCTCCCTGATCCATAACAAGACTTTCATCCCTGTACTGATCACCAGCCGCATACCTGGACCCTTTGGCAATCTTCCAGACCGCATCCGACGATGCGCCTCCACCGATATCAAGTACAGCCCGGTCCGACTCCAGATCACCGAGAGCCATCTGATAATTGTACACCATTCCAAAATGTTTCTGGTCAGGGAATGCCGGACCGACTTCTATCCGATAGGTTGTCGAACCTGACAGATAATTCTGGTTGCATCTCATCCCTGTCCTGGCAGAGGCAGCATCCGCAGCCGCCAGGCCATACAGATAGCCGACAAAAAGATATGATTCCCCTGCATCCTCAAGAGCCGGCCTGACAGACCAGTCCATGCTGATATCGGCGACATCCTGGTCTTCCACCCAGGCATCCAGATCGTAATACCAGTAGATATGGCTGTTCGGATCCGGGCATGTCCTATGCCGGTCAAGGTATTTCCGCACATATTCAGGCATGGTGAATTCTGACGGGTACACAGTCCTGTCCGCCTCCTGATCCCGGAGATAGAACCAGCATTCAAAATCATGTCCGTCCTCGTTTACACGGATCGTACTTCCTGCAGGAAGGACATCACTGCCGAGTTCGTCTACGCAGACCGCCCATACAAGGTAAGGCCCGATATCGAAGGACACGGTCTGTTCCCTGACTCCCGACCTTACGGAAAAACTGCTGTAGGACCTGTTTGTCGTTCCGAAACACACATAAAGGGCATTCTTATCCTGCGGCACATAGACCAACAGATTCGGGGCATCCTCCGACACATCCCCAAGATGGGCAGGGGAAGAAGACGGAATCTGCAAGGAAGCGCCCCTGTAACTGACAATGACGGGTGAAGATTCCGTAGCATCGGGAAAAATGACCTTGCCCCACTGCCCGCAATAGTCCGGAGCATCAACGATATATTCGATATCACCCGCTTCGAGACCGGAAGTGTCGATTCTCCATGACACTTCCGAAAGGCCGCCTTCCGTCAGAGAGAGGGTTACGGAACTTTCCGTATTCCTGTACACATTGAAATCGGACGTATTGTCCTGCCCCAGATAAAACCTGTATATCAC
>CALVAE010000144.1 GCA_944325465.1 uncultured Bacteroidales bacterium | reverse complement strand
CTATATGGGCGTCATTGCAGAATATTACTGGGACATCTGCCTGTCTGGCAGCATTCAGAAGACGGGCTGTGGCAGGAACTATTGCCTTGCCCCGATCGCAGGCCAGAGAGCCTGTCACGAAGTCGTTAAGCATGTCAACGACCAGGATTGCCGGTTTTTCCAATTTTTCCATTGTTGTCAGTGAATTTGCCGGCAAAGTTAGTCAAAACTGACGTTTTTTGAGTATTTTTGTCAAGTTTATTGAATAATTGTTTGCATGAAAAGGTTTTTGTTGCTCCTTGCTGTCCTTGTGACGGGAATTTCCGCCTATGCGGTGGACCTGAAGTCAGGGAATTTCGGTATACTTCTCGGGCAGAGCCAGGTGAGAGTGGAATTCGATTTCGACAATGTCCTGATCGACGGTATCGGTTTTGAGAATTTCAAGGCTATGGGACGTGTTGATGAAGATTATGAGAAATGGGATGATTTCGAGATTTTCATCAAGAGGCGTTTCATATCCGGACTCAATGAATACCATACGAAGATGCCGGGAGGCATAGTTTTCAGGATGGGAGGCGATCCTTGCGGATATACCTTAAAGGTCATGCCGGTGATGATGAACAGTGACGGTGTCTACAGCGTCAATTTTATCCTTATGGACAACAATACAGGAAAGGAGGCGGCCTCTGCCTCAGCCAATGGGGACGGGGGAGTCTTCGGAACCTTTTCCAACCTTCAGGGTGACGGTTTCGAGGAACTTGGCAATGATTTCGCCAGATTTCTTGTAAAGGAGTTGCGCTGGGCGATGCGTAATCAGTACTGATCTGGACAGATATTTTGAATTCATGATGGGAGGAGGTATCGCCGCAGGGGAAAAGAGCCGGATAGTCTGGCTGGATGTCGTCCGTTTTGTCGCCATGTTTACGGTGGTATGTTGCCATTGTACCGACCCTTTCAATTTCTACAGCGGAAATTCCGGTGACGAACTGGAACAGATAAGGTTCTGGGGTGCTGCCTGGGGTGCCGCCCTGCGTCCCTGTGTCCCGCTTTTCGTCATGATAACCGGTGCCCTTCTCCTTCCTGTCAGGGAGGAGACAGGCCCGTTCTACAGGAAGAGGATAGGGCGGGTCTTCTGGCCTTTCCTGATATGGTCAGTGCTGTACAACCTGTTCCCGTGGCTACTCGGAATCCTCGGGGCAGGCCCGGGAGTCTTCCGCATCTTTTTCCCGTATGTCAGTGACTTGTCCACGGCGCAGGATCTGTCGGGGGCTGTCAGGAACATTGCCGGAATTCCGGTGAATTTCTCCGATTTCGCCGTACACATGTGGTATATCTATCTGCTGATAGGGCTCTATCTTTTCATGCCGGTTTTTTCCGCATGGGTGGAGAAGGCGTCAGACAAGGCGAAACTGCTGTTCCTTGCCATCTGGGCCGTTACTCTTTTCGTGCCGTTTATGAGGGAGTACCTTGGCAGGTATATATGGGGAGCCTGTTCGTGGAACGAATTCAATATGCTGTACAATTTTGCGGGATTCAACGGCTATCTGCTTCTGGGGCATTATCTGCGCAATCATGACTGGCCATTGAAACGGATACTGGCTGTCGGAATACCGATGTTCCTTGTCGGATATGCCGTGACCTTCTTCGGAGTAAGGCATGTTACGGCAATGCCTGAATATACGGCGGAACAGTATGAACTTTTCCTGTATTATTGTTCCCCGAATGTAGCCCTTATGACAATTCCGGTTTTCATGCTGTGCAAAAAGGTGAATGTCAGGTCAAATACCCTCCGGAACCTCCTTGCGAACCTCACCTTGTGCGGTTTCGGGGTATATATGGTGCATTATTTCCTGACAGGACCTTCCGTGGCTCTGATGAGAAGCCTGGGCATACCGGTTTGGCTGCAGATTCCGATGGCGGCGGTTGTCGCCTTTGCCCTGTCCTGGCTGTTCGTATGGCTTGTCCGTCTTCTTGCACGCGGCAAAGCTCGGTATATTGTAGGATAATGGCTGCCCGCCAGGAAGTCATTTCTCCACGAGACGCACTTCGTAGAGCCGGGGCCAGTTCTTGCCGGTAAGATACAGTCTGCCGTCCTTTTCGTTATAGGCGATACCGTTCAGCACATCGGTTTCAGGAGTCCTTAACTTCGAGGGCAGAAGTCCTGATGCATCCACCGTTGCCTCGACATTCCCGGTCTCGGGATCTATTATGAGGATAAGATCCGTGGTATATACATTTGCCCATATTTTCCCGTTGATGTATTCCAGTTCGTTAAGGGATCTCATGGGCCGTCCGTTCAATCTGACAGTCAGACGTCTTTGCACTGCAAAACTTTCGTCCATGAAATACAGTACGGATGAACCGTCGCTGGCTATCAGCCGCTTGCCGTCAGTCGTAAGACCCCATCCGGGTCTTGGATACGAGTATGTGGACCTGTACTCCAGAGTGGCTGCATCATATATGAACGCGACCTTCCCGGTCCAGGTCAGAATGTACAGTTTCCCGTTCAGGATTACTGACCCTTCGATGAAGTACTTTTCAGAAAAATCAATTTTCTTCTCCGGCTGTCCCGTGAGGATATCCGTTTTCCTGAAAGAAGAATTGCCGTATTCGCCGGTACTTTCATACAACTGCCCGTCATTGAAGAAAAGGCCCTGTGTATAGGCCCTGACATCATGGGGATATTCCTTTACCACCTCGATCCTGTACTCTTTTACACGGGCTGACGCATTACAGGAAAACAGAATGCCGCATGCCATGCAAAACAGCATGAATACGGCATATCTGTAATATTTGACCATAATTTTACGCATATATGGAATGCAGGCTATTCTTCCTTCTTGCCTTCATCGGCATGGTGCTGCCTGCGGTATTTCATTGCAGCCTTGACAAAGGCCACGAAAATAGGCTGGGGATGTTCCGGGGTGCTCTTGAGTTCCGGATGGAACTGCACTCCGATAAAGAACGGATGGGTTGGAATCTCGACGATTTCCACAAGGCCTGTCTCCGGATTCCTTCCCGATGCCTTCATTCCTGCCTGCTCGACCAGAGGGAGATAATCGTTGTTGAATTCATATCTGTGCCTGTGACGCTCCGATATGAGTTCCTTGCCGTATATCCTGTATGCGAGGGAGTCCTTATCGATTCTGCAGTCGTATGCTCCCAGACGCATTGTCCCGCCTTTTATGGTAGTGCTTTTCTGGTCCTCCATCAGATCTATGATAGGGACCGGAGTAGCAGGGTTGACCTCAGTGGATACCGCTTCCTTCAGACCGAGTACGTCACGCGCGAATTCCACGACACACATCTGCATACCCAGGCATATTCCGAAAAACGGAATGCCGTTCTCCCTTGCATAACGGACTGCGGTTATCTTTCCTTCGAGGCCCCTCTCGCCGAATCCCGGAGCGACCAGGATACCGTCCATCTTGCCGAGTTTCTCTTCAACGTTGCCGTCATTGAGGAATTCGCTGTGTACGGTGTGTACATTGACCTTGCACTCATTCGCGGCACCTGCATGGACAAACGATTCCAGTATCGACTTGTACGCATCCTGGAGTTCCACATATTTTCCCACGAGGGCGATGTCCGTCGTCGATTTCGGATGGCAAAGTTTCTCAAGGAAGGCATTCCACCGGGTAAGGTCCGGTTCAGGAAGATTATCCATCTTGAAATGCTGGAGAACCAGTTGGTCAAGTTTCTCCTTTGCCATGTTCAGCGGCACCATATATATGGACGGCGCATCTATGGACTGTATTACGTGTCCCGGCTTGACATTACAGAAAAGCGCGACCTTCTTCCGGATTTCAGGAGTCAGAGGCTGCTCCGTACGGCAGACTATTATGTCCGGCTTGACCCCGTCCTGCTGAAGCATCTGGACGGAATGCTGTGTCGGCTTGGTCTTGAGTTCTTTCGCGGCCTTGAGATAAGGTACAAGGGTAAGGTGGATGGTCACGCAGTCCTCTTCCGGCAATTCCCACTGCAACTGGCGTACGGCCTCGATGAATGGCTGGGACTCCATGTCGCCCACGGTCCCTCCGATTTCCGTAATGACGACATCATACTTCCCGCTTTTGCCCAGAAGGAGCATCCTTCTCTTGATTTCATCAGTAATGTGCGGGACAATCTGGACCGTCTTGCCGAGATATGCCCCTTCCCTTTCACGGTTGATCACTGTATGATAGATCTTTCCTGTGGTCACATTGTTCGCTTTGGAAGTGTGTATGCCGAGGAACCTCTCGTAATGCCCGAGGTCCAGGTCCGTCTCGGCTCCGTCTTCTGTCACGTAGCATTCCCCGTGCTCATACGGATTCAATGTGCCCGGATCGATGTTGATATACGGATCGAATTTCTGGATAGTGACCCTGAGTCCTCTGGCCTGAAGAAGTTTGGCGAGAGATGCCGATATGATGCCTTTCCCCAAGGAGGAAGCGACACCACCTGAAACGAATACATACTTAGTGTTCATACAATGATTTTACCGTTAACAGGGGTACAAAATTAGTTAAAAAAAATGATTTGAAAAATATTTATTACCTTTGTCCCTGATTATAACCTGAAAGGAACCGGTATGCATACCTATATAATAATGATGGTTGCCATGGCGTTACTCGCCGTAGTGGTATATATTGCACTCTTCCATATCAAGGCAGGGTACGGTTATCTGTCGTCCTCCAACTGGGGACCGGAAATCAACAACAAGACGGCATGGGTCCTCATGGAAGCCCCCGCTTTCTGTTTCCTTCTGTTCTATACGCTGCGTTTTGCGATGTCAGGAACGGATACGGGCAATGACAAGGTCGTACTTTATACGATGGCCGGATTCTTCCTGCTCCATTATTTCCAGAGGGCGTTCATTTTCCCTTTCCTGATGAGGGGAAAAGGCAAGATGCCTATTGCCATTATGGCTATGGGGATGGTATTCAATACCTTGAATTCCTATTTCATCGGGGCGTGGCTATACAAATTTGCCCCTGAGGGAATGTACACATCGGATTGGTTCACATCCATCCAGTTCACCGTCGGTACGCTGATATTCCTTACGGGAATGCTCATAAACATGGATTCCGACTCGGTGATCCGGCATCTGCGCAAGCCGGGAGATACCAGGCACTATATCCCACGCAAGCATCTGTACAAATACGTGACGTCCGCCAATTATTTCGGGGAGGTTACGGAATGGGTAGGATATGCGATTCTGACATGGTCGCCGGCGGGATTGCTTTTCGCCATCTGGACTTTCGCCAATCTTGCACCGAGGGCAAAGGCCCTGACTGCAAAATACGAGGCGGAATTCGGTGATGAATACAGGGAATTGCACAAAAAACATCTCATACCTTTTATCTGGTAGAAAAAGACATAATACCTCTGATGAGCGAATTATTCACACCTTACAAGATCGGTCCCATAACTCTTCGCAACAGGACCATTCGCTCTGCCGCATTCGAAGGAATGTGCGAGCATAACTCTCCGTCACGGGAACTTTTCGACTATCATACCGCAGTGGCTCGGGGAGGTGTAGGAATGACAACCGTAGCCTATGCCGCTGTATGCAGGAGCGGCCTTTCTTTCGAAAGACAACTCTGGATGCGTCCTGAAGTCGTGCCTGAACTGAAACGGCTCACCGATGCCATTCACGCGGAAGGAGCGCTTGCCTCCATCCAGTTGGGGCACTGCGGCAACATGTCGCACAGGAGGATATGCGGATGTATGCCGTACGGTGCCAGCAGGGGATTCAATCTCTATTCCCCGACGTTCGTCCACAAGATGAATCTGAAGGAAATAGACGAAGTGGTGGAAGCATACGGCAGGGCAGTGGAACTGGCCATTGAAGCCGGATTCGATGCCGTGGAAATACATGCCGGACACGGATATCTCATATCTCAGTTCCTTTCCCCCTATACCAATCACCGGAAGGACGAATACGGAGGCTCCCTGGACAACAGGATGAGATTCATGCGCAGATGTATGGATGCGGTGGTCAAGGCTGCACGCGGAAGAGTCGCCGTTTTCGTGAAAACGAATACCAGAGACGGATTCAAGGGAGGCATGGAAGTGGAGGACTGCATAACCGTTGCCAGGGAACTGCAGAAATGCGGGGCTGATGCCCTTGTCCTTAGCGGAGGTTTTGTCAGCAGGGCCCCGATGTATGTGATGAGAGGGCAGTTCCCGGTACGTTCCATAGTACATTATATGCCGTGGAGCCAGTGGTGGCTGAAAGCGGGTGTCATTGTCGGAGGGAAGATCGTATCGCCGACCGTTCCTTTCAAGCGGCTCTTCTTTATGGAAGATGCCCTGAAATTCAGGGCCGCCCTGCCTGATATGCCGCTGGTCTATGTCGGAGGTGTCACAACGAGAAAGGATGCCGACAAGGTAATCGACAGCGGATTCCAGATGCTCCAGATGGGGCGGGCGTTGCTTGAGGATACGGATTTCGTCAACAAGATGAAAGCGGATGAGAACCATTGCAGCGAATGCGAGCACAGCAATTTCTGCATAGGAAGGATGTACACCCTATCCATGGCGTGCCACAAGACATGCAAGGACATCACCCCGGCCCTTGAAAGGGATGTACGGAAGATCAACAGACAGAATGACCGGATGGAGAGAAAATTGGGGTATAAATAATCGTCATATCTGAAAACCGGCCATGATAAGGAAAATCCTGTTGAGTCTGCTGCTGTCCCTGCTTGCATTGAAAGCCTTTGCCCTTGCGGAAACCGTCCGTATGACGGTCGGGCAGACCAGGACTCTCGCCCCGTCCGAACTTCCGTCCAAGGTGCTTGCCGGACAGCCGTCGTGGACATCATCCAGGCCGTCCGATGTGGAAATCGTCAGCACCGACATGTACACATGCACCATCAGGGCCAAACGGTCATTTTCCGGTTATGCTCTTGTACACTGTCTGTACTATTACCGGGAACTTGACCCGGTGACTCACCAGTATATCTATCAGAGATCGGGGTATAAGGACTATCATGTATTTGTCGAGGATGACGGTTCGGGCGGGGATGACGGCGGAGGGACAACCGATCCGGAAGGGCAGCCTACCAGTGTGACCCTGTCGCCGGGAAGTCTGACAATGGATACGGGAGAAGCGTACAGACTGAGCGTCTCCGTAAATCCTTATTATGCGGATCAGACCATACGCTGGTCCTCATCCAGTCCGGCGGTCGCCGATGTCTACAGCAACAACACGGTCATTGCAAGGAGTCCGGGGTCTACCGTGATAACGGCAACCGCTGTCAACGGCCGGTTTGCCTCATGCTATGTTACGGTAAGGGGTAAGAATCCGGAATCCATATCCATCGCAAGGTCCGGAGAAGTGAAAATAGGAGGCCAGGTCAAACTGGCTGTAGTCCTGGAGCCGGAAGGAGCGGTATCGTCTCTTACGTGGACTTCGGACAATCCTGAGGTCGCGTCGGTATCCTCAGAAGGAATCGTTACGGGAATCAGTCCCGGTATAGCCGATATAACCGTCTCTACATCCAACGGTCTTTCCGATGTCTGCAGTATTACCGTAACCGGCAATTCCTCTTCGGAAGACAAGGAGGCCGCAAGGATGAAACGGGCAAAGGCAATGATGGATGCGACGTGGTTCAGCACTGTCAGTTCCTTATGGTTAATAGATGAACAGTAATGTCTTTCCGTTATGAGAACGTTATTTGAAAACCATAGATCCATACTGTTGCTCATCCTGATTGCGGCATTTCTTGTATCATGCGAAAAGGGCAGGAACGAAGACCAGCCGATGCGGTACAGTTTCCATACCCCGTATCTGCTGTGGGATGAATCCAGATCCTGGATAGAACAGATAATGTCCGATGACGGTTATGAACTTCTGACATCCGGTGACTATTATCTGGTCTATAAAGGGAAAGGTCCGGAAAGCAGGATCGGATACCGGTTCCAGTCTGACAGACTCCGCGGCGCAAGCGTGGTGGTAAGCAGCGATTCTGTCTCGGTTGATGATGTCAAGGAGGTTTTCAGAACATACACACCTGTCGAGGGTTATGACGACCCGACATTCCGCGGGTCCGATACGGTGGGTGAAATCATATATGACTATGAAGTCAAATCTGCCATAGACCCGAAGGAAAACGGAACCTACCATCTTATCGCATGGGCACAGTATGACATGGAAACTGCCATCGCAGTGGATTTGGGACTGAGCGTTGACTGGGCGGATGTGAATGTCTTTCTGGACAGGCCTCTTAAATCGGGATTCAATCCGGAAGATGTCATCTTCCTGGCATCCAGATACGGATGGGGGGATGCTGCCGGGGACAAGACCTCTGTAGATACTTCGGAGTACCCTGATCTGGAGAATATCTGCGGTTCTGCCTATGATATCGCGACAATAAACTGGGGTACCGAATGGAGACTCCCTACAGAGAGGGAAATGGATGAGTTGATCTACAACTGTACATGGATATGGTCCGAGAGAAGAGGAAAGAAGGGGTATGAAGTGATAGGTCCGAGCGGGAACAGCATCTTCCTGCCGGCATGCGGTTACAGAAGAGGAAAGGACGTTCAGGTGGACAGTGACGGGGGATATTACTGGACTGGAACGCTGAACCCGGATACAAAGGTCCCGTATGTTCTCACTTTCGGAGAAAGCAGCATCGGGCTCAATTCTTCCGGAACGGAAATTCTGCGCAGTTATGGCTGCTGTGTACGTCCTGTAAGGAACAGGTAAGGCATCAGATTCTTCGCTGGCGCTCAGAATGACAGGGAAATCCCCGCCCAGAATGACAGGGAAATCGCCCAGAATGACAGTGTGTCTTATCAGATCGCCTCAAGAAAAATTGAAACCGGCTCAAAATCGCTTTTGGGCCGGCTTCATTATGTTTGGTGGAGATAGACGGATTCGAACCGACGACCCTCTGCTTGCAAAGCAGATGCTCTAGCCAACTGAGCTATACCCCCATTGCGGCTGCAAAGATAGGCAAATTTTCTTATACGGCAAATTTTTCTTGACAAAAGAATTCAGAATAGTGTGGAATTGTGTTAAATTTGCCGCTCATTACGGATTTATCGGATAAATTGGATATGAAAGTAAAGATAGTGAACCGTTCTCCGTGGCCGCTTCCTGAATATGCTACAATTCAGTCGGCGGGGATGGATCTCAAGGCTGCCATTGATGAACCGGTAGTGCTCTCTCCGCTTCAGAGAGCCATGATTCCGACAGGCTTGTATATTGCCCTTCCTGAAGGTACAGAGGCTCAGGTCAGGCCCCGCAGCGGCCTGGCTGCAAAGCATGGAGTGACTGTGTTGAATTCCCCGGGGACAATTGATGCCGATTACAGAGGGGAGATCAGGGTGATTCTTGTCAATCTGTCGGATCAGCCGTTTACGGTCAGCCCTGGGGAGAGAATTGCCCAACTGGTGATAGCAAGGTACGAGAGAGCGGAGTGGGATGAAGTGGATGTTCTGGACGAGACGGTCAGGGGAGAAGGCGGATTCGGCAGTACCGGACGCTGAAAATGGCGGAAAAGTCCGGGATTGTATTTCAGGTGGATGATTGAAAAACGTTTGAAAGTATGAATATAGCGGAATTATACGAGGTCTACAGGAAATGTGGCGGAAAAGTGGCCACCGACAGCCGCAGGATAGAAGGAGGAGAATTGTTCTTCGCTTTGAGGGGAGAGAATTTCGATGGAAATGAGTATGCGTTGAAGGCATTGGAGGCAGGAGCGGCGTATGCGGTGGTAAGCAAGGATTCTGCGGTACTGAATGCGGGTACGTGTTCGGCGTTTTCCAGGCTGATCCCTGTAGAGGACACTCTTGCCGCATTGCAGGCACTGGCAAGGTGGCACCGTTCGATGACATTTGTTGATGGCAGGCCTCTGCCTGTGATTGCCCTGACCGGTACCAACGGAAAGACCACGACAAAGGAACTTGTCAAGGCCGTTCTGGAAACAGGATACAGGGTGACTGCGACGGAGGGGAATCTGAATAACAGCATAGGTGTCCCTCTGACATTGCTGAAGATAGACGGGAACACGCAGGTGGCGGTCGTGGAGATGGGGGCCAGCCACCCCGGGGATATCAGGGAACTGGTATCCGTCGCCCTTCCGACTTATGGATTGATAACCAATGTAGGAAAGGCACATCTGCTCGGATTCGGCAGTTTCGATGGCGTGAAGGCAGCCAAGGGGGAACTCTATGACTATCTCCAGAGGACTGCGGATCCGGCATTCGTGAATGCAGACAATGCCGTACTCAGGGATATGGCTTCGTCAAGACCTGATCTG
This sequence comes from uncultured Bacteroidales bacterium, assembly GCA_944325465.1. Lineage (GTDB taxonomy): Bacteria > Bacteroidota > Bacteroidia > Bacteroidales > UBA932 > Cryptobacteroides. The sequence goes on along the minus strand of CALVAE010000144.1, from coordinate 2,327 downwards.
AAGACAATATCTTACGGGTTGGAATACGATGGGGCGGAAGTGCTGCCTTCATCTGCAGTATTCCCGTATCTAAGGATCAGGCTCCGCAGCGGGGCTGTCGTGGAGACAGGTCTGGTCGGTGCGTATAACGCGGACAATGTCATGGCGGCACTGGCGGTAGGACGCGAATTCGGAATACCGGAAGAGAAGGCTGTCGCTGCAGTTTCTGCTTATGTCCCGGAAAACAGCCGTTCCCAGATGCTGAAGACCGCTTCCAACGTACTGATAGCAGATGCATATAATGCCAACCCGACAAGTATGGCCGCGGCTCTTGACAACCTTGAGTCTATCGAAGCCGGCAGGAAGGCAGTCATGCTCGGGAATATGCTCGAACTGGGTGAGGATTCGGTCAGGGAACATGTTTCTGTCATCGAAAGGCTTTCGCATATCGGATCTCTGGAACTGACTGTACTTGTCGGTCCTGAATTCCGGAAAGCCCTTGACGGAATGGGGGATTCAGCGCCTGAAGGGGTGAAATGGTTCGCAGATTCCGCTGAGGCTGCCGCCTATCTGAAGGGAAACCGTCCTGAAGGCTGCTGTATACTGATAAAAGGGTCAAGAGGATCCAGAATGGAGAATGTCATCCCTGTATTATGACATTCAGGCATTCAGTTCTTCCCATAACATATCTTTCAGTTCCTTCAGCCCTTCTCCTGAAATGGAGGAGATGAAGATGTGTCTGATTCCTTCCGGAAGCAGTTTTTCCATATCCGCCTTCATCGCGGAATCAAGCATGTCCGACTTGCTGACAGCCAGAATGCGACCCTTGTCGAGAAGTTCAGGGTTGTATTGCCGGAGTTCGTTTATGAGGATTCCGTATTCTCTGGCGATGTCTTCGCTGTCCGCAGGTATCATGAAGAGCAGGATGGAGTTGCGTTCGATATGTCTGAGGAACCTCAGGCCGATCCCTTTCCCTTCGTGTGCGCCTTCGATTATACCGGGAATGTCGGCAATGATGAATGACTGGTCATCGTAATATCTTACGATTCCAAGATTCGGTTCCAGAGTCGTGAATGCATAATTGGCGATTTTCGGCTTGGCGGCTGTCACGGATGCGAGCAGGGTCGATTTGCCGGCATTCGGGAATCCTACCAGTCCTACATCGGCGAGGACCTTGAGTTCCAGAATGAACCAGCCTTCACTTCCCGGTTCTCCCGGCTGGGAGTATCGGGGCGTCTGGTTGGTGGCGGACTTGAAGTTGTTGTTGCCGAGTCCGCCTCTCCCGCCTTTGACCAGAATCCTTTCTTCTCCGGCCTCGACCAGTTCAAACAGTATTTCTCCTGTTTCGGCATCCTTGGCGACAGTCCCGAGAGGGACATCAAGGTATATGTCAGCCCCGTTTTTGCCGGTCCTGAGTTGTCCGCTGCCGCCCTCTCCGTCCTCTGCCTTTATGTGTTTCCTGTATTTAAGATGTATTAGGGTCCAGAACTGGGGATTGGCTCTCAATATGATATGGCCGCCCCGGCCGCCATCCCCGCCGTCAGGGCCTCCTTTAGGAATGTATTTCTCTCTTCTGAGGTGCATTGAACCTGCCCCTCCGTTACCGGAAGCGCAGTATATCTTCACGTAGTCTATGAAATTGCTGTCTGGCATATATTCCTGTCAATTAATATTTTAAGTGGTTCTTTTGTGTCTTGGGTAGGGTAAAAGTAACAAACGGGTAACAAAATTTCCGTGTGCTTTGGCTGAAAACCGTATCCATTAATTTGTAAGTTACATGGTGCTTTTCTATGGGTTTTGGTCGTTTTATCCAGGCTGAAAACCATGTAACTTCAAAACAGACATCAAAGAACTTTCAGTTTTTAATGTTCACTTTCCACGGTGGAAAGTATTATTATATCTTGCAAAGATAGAGATTCTTTTGATGTGGGGATATTCTTCTGCTGAAATATTTGGAAAGAAAAATCCCGTCTCTGCCGTGAAACAGGGACGGGAAATGCAGGTTTAAGTTTTTTAGGTTAGCGAAGTTTTTCCGGTTTGTTCAGTACTCTGTGGGTCAGACTCCCGGTTCTGTGGCTGCTGTGAGCTGTGCGAGAGCCATCTGCTCGCCGGAGACTTCTCCGGTGGTGGTGTCCACGAAGAACCACTTCATGAACACTTTCGGGGCGGCTTCACCCGGTGCTCCGAACTTGGCGTCGTAGTCTGCCTTGAGGTCGTACTCGTCGCTGACAGCCTCTCTCGGGGAGCCGATGCCGACGGCCTTGCCGTAGGCTCGGGTCACGCCGTTGGACTGCGGTGCGCTGGCCATGATGACGAGCCGCAGGTCGGCCATGTTCTGCGTGGGTTCG
>CALVAE010000143.1 GCA_944325465.1 uncultured Bacteroidales bacterium | reverse complement strand
ACATCGTAGTAGTTGCCGTTGTTGATGCAATGTATCCTTATCCGTTTGCCTTCCATAACAGTAGAATATTATCCATGTTAAAGTTTTTGTCTTTTGCCCGTCGGCTCATCGCAGCAGCCTGTCCGGGCCGAGAACTTCAGCAAGGAACGGACCTGTGACGGAATCCCGGTCCTTTGCAACCTGTTCAGGGGTCCCCAGGGAAACGACAGTACCGCCTCCCTTGCCTCCTTCCGGTCCCATGTCTATCAGATAGTCGACGCTTTTCAGGACATCCAGGTTATGTTCTATAATGATGACGCTGTTGCCCCTGTCCACCAGTTGCTGCAGGACTCCCAGCAGGACCTTGATATCTTCGCTGTGGAGTCCGGTGGTCGGTTCGTCAAGTATGTACAAGGTATTGCCCGTGCTTTTCCTCCCGAGTTCCGCGGCAAGTTTCATCCTCTGGCTTTCCCCTCCGGAAAGGGTCACCGCAGACTGTCCCAGCCTGACATATCCGAGCCCGACTTCCACCAGCGCCCTGAGTTTCTGAGATATCGAAGGAATGTTTTCGAAAAATGCGTATGCTTCGCTGATGGACATCTCCAGCACGTCGTTGATATTCTTACCTTTGTATTTCACGGCGAGAGTATCTTCCCTGTAGCGTCTTCCCCGGCATTCCGGGCAGACTACATTCACTGACGGGAGGAAATTCATCTCTATGACCTTGATGCCGGCCCCCTTGCATTCTTCGCACCGTCCTCCTGCCACATTGAAGGAGAATCTCCCGGCCTTGAATCCGCGGACCTTTGCATCCGGGGTGCTTTCGAACAGCAGCCTTATGTCGTTGAATACCCCTGTAAATGTGGCGGGATTGCTTCTCGGAGTCCTTCCGATAGGGCTCTGGTCGATTTCTATCAGTTTGTCGATGTTCTCGATACCCACAATGCTGTCATGAGGAAGAGGCTGCATCCGTGCGTTGTAGAACCTGTTTTTCAATACAGGCATAAGGGTCTCGTTGACCAGGGAGGATTTGCCGCTTCCGCTCACTCCGCTCACCCCGACGAGGCAGCCGAGAGGAAAATCCACATCAATGTTTTTCAGATTGTTGCCTCTGGCTCCTCTGATGCCGATACTCAGCCCGTTGCCTGGACGTCTGGATGCCGGGATTTCTATTTCCCTTCTCCCGGTCAGGTAGTCCAGAGTGACGGATTCTCCCAGTATTATATGATTCCTGTCCCATTTCCCCGCTTCTGTCTCCGGCCTGCTCCCATCGGTCCCGGCCTGTCCGTCATTGCCCGCCCTGACATCACCGTAAGGAGTGCTTGAAGTCTTTTCCAGAAGCAGTCCCAACGGAGCGGACAGGCATATCCTTCCTCCTTCCTCTCCTGCTCCCGGTCCGACATCCACCAGCCAGTCGGCGGACAGCATGGTCTCGATATCGTGCTCTACCACCATCACGGAATTCCCTTCATCACGCAGTTTCTTAAGCGATGCGATAAGTTTGCGGTTATCCCTCTGATGCAGTCCGATGCTCGGTTCATCCAGAATATACAATACGTTGACCAGTTTGGAACCGATCTGTGTCGCGAGCCTGATTCTCTGGCTTTCCCCTCCCGACAGGGAACCTGTGGCGCGGTCGAGGGAAAGATATTCAAGTCCGACATCAAGCAGGAATCCCACCCTTTCCTTCAGTTCCTTCAGAATGTCCCGTGCGATCAGATTCTCCCTTTTGTCGAATTTCCCTTCAAGACCGGACAGCCAGTCCCGCAGGTCGGAGATTTCCATTGCCGCCACTTCGGAAATCGTCTTTCCGTCGATTCTGAAATATGACGCTTCCTGATTGAGTCTGGTCCCGTGGCATACCGGGCAGACTATCTTGTCGGAGATGTCATCCACGATACCACCGTAACTGACCATTTCCGACATGCCCCCTTCGCCTACGCGGAAGAGTTCGTCAGACCCGAAAATGATGAGGGAAATGACTTCATCCGGTATTTCCCCGATGGGGTCGTAGAGGGAAAAATCGTATTTTCTGGCGATGGAGCGTATGATGTCGAATTTCCTGGTCTCCCTGACCTTTCCCAAAGGGATGATACCTCCGTCGGCGATGGATACGTTCCTGTCAGGGATGATTGTATCCATATTTATATCCACGATCTTGCCGAGTCCTTTGCAATGCGGGCAATATCCCTGCGGTGAATTGAATGAAAATGAATGCGGTTGGGGCTCCGACAGGGAAAGTCCGGTGTCCGGACAGACAAGATGCTTTGAATAGTGGTGCAGGTCCCCGCTTTCCTGATCCAGCACGGCCAGGGAACCCTTGCCGAGATTGAGGGCGGACATCACCGAATCCCGGATTCTCCTTGCGTCCTTTGCGGTCGGCTTGAGCCTGTCCACGACGAGTTCGATGAAATGGGGCTTGTAGCGGTCGACCATCGTCATTTCTGCAAGGTCCTTCAGTTCCCCGTCCACTCGGATCTGGGTGTATCCTCTGCGGCGCAACTGCTCGAACAGTTCCTTGTAATGTCCTTTCCGGCCTCTGACAAGAGGGGCCAGCAGATAGCATTTCCTCTCGGCATAATTCTCCATAATCAGGGAAACGATCTGTTCGTCCGTGTACCTGACCATTTCCTTGCCTGTCGCGGGGGAGTATGCCCTGGAGGCTTTGGAATAAAGAAGTCGCAGAAAATCATAGATTTCGGTAATGGTGCCGACAGTCGAGCGTGGATTGTTGCCTGTGGTCTTCTGCTCTATGGCAATGATAGGGCTCAGCCCTGTAATGCTCTCAACCTCGGGCTTTTCCAGAATACCCATGAACTGCTTGGCGTATGCGGAGAGCGTGTCCATATAGCGCCTCTGTCCTTCGGCATATATCGTGTCGAATGCCAGGGACGATTTCCCGCTTCCGCTCAATCCGGTGATAACTACGAATTCGTTTCTCGGTATGGAGAGCGATACGTTCTTGAGATTATGCGACTTCGCTCCACGTATTTCAATGTATTCCGTTTCTTTTCCCATAAATCTGACCGTTGGACCGTCTTCCGTCCTGTGTACGGAACTGTTCTGACACTTTTCCGGAACCGGCCTTGAAATTACAAAATTAGAAACATTCTTGGATAAATTTTCTATCTTTATGTTCTGTATGGCATGATTTAACGCCGGCCAGACGAATTTGCTGACTTGTATTTTATTATCAATCAATATTATACCATGATATCCAGACTCTTCCTGCTGTTCACTGTCCTGTCTTTGATGACTCTTCCGGCGTTTTCCTTGTCTGCCAGGGCAGAGGCTGATACTGTTATCGTTACCGATTCTTCAAGATATGTCGGCAAGTATCCTTATGGCAGGGGAGTGCTGTATTCCTCACGTGGCCTGTTCATAGGGGAATTCAGAAATGCGGTCCCGGAGGGCACAGGAACGCATTTCCTCCCGGACGGGAGTATCTATGCGGGAGAGTTCGTGTCGGGAAGACATTGCGGCAAAGGCCGTTTCTTCTCGTCATCCGGAAAGATTCATTCCGGGGAATTCAAGGATGACTATGTCAACGGACAGGATACACTATGGTATCCGGACGGTTCTGTCTATGTGGGCATTTGCTGTTCCGGAAGGCCGGTACCGACGGATTCTCCGGATTATGGAAGACTGTACCGGGGAACTCATGTTCCTCAATATCTTGCTGCCGCGAAACCGGAATATTCCGGACCTGACCTTACGGAAGAGCAGAAGGATTTCCTGGATGAAGCGGGACGGCAGTACAGGAAACTGATCAGGAAGGATCATCCTCCGCGTTTTCTGGACAAGGATGCGGATACTTTTGTCGATTGGGTGACCGAGAGGCTTGAATATCCGGGGACAAGGGACGGGCGGATCCACGTTGTGAAGGTAAGATTCCGTGTCACGGAAGACGGTTCGGTAGCAGATATCAGTGTGGTTGAATCACCAGGTGACGCCTTTTCCGAGGAGGCTGTCCGGGTCATCGGTTCATCGCCTGTCTGGACTCCTGCAATCCATGAAGGAAAGAAAATCAGTACCGTCTACACTTTTCCTGTAGTTTTCAGATAGTCCGGCCACTGATGCGGTCGGTTTTGGCAGATTGGCCAAACTGTCGAAGATAAGCGGGCCGTTACCATGTGCCATGACCGAATTTTGCCTGAAAAGTAGAAAGTTTACAATAAAATTTGCGGGATATTACTTTTTTACTATCTTTGCAGTCCGTTTCGGTGGGGCTTGTCCCTCGAAAGGTTTGACAGCAAGTTCAATTACATATTGGAGAGGTGGTAGAGTGGTCGATTACGGCAGTCTTGAAAACTGTTGAGCTGAAAGGCTCCGGGGGTTCGAATCCCTCCCTCTCCGCACTTTAATCGCTGCAAGTTTCTCAAGGTTAAGAACTTACAGCGATTTTTCTGTATGTAGCCTCGAGCGCAGATACGTTGTCATCCAGAACGTAGTTGTCACTTTGTCATCCTGAACGGAGCCGCCAGGCGGAATGAAGAATCTATGACATCAGATTCTTCGCTGCGCTCCCTTAGACAGTGAGTTGCTGTACATAAATTCTTCGCTGGCGCTCCCTTAGATGACAAGAAAAATTGAAGCCGGCTCAAAATCGCTTTTGGGCCGGCTTTCTGATGTTTGGTGGAGATAGACGGATTCGAACCGACGACCCTCTGCTTGCAAAGCAGATGCTCTAGCCAACTGAGCTATACCCCC
>CALVAE010000142.1 GCA_944325465.1 uncultured Bacteroidales bacterium | reverse complement strand
CCGGAAATGTCAGGAGGGCAACACTCCAATATCGGAACCATTATGTTCGCCCTGGGATTCTCGCTTATGATGGTTCTCGACGTCGCCCTGGGATAACACCGAATATCCTGTTCTCCCAGGCATACACAGTGCCCGACCTCGGACCGATATCCGCCGTCGTGGCCAAAAGCCTTCAAAACAAATCTAAAACTATGGAAAGCGAAAAGGAAAAATGCCGCAGAGGCGAACTGTATGATGCCAACTACGACAAGGAACTGGTCGGAGAGAGACTGGCCTGCAAGGAACTGTGTCACGAATACAACCTTCTGGCCCCGTCAGACATGGACAGGAGGACTGAACTTATCCGCCGCCTGTTCGGAAAGACGGGAAAGAATTTCCAGATTGAACAGCCGTTCTACTGTGACTATGGCTACAATATCGAAATCGGGGAGAATTTCTTCGCCAATGTCAACTGCGTCATTCTGGACGGAGCCGCAGTCAGGTTCGGGGACAATGTCTTCATCGCCCCGAACTGCGGATTCTACACGGCAGGACATCCGCTGGATACAGCACTGAGAAACAAAGGCCTCGAATATGCATACCCGATTACCGTAGGCAACAATGTCTGGATAGGGGCAAACGTCTGCGTACTGCCCGGAGTCACTATCGGTGACAACTGCGTCATCGGTGCCGGCAGCGTTGTCACAAGGAACATTCCGGCTGATTCCGTTGCCGTCGGAAATCCCTGCCGCGTCATCCGTCAGATAGGTTGCCGGGACAAGCGATGATATCCCCGAAAATCAACTTTACCATAGAGGATTTCATCTATCTGAAAAATGGTGAGCCGCTGCGCCTTGTAGTATTCAAGATCCCGGCAACTATCAGCCAGCCAACCTGTTATAAGCAGAAATCCTGGATCCGTAAAATATACAATTCCAAAACAGACTGGACTGCCCAGATTATAGAAGAAGCAACCATAGAAGACCTTGACATGGATGCCATCCAATCGGCCCGGGAAGGATACAGGCAGCGTTTCCCTGATTTTGCTGAAGCATTGCAGACTTGGAGTGATGCGACATTCCTTGATAAGGCAGGACTGACCTTTCTTGGTGAAAGCCATGCTGAATGTAAAGATGATAGACTCTCAAGGTTCTGGCATTCACAATCTGTATATGCGTCAGAAAGAGCGTTATCTTCCAATGCCTGACTATGAAGGGACTAACGAATCACATGTCATAATGCACCTGCCCGGTTCTGTTATTGATGTCAACTACAGTACAGCACTAATGGAGAACTCTGATATTTCTCTGACTGAAGCCGTCATGCTTGATACGGTACAAAAAGGGAAACGACTGAGTGACAGTGCCATCAGCACCTTGCGCAAGAAAAAACTGATAGAAGGCAGAAAACCAAAGTTTTATATTGCAAAAACACTGGCGCAGCGCACAGACCGGAAAGTCGAGTACTCAAGGCATAAAGGACTGGACAGTAAATCATGTGAAAGTCTCCTTATAGATTCGTCGAAGGATCATGGCGAATTGACAAGACAGGAAATTGACAGGCTCTTGTGGCCCGTCCTTTCCGACCAACTGGATGACTCACAGAAAAAGGCCAAAATAGGAAACCTGCTGACAAAACTGAGGATAAAAGGCACCTTATCCAATATCACAACAGGTAATAATTCCGTTTGGTTTATCACACGATAAATTTAAGAGCGATTTAAGAGCGGCACAATATTAATATATTGATTTACAATATTATAAGAAAATAAATTACGAGCGCCTCCAACGTAAACAGGATCACCGGGAAACCCATGCGTCTCTTGCAGGAAAAGAAGTCTCAACTTGACCTTCCAGACACTGGAATACTGTCATCCAAACATTTTCTGTATTGTCCTTCTGAGCGCTTGCTGCATTGTCATCTAAAGGGGCGCCAGCGAAGAATCTTGTACCACGCAACACCCTGTCATTCTGAGCGTCAGCGAAGAATCTGGTGCTTCAAGGGATATGCGCCGCTACCAATCGATATACGCTCCCGGTGGCATCATCGGGGCGCATATCTCCACGAAAATGTCGAGATATGCGCTGGTAACCTTCGATATACGCTTTCAGAGGCACTATCAGGGTGCATATCTCAGGAGATGTGTGCAGGGATGAACAGTATAATCCATAAAACAGGGCGGACAGGCAGATGATGGGAATGGATGGGCACGGAATGAGGAAGCGGACTGTAGGAACAAAAAGGAATGCAGGACTGCGAACAAGCCCGATTTGTATCTAGTTAAAAGACAAGAAGTTACAAAATATCGTTGTTCGGGGTCCCCCTAAAAAAGTAGGGATCACGAACATGGTTGTTTTGCATCATGTTGTATCTCAATAGATTATAAAAAGTTGATGTTCGTGGTCCGCTGTCGGTTATCAATTCCTGTGCAACAACAAAGTTAAAACACAGGGGTTTCCCGGTGACCCCGTAAACAGAATGACAGAGTGGTGCTCAGAAGGGCAGGAAAATCGGATGGCGAAAAACGAACAAGGGGCGCAAGAAATTGGAAGTCAATCACTTGCGCCCCTTGTTCGGCGGTGAGAGGGGGATTCGAACCCCCGGTACGGTAATCCCGTACGGCAGTTTAGCAAACTGCTGGTTTCAGCCACTCACCCATCTCACCTTGACTGAAATCATCCGTTCCGGAACCTCTATAACTTCAAGTTGTCCAGTCCTTTACCATACTACAGCCCGAAGTTCGCGAAAAGCATTTCCGGAATGGGAGGACAAAGTTAAGTTAAATCTTAATATTTGCCAAATAAATTTGAATTATCTGCAAATTATCTACTGTTTCGCTATGTTTTCCCTCATATCGGTATCAGCCTGGATATTCTTCATCCTGTAATAGTCCATTATACCGAGATTCCCGCTCTTGAAGGCTTCCGCCATTGCAAGAGGGACTTCCGCCTCGGCTTCGATAACCTTTGCCCTGGCCTCCTGAGCCTTGGCCTTCATCTCCTGCTCAAGAGCGACCGCCATCGCACGGCGTTCCTCCGCCCTCGCCTGGGCGATATTCTTGTCCGCCTCAGCCTGATCCATCTGCAGGACAGCCCCGATATTCTTGCCTATATCAATATCGGCGATATCTATCGACAGTATTTCAAATGCAGTACCGGCATCAAGTCCTTTGTTAAGGACAACCTTGGAAATCGAATCCGGATGTTCAAGCACCTGCTTGTGGGTTTCCGAAGCACCTATGCTGGAGACTATACCCTCACCTACCCTGGCAAGGACAGTCTCTTCACCTGCACCTCCAACCAACTGCTTGATATTGGCACGGACAGTAACCCGCGCCTTGGCAATCAACTGTATTCCGTCCTTGGCTACCGCCGTTACAGGAGGAGTATTTATCACTTTCGGATTGACGGACATCTGCACGGCCTCGAATACATCCCTGCCGGCCAGATCTATCGCCGCTGCCATCTTGAAATCAAGGACTATATTCGCCTTGTCCGCTGAAATGAGGGCATTAACCACTTTCGGGACATTTCCTTTGGCAAGATAATGGGCCTCCAGTTCATTGGCATCGAGTTTTAGTCCGGCCTTGGTGCCCGTGACCATTGCCATCACTATCGTACTAGGCGGCACCTTTCTCCATCTCATCAGTATCAACTGGAGAAGCGATATCCTTACTCCGGAAATAAGAGCCTGGAACCACAACGTGATAGGGAAGAACCACAGAAGAATAATCAGGCCGACTATCGCTATTGCGATCCATACGACCGTCAAGTCTACTCCATACATATTATCTGTCATTAGAATTTGTCATGAACTGCCGTCAGAAATCCTTTTCAACCGGCTTTACTATAACCTTGTTATCCTCAATGAGGGCGACTTCCACATCAATGCCCGGCGCAATCATCCCTTCCAGTGCCTTCACCTCATACTCCCCCGTCCGGAACCTTGCCCTTCCGACAGGAGCAAGCCTCGTAGTGGTCCTGCCGGTATCTCCGACTGCAAGAACCTGATCATTGTCCGGCAAGGCCCTGGACTCGATATTCGTATCAAGAGTGAATTTTCTCCACGTTTTCGCCCTGAGGACATACACTGTCAGCCCGACAACCAGAATGACATTGACCGCGACCACGATCGTACCGGTCGCCATTCCGAAGACATTGAACGCATAGACACATGAGCCGATCAGAGACAACAGACCGAGCACTCCGGCAACCCCGACTCCGGGTACCAGCAGGATTTCCGCAAGGAGAAGCAGGATTCCGAACAGAATAAGTATTACGATAAAACCCATACTGTCAAATATAGCAAGTTTATATGACGCAGTCAAATATACGCAAAACCGGAGAACCGTGCAAGTCATTTGGAATTGCCGCGCCCCGCAACACGGCGGAAGCAGCCGGACATGGGATCACTCCTCCTTGCGGGCAGTGCTGACCGGAACAGACCTGCCGTCCCTGAACGCGACTATGTAAGCGCCCTTGAATCCGCGGGTACGCACCTTGTTCAACTGGGAAAGCGCATCGGAATAGGTTCTGAAAAGGCCGACGGAATAGGTATATCTGCCGGAAGACGGCCTGTGGAGGAATACCGGACTCAATCCTCTCAATTCCTTGACAGTCGCAGGTCTCGTGGTACTGAATATCTGGATCTGGTACACGATTCCTGACGGAAGGGTATTATCCAAAGCAAAACGGCCTTCCGGAAGCACCATAAACGTATAGTCGAATTCCGGTTCCGGCCTTTCCACATTCATGTCCAGGGAATCCCCCATCTCCATTCTGACAAAAGCGAAGTCCAAATCTTTCGGAACAATCTCCCTGTCAGCCTCGTCATTCACCTTATCCAGATCAATCACAACTCCCTCGGACAGGAATTCCATTTCAATCGCCTGAAGTTCCGCCGAAGCCTTGCGGAGAGAATCATTGAACACCGGCAACGCCCTTTCCATCCCCATTATCCTGAGAGACAGATCTGCCTTTTCAGATTCGTCCTTGCTTGAAGCGTATTTCTTCCTGCCCTCGTCGATTGCCACACCATACATATATATGGTATCTTTCAAGGCCTTGACCGTCCGCATTTTTTCCATGTACTTCGCGACCTGGGGATTTTCCGGCATCCTGGCCTCCCTGTGCATTTCCGGGCCGTCATCCACCCTTTTCCCCGGAGCAAGGGCCATTATCTCCTTCAAGGCCGCCACATCGTCTACCGCGCTGTGTATCGGCATGCTGTCATATTCCAGGACATAGACATTGATGCTGTCCTCCGGACAGTCTCTGTCAGAAGCGAACATCGTATATTTCCCGTCAGGAGTTTCATAGAAAAGCAGGTCATCATAAGGTGAAGAATACGGGAATCCCATATTGACCGGAACTCCCCAATCCCGGTTCCTTTCATCCCATTCGGAAACATACAGATCATACCCGCCCACTCCATAAAGACCGGCGGAGGAAAAATACATGCGCTTCCCGTCCTGGGAGATGACCGGATAAATTTCATCGGAAGTGGAAGTCACCTGCTCGTTAAGAAGAGAAGGGACGCTCCATACGGAGTCCTTATGGAAAGTATGCCAGATGTTCCTTACCCCGTTTTCATCGGGAGCGGAATAGTAGACTTCGGCACTCCCCTCCGGGACATAGGTCGCCCGCGCGTATTCGTGGCCGGCCAACGTATCAAGGACATTCGGGACAAGTCTCCACGACCGGTCCTTCATAGGGTAATAAAGGAAAAAGTCTTCTTTTGAAAACCTGTGCCGAGCCACCACTTCAGGGCTGTAGACATATTCCATCATGCTCAATCCGTTCTCTCCCTGAAGTTTCCTGTCCTCTATGAGAATCCTTTTCAGGGAATCCCTTTCAATTTCGAGAGCCTGCCTGTAAAGGGAAACGGCCTGCCTGAAATCATAGGCGAGGCGGCAGGAATCAGCCCTGTCCAGAAGGATACCGGCCCGGGGATCCGCAACAGCGGCAGAGTCGGCCCCGGCAACCGCAACGCTGTCCGTTACGACAACCCCGCCGTCCTGTCCCGTCCTTGCGGATAAAAGGGCTGAAGAATCCCTGTCCGCAACTGCCGGGACGCCTGCAAGACTGTCCGGCCCGGACACGAAAAACAACAATGGGAATATATGGATAAGCACAGAATACCGCATCTCAACTTGTTTATAATCGAGCACAAAAATAAGAAATAGTTTACAGAAACTTCATTTATAAGAAAAAAATAGTAAATTTGTGCCTTATTTGCGGTAGAGGACCATTGTGAGACAAAATATTAACAATTAACGATAATACTATGCAAAGCAAAAATGCAATCAGACTGGTGGCTATCCTGCTTGCCATTGCATGCCTCTGGCAGTTGTCTTTCACCCTGGTGACACGTATCCAGGAGAACAAGGCAGCGAAGTACGCAGAGGAAGCCGTTGTGGCATACCAGAACCAAGCCGCCTTCGCGAACGTCCCGGAGGAAGACAAGGCATTTGTCCTCGATTCGATCAGAAGGGACAACAACAGGTGGTACATTGATTCGATCTCTGCCGAAAAGGTCTACTTCGGCTACACCTACAAGGATGTAAAGGAAAGGGAGATCAACCTCGGACTTGACCTCAAGGGAGGTATGAACGTAATGCTTCAGGTCCAGCTCGAAGATCTCGTGAAAGCTCTCTCGGACAACAACCAGACAC
>CALVAE010000141.1 GCA_944325465.1 uncultured Bacteroidales bacterium | reverse complement strand
TCCCTGCCTGTCATATCATACCTTCTCGTAATTGTCAAAATTCCCGGTTGCTGAGCAGCCATTCCCAAGCAGGGACTACAGTTATCTGTTTCCTGTTAACTTCGATTGTGGTCTTTTCGTCTGCGGTGATTATCAATAGGTTGTCACATCCTGTGGCCGATGATGCCTCCAGCAGACCTTTTATTTCACGCCCGCGTGTTTCATCGTCCTCCATACTCCATGTCACTTGAATAAGCCCGGAGACATTTTCTTCCCGCTGGAGCACGAAGTCACACTCGGCATTTCCTTGATAATATGAGATCTTGTCGGAAGGTAGCCTGTTCCTGTGAAGCTGGAGAAATACTGTATTTTCCAGACTCTTGCCTTTGTCGTTGCTTTGAGGTAAAAGTACTGAATTGCGCAGCCCGATGTCTATACAATAATATTTGTCCAGCGATTTCCTTTCTTTTACCAATGACCGGTCATATTTAGGAATTCGCAGGAACATGAAAATATTGCAGACATAATCAGCCCAAAGGTATAAATCGTCTTTGCTTACTTTAAGCCCTTGCGAACGGATATCGTTATAAATGGCGTTGATGGATGTCGGTTTGGTCAGATTTGCCATAATCCGTTTCACGAAATAGCGCACCACTCCGGTATTGCTTATTTGATAGTGTTCGGCAAGGTCGCGCAATATCATCGTGTCAAAGTAGCCGTGAAGCAGTTTTATCTGTTCAGACTGCGATGATGAAAGGACAATCTCCGGGAATGCGCTTGACTGGCAATATACTTCAAAAGCACCCTTTAACCGGGCCTTGTCCTGCTCAAGATAACTGTCTGTGGTAATTTGCTTGAACTGGCAGAACTCATTGAAAGATAAGGGATAGGCCTCATATTCCAAAGGATAACCTCGTAATGCTGAGCCAAGTTCAGAGGAAAGCATCGTGGCATTGCTTCCGCATATATAGATGTTCTTGCAATAGGATTTATATATGCGCAAAATGAAATATTCCCAGTCCTTAATGAGTTGAATCTCATCAAAGAACATGTGTACATCTTTTATCGGAATGTTCGGAAACATTTCCATATATGCCGTAATTACCTCATCTAATTCGTCGGAAGACATATTGACAAGGCGTTCGTCATCAAATCCTATCCACAGGATGTTCTCTTTAGACACTCCGCTGTGTATCAAATCATTAATGGCAATCTCCATCATGGTGGACTTGCCGCATCTCCTCACACCGGGCACAGTGATAATCTTTTTTCTGTCAATAGGTAATTTTATATCCCGCTCTATCACATCGAACGGAATTTCACTTTGCCTGATGGCTATCAGGGATTTGATGATATCCTTTTTCATGGTCTTTCCTCTATTTGGGGACAAATATAAGGAATGTTTCCTTTATTTCAGGAAAAAATCTGAAAAAGTTTCCTTTATTTGGGGAAATTTTTACTCAAAGAGAGCATTCTGTGAGCCGCCTCTTTGTCATCCTGAACGAAACCGGAGGCGGAGTGAAGGATCTAAGACTTGTATCAGGTTTTTCAGACGTTGAAGAGAAAGTGCATTATATCCCCGTCCTGGACGACATAGTCCTTGCCTTCGATGCCGAGTTTGCCTGCTGCGCGGCATGCTGCCTCTGATTTCAGTTCGATGAAGTCTTCGTATTTGATGACCTCTGCACGGATGAATCCTTTCTCAAAATCGGAATGTATGACTCCGGCTGCCTTGGGCGCCTTGTCTCCCTTGTTGATGGTCCAGGCGCGACATTCATCTGCTCCTGCAGTAAAGAAAGTCTGGAGGTTGAGCAGGGAGTAGGCATGTTGGATAAGCCGTACCACTCCGGATTCTTCAAGTCCCATTTCCTCAAGGAACATCTGCCTTTCCTCGTATGTCTCCAGTTCGGCTATATCGGATTCTATCTTTGCGGCGATTACCAGGATTTCGGCGTTCTCATCCTTGACTGCCTCCCGTACCCTGTCCACATAGGCATTGCCGGAAGCGGCAGATGCTTCATCCACGTTGCATACATACATCACGGGCTTGTCTGTCAGAAGGAACAGGTCTTTGGCCAGTTGCTGGTCCTCCGGGTTGTCCAGGACGACTGTCCTGCAGGATTTGCCCTGCTCCAGTACGGACTTGTAGGTCTCCAGCAGTTCCATCAGTCTCTTCGCACTCTTGTCCCCGCCTGTCTGGGCCTGTTTCCGGACTTTCGCCAGACGGTTCTCCACAGTCTCAAGGTCCTTCATCTGTAGTTCCATATCGATGACTTCCTTATCGCGGACAGGGTCCACGCTTCCGTCCACATGGACTATGTTCGGATCATCGAAGCATCTGAGCACATGCAGGATAGCATCTGTTTCACGGATATTTGCAAGGAACTGGTTGCCCAGTCCCTCTCCTTTGCTTGCGCCTTTCACGAGACCTGCGATGTCCACGATCTCCACGGTGGCAGGGACGACCCGTTTCGGGTTGCAGAGCCTTTCCAGTTCCTCCAGACGCTTGTCAGGGACAATGGTGGAACCAATGTTCGGTTCGATGGTACAGAAAGGGAAATTGGCGCTCTGGGCCTTGCCGGAGCTTATGCAGTTGAAAAGGGTGGATTTGCCGACATTCGGAAGTCCTACTATTCCGCACTTCAGTGACATACTCTTTGGTTTTTTATCAGGGCGGCAAATTTACGAATTATTCGGGCATTTCGCCACATTTTTCTGTTTTAAGGTATTTTTTCCGTTTTGTGTGACGATATTGGTGGATAGATTCCTCAGATTGGGAGGAACAGATTCTTCACTTCGTTCAGAATGACAGGAGAGCGTTCTCTTTGTCATCCTGAGCACAGCGAAGGATCTGGAGACTCGGATTGTCATCCTGAGCACAGCGAAGGATCCGGTGCGACAGAACGTGGAACAAAACGATATGCCTATGACAAGAATATGTATGGTTATATTTATGGCCGTCCTTTCATGCACCGTATCCGCCATCCGGACTGTTGCGTCTTCAGGCGGAGGGAATGGTCCGGAGACAGATGGGGACCGGCTGCTGGTGATGTTCTGGAATCTGGAGAATATGTTCGACTACATGGATTCCGGGACGGGGGAGAGCGATGCCGAATTTTCTTCTTTCGGTCAGAGGAGGTGGACAAAGGCCCGGTTCTATGCCAAATGCAACGCCTTTGCCAAGTCTGTCCTGTGGATAGCGGACAGGGAAGGCCGGCTGCCGGATGTGATGGGGATTGCGGAGGTGGAGAACGCATTTACTGCCCGCTCTGTAGTCAGTGCGACGGCATTAAGGAAATACGGTTACAGAACGGTCCATTTCGATTCTCCGGACCGCAGGGGGATAGACGTTGCCCTGCTTTACCGTGAAGAGGTGTTCGAAAGGCTGTCTGCAAAACCCTGTCATGTCTATGATGCTTATGGCGTCCGGTCTGCGGACCGGAATACCGGTCCGGTAAAAATCGGCGGGGCGCTCCAGGCGGAGCCGATGGAGACGAGGGACATCCTGCTTGTGTCGCTGAGGCACCGTCTGGACGGGCGGACATATCATTTTCTGGTCAACCATCATCCTTCCAAATATGGAGGGGCAAAGGTTTCCGAGGGCCGCAGGAGGATGGCGATGAGCAGACTCAGGTATTTGTGTGATTCTCTGTCCGCTTCTGGAGGCAGGAATGTGCGGATAATAGCGATGGGAGATTTCAATGACACTCCTTCAGGGGGGCCGTTCGGAATCCTTTGCGGAACGGAGGGACCTGCGTTGGAAAACCGTGATGCAAGGGAAAACGGCAGCAGAGGGCATGAGGGTCCGGGATTGTCGGAGAGGGTGCGGATGGTCAATCTGGGCAGTACCCTTGAGGAGGAAGGTGAGGGGACAATCCGGTATGGAGGCAAATGGGAACTGATCGATATGTTCATTGTCTCCGGGGTGCTTGCCGGCGGGTCTTCCGGTCGGGATGACGGAGAGAGGTACAGCAGCCGGATGGAAGTGGTCAGAATCCCTTTCCTGATGACAAGGGACAACACCCATGTCGGTGAAAAGCCGCTGCGGACATACTCCGGTCCCCGCTATCTTGGCGGGGTCAGCGACCATTGTCCTGTCATTCTGACGGTTATATGCGGGAATACGGACTTTTGTCGGACGAAATGCCTTTAAAAATTGGAATGTCAAGGAAAAATCAATACCTTTGAATGATTTTGACATTGGACATAACTAATAACTACAGATATGAAAAAAAGAATAGCAGAGAAGTTCAAGACTCTCTTCGGTGAAGAAGGTGATTTCTTCGCATCGGCAGGAAGGATAAACCTTATAGGCGAACACACGGACTATAACGGTGGTTTCGTGTTCCCTGGAGCGGTGGACAAGGGCATAATCGCCGAAATCCGCCTGAACGGAACGGACAAGGTGTGCGCTTACGCCCTTGATCTGGACGAATACTGCGAATTCGGACTCAATGAAGAGGATCTTCCGAACCAGAGTTGGGCAAGGTATATCTTCGGAGTCTGCCGTGAGACCATAAAGAGGGGTGGGAAGATTGCCGGATTCAATACCGTATTTGCCGGAGACGTCCCTCTCGGAGCCGGAATGTCATCTTCAGCCGCTCTTGAAAGCACCTTTGCCTTTGCCCTAAATTATCTTTTTGACCTGGGGATTGACAAGTTCGAACTTGCGAAAATAGGCCAGGCGACAGAGCACAATTACTGCGGTGTCAATTGCGGCATCATGGACCAGTTCGCTTCCGTTTTCGGAAAGAAAGGCAATCTTATCCGTCTTGACTGCCGCTCTCTCGAGTATGAATATTTTCCGTTTGATCCGGGTCAGCACGGCTACCGTCTTGTGCTTCTGAACTCATGTGTAAAGCACGAACTGGTGGGTTCCCCTTACAACGACCGCCGTGCGTCATGCGAGCGGGTGGCCAAGGCTCTCGGTCAGGAATTCCTGCGCGGGGCCACAATGGAGCAGCTCGATGCCATCAAGGACAGTATTTCCGAGGAGGACTACAAGAGAGCGCATTATGTGATAGGAGAGGAGAAGAGGGTACTTGACGTGTGCGACGCCCTTGCCAAAGGCGATTATGAGACCGTCGGAAAGAGAATGTACGAGACCCATTGGGGACTTTCAAAGGATTATGAAGTATCCTGCGAGGAACTTGATTTCCTGGCTGAAGTTGCCGAGAAATGCGGTGTTACCGGCTGCCGTATAATGGGCGGTGGTTTCGGAGGATGCACCATCAACCTTGTGAAGGATGAACTTTACGACAAGTTCATTGCAACGGCTACCGAAGAATTCAACAGAAAGTTCGGACACGAGCCGAAGGTCATCGAAGTCGTCATCAGCGACGGTGCCAGAAAACTGTAGAGTTTATTTCATAATGGAATTGAGCCAGGAAGCGTCGATTCTCTCGAATCCGCTTCCTGGTTTTATATGCGGATTCCTGTCCACTATTCCCTGGCAGTCTTCATATACATTCCAGCCTATATCCACTCCGGTCATTTTCCCTTCTGACGGGTACATGAAAGTGATGAGCCGGCCTTCTCCTTCCCCGTGTATCCTGTAGAAATGGAACGGGGTGTCCATAAATGATACGGCTGCGCCCTTTTCCATTTTTCCTGCCATTTCCATTTTTGTGACGAACTTGCACATCTCTATTACCACGTCATCCAGCCCTGCATCGTCTATCAGCACCTTTTCCATAAGTCCTCCCATATTGTCCACAAGCCGCAGCGTATATCCTCCCATGGCTTTGGTGTGGTTTGCGATTGCCTGCATTTGGGTTTCCGATATGTTGTCGTCCTGAATCATCCAGACCATCAGTTTCCTTGCTGGGTCGTGATAGAGTGTGTCATACCGTGCCAGATTGACCTGTCCGCAGTGGGGGCATTCCCAAAGGAACAGGGAACCGTCCCTGACCTTGTCCTTGAGTTCGGGGTTATCCGCTATGTTTATGCTTTTGTAGACTTTGATTATATGGGTCTGTCCGCATTTCGTGCAGACGGCCCTGCCGTCGCTGATGATTGACATATCGTGTAATTTTTATGCAAAGATAAATTTTTTATACCTTTGTCCCCGTTTACAACCGATAAACCTGACATTCCGGCCGGTTTTACGATGGAATATCGCATTCCGGCCGGCCCAAAACCGCTACACAAATGAAAAAATGGCTTAAGCAATTCTCCTCTGAAGACTGGGTTATCGTCTTTGCGGGAGTTGTCATACTGGCTCTTGCCTGCATTTTTCCTCACTGGATGCCTTCGATGCCGAAGACCCTTGCATCCGTATCGGACTGGCTTTCCGCAGGGTATATGTTCCTTTTCGTGTATGTCCTGACCATTGTCACTTCGGCGGTGCTTGGAAGGCCTCTTAAAATGATTTTCCCTTCGCTTCTGGTGATTTTCGCCCTGACCGTATGCGCCCAACTGATCGCCAATATACCGGCAGTCAAGGAACTGGGATTCGAGCCGGTTTTCTTCGCTGTCATCATAGGACTGTTGATTAGCAATCTGTTCAGGGTTCCGGAGTGGCTGAAAGCCGCCGTACAGAGCGAATTCTATATCAAGATAGGAATCATCTGCCTCGGTTCCACGATACTTATCGGAGATGTGATGGAATCAGGTGCCTACGGTCTTGTGCAGTCTCTGATAGTGGTCTTTTCAGTATGGTATTTCTCTTTCTGGGTGGCCAGGAAGATGAAGGTGGATCCGGAGATGGGGACCATGCTGTCGAGTGCCGTGTCCATCTGCGGTGTTTCCGCCGCCATAGCCACCTGCGGGGTAATCCACGGGGATAACAGGAAACTCTCGTATGTGGTTTCTCTTGTACTTATAGTGGCTGTGCCTATGATGTATCTGCTTCCGTGGATTGCCAATATGATAGGCTTGAGTCCGGAGGTGGCCGGAGCCTGGATCGGCGGGACCATCGATACCACCGGAGCGGTTGGGGCGGCCGGTTCGATGGTCAAGGATGTCACGGGGACCAGTCAGGACGCGGCGACGGCTGCTGCCAATACCGCAATCATAGTGAAATCCTCACAGAATGTCCTTCTCGGGCTTGCGGCCTTCATCATTTCCCTGATGTGGACCAGACAGGGAAGGAACGCCCAGGAAAGGCCGTCGGCAAGGGTCATCTGGGACAGGTTCCCGAAATTCGTGGTCGGATTCATCCTTGCGTCCGTTGTCTTCAGTCTCATTGCCGTATTTGACCCGGATATGGTGAAGGAGGTGAAAGGAGTCACCAAAGGTTTCCAGAATACGCTTTTCAGCATAGCGTTCGTCTGTATCGGACTGGAGACCAGGTTCAAGGAGATTTTCGGTAAGGAGAACCGCAAGCCTCTCTATACTTTCCTGATAGCCCAGAGTTTCAATATCATAGTGACACTGGTTGTGGCCTATGTCATCTTCGGCCTTGTCAAGCCGTGGATTGCCGCCTTGTAGGGGTCAGAAGTCCACGCTGAAGATAGGACCGAGGTAGTGGTGTCCGAAACTGGAACCGTTGGCCCTGACTGCGGCGCGGAGACTGTCAAAGGCGGATCCTCCGCTGTAGAAATACGATACTCCGATGGAGAACGGGAAGCGGAGCCAGAACAGCCGCTCGAAGTCAAGGGTCAGAGAGGCCCCGGCGGAGAAGAGATTGCCTTTGAAATCATAGCCTTCCATCCAGTCGAACATCGAGAAGTCTATCTGAGGGGTGAATGTCAGCCGTTTCAGGTACATGAACGGGCCAAATATGGTGATGTCCCCTATGTAGATTGGAATTGCATAGTCCAGAGAGAGTTTCAGCGATTTGTCGGAGTACATCGATGCCACTGAGACCAGTTCGGAGTTGCCGCTGAGTCCTTGCGGGACAGTGTTGACTGCAGGCGTGCCGAAATATGCATCGGGATTCAGGATGTTCTGGCCGATAGCGCTGAAATGCACTCCGTGCTGGGGAATGATACCCGGCAGATAGCCGTAGAGATAGGCGTATGCCATAGGGGAGTAGTAATGCTCCAGTGATGGCCTTGACATCGCTCCGCCCTCGAATCCGATTCCCCATCTGGGATATATCCCTGAGGGTGCTGTCGGCCTCATGGTGTAGAATCTCAATGATCCAGAAAGGCTCTGTACCGGAATGACCTTGCCTTTGGTGATTTCCGGCCGTTCGTCCAGGGCAAGCAGCATAGGGGAATTCTCGTTTATGAAGACGGTCTGTATGCAGTCATTGGAGAAACTGTAATTTATCTGTGGAATCAGCCCTGTCTGCCAGCCTCCTTTCGAGAAATTGAACGGGATATAGACCGAAAGATCGACATTGACGTAAGGATTGGCGGACAATGTGGAACTGTTTGACAGGGACTGCGGGATCCGGTCAATGGAACGGATGGTGAAAAACGAGTTCCTGGCCGCCCTGTCGTTGAAATCCACGCTTGCCTCTATGACAGGGTACCATCCGGTGTAGGAGAAGGCCAGATGCCCGGAATGTCTCCATCTGCTTCTGTTGTAGGGATCCCTGTGAGCCGAATAGCCGAATTGGGTCACTGCCGTCCCGAGTTCGTTCTGGCTCAGTCCTGCCGCTCCGAGGGAAAGCATCTGGTAGAATCTGTCATAACTGAACGAACGCAGTCTGTCCACATTGAAATATACCGGAGCCCAGGAATGTATCCTGAACAGATTGGGGACTTTCCTGTATGGCCGTGGAGTTCCGTCGGCTGTGTCTCCGCTGCTTTTGCGACGGTTCTTTCCGTATATCAGGGAATCTACGGCATACCGGCCTTCCGCAAGGGCCTTTTCCTGCTTTGAAAGTGCGTCCGCAATCCTGTACCTGTGGATGTCTCCGTAATCCGCCTGTCTGTCCAGAAGGTCCGCAGAAGGGGTTTCCACCAGGATTTTCCCTTCATACGTGCGGAGGCTGTAGATAAGATGTCCCCCGTCCCGGGTGTATGCGAAATCGTCCGCCCCGTATCTAGTGGAGGTCTTCTGCGTCAGGATTCCGGATACAGGGTCAAAATGGTAGAATTCATTCACTCCGGTCCGGTCGGACGTGAATGTAAGGATGTCGCCGTATCTGTCCAGGTTCAGGATTTTCACGGGCTGGGGGTGAAGCACTGTCTTCCATGCTTTTCTTTCCGGTCTGTTACCGTCCCGGAGGACAGGATTCTTCTTTCCGGCGGCCTGACAGGGGATAGAATAGATTCCGTAACCTGACGATGATATGGCCGAGATGTAGAGGCTGTCATGGACCACGATGCTTTCCACTGCCTGCAGGGAGTCGGGGACGGCGGTGTATCCGAGCACATTTCCACGGTCTGCACCCATCAGGACTATCCTGCTCCGGCCGTTATCCAGGTATTCCGTGACGGTAAGGGTCTTCCCGTCTTCAGAGACGGAAGGACTGGAGAGTCTTCCTTTTGCCGAGAGGCTCCTTGTCTTTCCGGTGCGTGTGTCGTAGCGGCGGATGACGGAGTTTATCCTGTGGCTCCATCTTTTGTCGGGGACAGGTTCGCTCCAGTACAGGATTCCGTCCGGTCCGGCGCTCATCTTCCCGTCCGTGGATGTGAAGGCACGCAGTCTGGTTGTCCTGCCTTTTGCCGATACCTTTACGAGAGCCGCCGGCTGAGTTATCCCTGAACGGACGGAATATATGTATCCTCCTGAAGTCCTGTTCCTGGAATATTCCGTATATCTGGAAGGGGTGCCTGTCAGACGGGTATATGCGGTGTAAGGCTTCCTTGCATCCATTTCCGATGCCCACATTACGGCCATGGTGTCCTCGATTTCCCTGAAGACCTTCTTCAGGTTTTTGCCGGTACTCTTCTTCAGGACATTGCTGAATGCGTTGAAGTCGTAGGGCCGGCGGGCTATATGATGGAAGTATCTTGCAGTGAAGTCCGGCACGTCGTACAGGTACCGGATTCCGCTGAGCAGAAGATATCCTGCCGCGTAGTGGTCGGGGGCATAGTATCTCTGGGACCCGAATCTCCATCTGTTCCAGGACCTGAAATCCCCGTTGTCAAAGGCTATCATATAGTAGTTGAGGAAATCCCCGGTGCGGCCGCGTCCTGATTGCGAAAGGGCCGTCTCTGCTACGACCGCATCTCCTTCCAGCAAGGCATTGGACGGATATATCCCTGCTACAAGTCCGTTGAACATCTCTCCGAATATCCATCCGAAAGGGCGGAAGGCACCGGAAAGCCCGGCCTGCATCTGTGCGGTGTGCCTCTGCTCGTGTATGGCCAGCATATCGGTCCATGGCATGGGTTCACTGCCGTATGCCTGGGGGGAAGTGTACAGGTCCATCCTGCGCGGAGCCCATGCGACCGAGCCGTTTGAATTTGCATTGAATGCATGAAGGACAACGGGGATCTTTCCGCAGGTCCATTCTCCCGGAACGTATCCGGCCGACCGGCCGACTGCCTCCTTGTATTTTTCCAGTGTCGTGGCATATACTTTCGCCAGGGAGTCGAGTCCTTCCGGATAGATTATCCTGTATGTTTCCGTATCGGTCCGGTACCAGTGTATCGAAGCCGGATCATCTCCTGTCGTGTAGAACTGTGCGTGCGATACGGCAGAGAAGGCGAGGGAAAATATTGCTGCGGCTATGATTCGTCTCTTCATTCCATTCAGGTCTGTATCCCCGTCAGGGGATTTATTGTTTACAGAAGCCACAAATCTAATTATTTTTTATATTTTTGTCTGGATTTCCGTGTATTAAACCAAGAAAAAACCACATTATGCAGGCAGTTCTACAGATTTTCACCCTTCTCGGCGCTCTCGGCCTTTTCCTGTATGGAATGACCCTTATGAGCGAAGGTCTCCAGAAGGCGGCGGGGGACAGACTCCGGGCTTTCCTTGCTTCGATGACTTCCAATGCATTCAAGAGAGTACTGACCGGTCTTCTTATTACTGCCATCATCCAGTCTTCAAGCGCGACGACCGTGATGGTTGTCAGTTTCGTCAATGCAGGCCTTCTTTCCCTGACCAATGCCATAGGCGTGATAATGGGTGCCAATATCGGTACCACGGTGACCGCATGGCTCATATCCCTTCTCGGGTTCTCGGCTGACATTTCCGTACTTGCCATCCCGCTGATTGCGGTGGGGTTCGTGTTCTTCATGTCCAAGAAGAGCAAGAGGAAGAGTATCGGTGAATTCATCATAGGTTTTGCCCTGCTGTTTATGGGACTTGCAGCCCTGAAGGACTCGGTACCTGACCTGGGCAGCCATCCTGAAGCGCTTGCATTCATCCAGAAATGGACTGACTTCGGTTTCGGTTCAGTGCTTATCTTCGTGTTGATAGGGACGCTTCTCACCATTGTGCTCCAGTCTTCAAGCGCGACCATGGCCCTGACTCTCGTGATGGTCAACTTCGGATGGATACCTTTCGAGATAGCCGCGGCAATGGTACTCGGGGAAAACATCGGAACCACCATCACGGCGAACATAGCGGCAGCGGTCGGCAATGTATCTGCCAAGCGGGCGGCGATGGCCCATACGGTATTCAATGTGACCGGAGTCATCTGGTTGCTTATCCTTTTCCATCCGTTCCTGAAACTTGTGGGCCTGATTGTCAGTTCCTTCGGCCTTCCGAACCCGATGACGGCAGATTTTTCGGCCGGGAGCGATGACCCTGCAGTCCAGACATCCTTCCTGTACGGGGTCTCGATGCTGCATACCCTCTTTAACGTGTGCAATACCCTGATACTTATATGGTTCGTTCCTGTGATAGAAAAGGTGGTCAAGTTCATAGTCAAGGCTCCTGCAGGCGAGGAGGAGATATTCAGGCTCAAATATATCCAGGGCGGTCCTCTGAACACTGCGGAACTCTCTCTGGATGAGGCCCAGCAGGAGATAATCCATTTCGGAGAGATATGCTACAAGGATTTCGGATACATAAGGGAAGCGGTCAACGAGAAGGACAATGACAGGTTTTCCGAAATCAACCAGAAACTTGTCAAGTACGAGGAGATAACCGACAGGATAGAATTCGAGATAGCATCCTATCTCAACGAGGTGTCAAAGGGCGAATTGAGCGAGGTTTCGGACAACAGGATGAAGTCGATGTATAAGATAATCGGCGAGATGGAGAGTCTGGGAGATTCGGGCGAGGCAATCGGCAGGATCCTGCAAAGGAAGAACGCTCACGGCAAGAGTTTCGACGAGGAGATGCTCAAGAGACTCAACCGTATGCTGGATACGGTGGATGAGGC
Organism: uncultured Bacteroidales bacterium; assembly: GCA_944325465.1. GTDB lineage: Bacteria > Bacteroidota > Bacteroidia > Bacteroidales > UBA932 > Cryptobacteroides. Next base: position 22,288 of record CALVAE010000141.1, on the reverse strand, counting down.
ATACAGGGCTATGCTGGACAATCTGAAGAATCCTGACCTCAGGGAGATAAACAATGCCCAGAATGCCGAGGATCAGATCAATTCATGCAGGAACAATCTCAGGGAAGAACATATCTCCAATATCGAGAATGACGGATACAACTACCAGACGGGTGTCTACTACATGGATGTTGTCGCCGAACTGGAACGGATAGGAGACTTTATCATCAACATATCCCAGGCAAAGGAGGAAGCGGCAAGACAGGGATAGTGTATTCTCCGGATGGACGAATCCGGCGTAAAGTATTACAGGATGGAAACAAGTACAGGAATATCTGACAGAAGCAGGCATTCTTTTATGCCTGCATGGGTTTTCTGCATACTGGCGGGGCTGGTATCCGCCGCGGGCTGCGGACAGAAGAAGACGGAGTCCTTCACTCCCAGGGACTTCCCTTCAGTTGAAGTTCCGGGAATCTATGCGGAAGACCGGGAAGGGGCCCTGGAGTATCTCGCGGAGCATTTCTGGGACGATTTTGCGGATACGGCATCGGCCTTTCCGAGCGATACGGCTCTTGTGAACGGAGTCAGGACCGGGGATGTGGAGCAGGCGTTCGCCGATTTTTCCGGCGTGCTACAGGCAGTGGATTTCCGTCTGGCGGAGAAGGCCGTGTCGCTGATGTTCGACAGGGCGGCGGCATGTGAGAGTGCCGATACTTCTTCCAATGTGTTCGAGACTCTGACAGGACTGACGGAACGGTATCTGTACGATCCGAATTCTCCGCTCAGGAACGAGGACCTGTATGCTGTCTATGCCCGGAAAATGTCCGGATATCAGGGCATTTCCGAAGAAAAGAGGGATGTATATGCCTATGATGTGAGGATGTGCTCTCTTAATTCCACAGGTACTCCGGCTGCTGATTTCAGATTCAGCGATGCATCCGGACGCATCAGGTCTCTATATGGCATAGATGCCGACTACACCCTGCTGTTTTTCAGCAATCCTGGCTGCCACGCCTGCGAGGAGATAATAAGGGTACTTTCGGAGCAGTTGTCGGTCAGCAGTCTGATTGCTTCCGGAAGGCTGGCTGTCGTGAATGTATATATAGACGAAGACCTTACGGCATGGTATGACTATATGTCCATCTATCCTGAAGACTGGTACAACGGCTATGATCCCGACGGGGTCATACGGTCTGATGTGCTGTATAATGTCCGCGCCATTCCGTCCCTTTATATTCTTGACAGGGACAAGACGGTCATCATGAAGGATGCCCCGGACCAGAGGGTGTTCTCGTTTCTTGCCTCCATCGCGGATGAGGGATAGACTGCATCGGAAAACATTAAAACATTGAGATATGAAAGTAGAAAAAGAACTTTGGGGCAAGTCCCCTTGCGGAAAGGATATCCACAAATACAGGATAACGAATGCGTCCGGGGCGTATGTGGAACTGTCGGAAGTCGGTGCAGGCGTTGTCTCTGTCGTCGTTCCCGACAAGGAGGGAAAACCGGCTGATGTGGTGCTCGGATATCCGGATCCATTGAGTTATTTTGATGACGGACCATGTGCGGGGAAAGTCCCGGGCAGGTATGCCAACAGGATTGCAAAGGGGAAATTCACCCTTGACGGCAAGGAATATACCCTTCCTGTCAATAACGGTCCCAACCATCTTCACGGAGGGCCTCAGGGTTTCCAGAACAAGGTGTGGGAGAGCAGGATAGACGGGGATGCCGTGGAGTTCCTCTATTATTCTGAAGACGGGGAAATGGGGTATCCCGGAGCATTGAAGGCCACCGCGCGTTATGACTGGAGTGAAGAGAACGAACTCAGACTGACTCTGACGGCGGAATGCGATGCCCCTACGGTTGTCAATCTCACCAATCATACCTATTTCAACCTGAACGGCGAAGGCAGCGGAGATATCCTCGGCCATATCCTTCAGTTGAACGCTTCCGAGTATCTTCCTACTGACGACAGCCTCATTCCTGTCGGGGAAAGCGAGCCTGTAGCCGGGACTCCTATGGATTTCGTGACCCCCAAGCCTGTCGGACAGGATATAAATGCCGATTTCCCTGCACTGAAATATGGAAAGGGATATGACAACTGCTGGATAATAGACGGAGCCGAGCCGGGACAGATACAGTCGGCTGCAGTCCTTTATTCTCCGGAAAGCGGCCGTTGTCTGGAGGTCCTGACTACCCAGCCCGGGGTCCAGGTCTATACGGGTAACTGGCTTTCAGGATGTCCGGTAGCGAAATGCGGCAGAAGTTACAATGACTATGAGGGAGTGGCCATTGAATGCCAGCATTATCCGGATTCTCCGAACCATCCGGACTATCCTTCCACGGTACTCCGTCCTGGCGAGACTTTCGAACAGGCCATAATATTCGCTTTCAGCGTGAAATAGACAGTACTGTCGGACAGGAAAGCGATATGAAGCAGTATCTGGATCTTCTCAGGCATATCCGGGAGCACGGGGTGATGAAGCAGGACCGTACCGGAGTCGGGACGCAGAGCGTGTTCGGACATCAGATGCGGTTTGACCTCAGTGAAGGTTTCCCGTTGCTCACGACCAAGAAAGTACACCTGAAATCGATTATATACGAATTACTGTGGTTTATCTCCGGTGATACGAATATCAGATACCTGAAGGAACACGGAGTATCCATCTGGGATGAATGGGCCGATGAAAACGGAGATCTCGGCCCTGTCTACGGACATCAGTGGCGCAGTTGGCCTGCCTCTGACGGAAGGACGATAGACCAGTTGTCGGAAGTGATAGAAACTATCAGGTACAATCCTGACAGCAGGAGGATGATTGTATCGGCGTGGAATGTGGCGGAAGTGGACAGGATGGCCCTGCCTCCATGCCATACTCTCTTCCAGTTCTATGTGGCGGAAGGCAGGCTCTCCTGCCAGTTGTACCAGAGGAGTGCGGATGTGTTTCTCGGAGTTCCGTTCAACATAGCCTCGTATGCACTGCTTACGATGATGATAGCCCAGGTATGCGGACTTCGGCCGGGGGAATTCATCCATACCACGGGAGATACCCACATTTACAGGAATCATTTCGAACAGGTTGCCCTGCAACTCTCGCGTGAGCCGAGGCCGCTGCCTGAAATGAAGATCAATCCTGACGTGAGGGACATATACGGATTCCGGTATGAGGATTTTTCCCTGGAAGGCTATGATCCGTGGCCGGCAATCAAGGCTCCGGTAGCGGTGTAGTCCCGGCCCTTCCGGCTTGAAGACCGGGACAGGATTAATTTGCGGAAAGACAATGATAAACATAATAGCGGCAGTAGCGGACAACGGAGCCATCGGAAAGGACAATGCCCTTCTGTGGCATATAAGGGAGGATCTGAAATATTTCAAGCAGGTCACTCTGGGGTGTCCTGTCATAATGGGACGCAGGACATTCGAGTCTCTCGGCAGACCATTGCCGGGAAGGCTCAACATAGTGGTTTCCCGCTCCCTGCCCGAGACATCGCGTACGGAAGGTCTTGCAGCCGGGGATGTGTGTACGGTGTCCTCTCTGGAGAAGGCTGTCGCTCTTGCTTCCGGAAGCATTGCCGGATTCCCGGAAGGAAGGCCTGAAGAACCTGGAGGCCGATGCAAGGGGCCGGACGTATTCATCATTGGAGGAGGGGAGATCTACCGCCAGGCCATTCCCCTGGCCGACCGGTTGTATGTGACAGAGGTACATACTGTTGTGGAAGATGCTGATACCTTCTTCCCTGCTCTGGATGACGGTGGATGGAAGGAAGTGTCCCGGTCTGGAATTCATACGGATCCCGTGTCCGGACTCGGATTCGAATTCGTAGTATATGACAGGGGGACTGACTGAAAGCAGTTGTAAAAACGGACTTGACAAATAACCATATTATTATGAAACGAGAAAATTTCGGGAGCCAGTTCGGCGCAATCATGGCGATGACGGGCTCTGCTGTAGGTCTGGGAAACCTCTGGCGTTTCCCTTATATGGTAGGCGTGTATGGCGGTGCGGCATTCGTGCTGGTATATATAGTGATGGTGTTTCTGCTGTGCCTGCCTATCCTTAATTCGGAAATGATTGCCGGACGCCGGAGCCAGACCAACGCCTTCAATGCCTTCAGGGTACTTGCACCTGGGTCTCGCTGGAAATGGGTAGGGGCATTGATGGTATTCACTCCCCTGGTCGTCCTTTCGTACTACAGCGTGATAGGCGGATGGTCACTTGAGTATCTTTATAAGGCTGTCTGCTTTGACTTTACGGCAATGGCTCATACAAGACAGGAACTTGACGGCATTTTCGGAAGTTTCATATCTTCTGTCTGGGCTCCGATAATAGGGCATACGGTTTTCCTCGCTGTCACGGCACTCATAGTGATGCTGGGGGTGAAGAAAGGAATCGAGAGTTTCGGCAAGGTGATGATGCCTCTGCTTTTCTTTCTGGTCATACTGATAGCCGTTCGTTCCGCGACTCTTCCGGGAGCAGGGGAGGGCTTTGCCTACCTTTTCAAGCCTGATTTCTCGAAGATTACTCCGGCAGTATGTGCAGCCGCTCTCGGTCAGGGCTTCTTCTCCCTGTCCGTGGGCTTCGGAATAATGCTGACTTATGCTTCCTATATGGACAGGCAGGCGGGCATAGGCAAGTCTTCAGTACTCATAGCGGTATCCGATACCCTTTTTGCCCTGATAGCGAGTTGCGCCATAATGCCGGCCGTATTTTCTTTCGGTCTCAGTCCCGAGGCCGGTCCGAGCCTTCTGTTCGAGGTGCTTCCTTTCATCTTTTCGCAGATGCCTCTCGGAGGGGTAGTGGCCCTGCTGTTCTTCGTGGCACTACTCGTTGCGGCCTTGACTTCATCGATATCCATTCTTGAAGTCGGGGTGGCCTATCTTGTGGAGGAAAAGCATTATTCGCGCAGGAAGGCATCTCTTGTGATATTCGCCGGGACCTGGCTTCTCGGTGTCCTCTGCTCCCTCTCTTTCGGCCCGTTGTCCGATGTCAGGATTTTCGGGGACATTCTGTTCGACTTTCTGGACAAGTTCACTTCAAATATCCTTATGACTTCAGGTGCCTTGCTGATAGTGATATTTGTAGGCTGGAAGATGAAGAAGGATGACGTGCGCAACGAGTTCACCAACGGAGGTACATTGTCCGCGAGCGGAAGGATGTTTTCCCCGATGTACTTTATCATCCGCTATCTTGCACCCGTCGCCATCCTCGTCATAATGCTCTCCAATCTCCTGTCGTAAGACTGGTCTGAACAGGCATATTTTTGGTCCGTATCGTAATATCGGTTAAAATTAGTTGAAAAAATTTTTCGGAAAAGGCCCGAATTAATTTTCTGTTAAGTCTGTATTAATGGGCCGGATTTACTTTTGTCTTCCGATAATCACACAATGGAGGTAAAAGCCTCCGTTGCATAAAACTAATTTAACCAATATGCGGATGTACGCTTTTTCTTTAAAAGTGGCAGTCCTCCTGTCTGTTCTGGTATCGTTGCCGTTGACGGGTCTCGCAACTGTTCCTTCCCGGACATCCGGGCAACCGGGAACAGCCGTGCAGGATGACGGAATTACGGTCACCGGAACTGTAAGGGATGAGGGTTCCCAGCCTATGGTGGGTGCAATCGTCTATTCTCCGGAGTACAATATCGCCACAATGACCGACAACAAAGGTTGGTATTCTATTACTGTCCCTCGGACAGGCGTCGAGATCCAGGTTTCTTTCATCGGCTACAAGACCTTCACTTTCACTGTGGGGAACAAGGCTGTGCAGAATGTCCTTCTTGAAGACGAGACGCACACCCTGGATGATGCAGTCGTTGTTGCATACGGGACCCAGCGCAAGGCTACTGTGACCGGATCCGTTGCTGCCGTATCCACAAAAGATCTTCTTCAGTCTCCTCAAGCCAACATCAGTAATGCCTTGGCAGGACGGATGCCGGGACTTCTCTCTGTCCAGAGAAGCGGTGAACCGGGAAACGATGCCTCCACCCTCCGTATCCGAGGCGTGGGAACATTTGCCGGAGACCAGGATCCTCTCATTATGGTCGATGGTATCGAGACTGACAATTACAACAACATCGACCCTAATGAAATTGAGTCCATTACCATCCTTAAGGATGCTTCCGCAACGGCTGTGTACGGAGTGAGAGGAGCGAACGGAGTGCTCCTTATCCAGACCAAGCGAGGGGAGACGGGCAAGCCGAAAGTCAGCCTTTCCACCAATGTGGCTTTCACGACATTTCCTGAACTGAGGGAAAACATGAATTCGTATGAATGGGCCTCAGGGCTCAACAGGGCATACGCATACGATTCATACATTTCAGGAAGTTACACTCCACAGTATTCGGAAGAACAGATAGAGCATTACCGTACGGGGGACAGTCCGATTCTCTATCCGAGCACGGACTGGTATGACTATATGCTCCGTGACTACAGTATGCAGACACAGAGCAATATCAATATCAGGGGAGGTTCAAAGAGAGTCAAGTATTTCTTCTCCCTCGGATATTTTACCCAGAACGGTATGCTCAACACGGATGTAGTACCTCAGGATTATGACTATCAGGTCAAGTACCGCAGGTATAACTTCCGTTCCAATTTCGATATCAACATTACCCGAGACCTTACCGCCAGCATAGACATATCCATGCAGATAGACAACAAGCGCGGACCGAACTGGGGAGTGGAAGGACTGTTCGAGCAGTTGTCATCCACTCCTCCAAATGCATCACCGGGAGTGATTGACGGCAATATAATCACGCTGAATCAGGTGACCAATTCATCCTGGTCGCCGCTCACTGCATATAATAAAGGCTGGGTTGACAATTACGGAAGTACACTCAACGGTGCTGTAAGGCTCAACTACAAGATGGACTGGCTTCTGAAGGGACTGAAACTGAGGGCGGCCATTTCCTATCAGAATTATAATATGGAGAAAAAGACCTTCGAGACGGAAAAAGTCACTTACGATGCACGTTCGGGTGACGGTGACCAGATACTTTATGTGCCGAACGGGGATCCTCAGGTAACCAGGACAGGTTCCGAGGCCAGCAGGAACAGGCGGATGTATCTGGAAGGCGGGATTGAGTGGAACAACAACTTCAACGGACATGCTGTCGGAGCCCTTCTTCTCTACAACCAGAGCAAATATCATTCTCCTGACCTTGCATTTCTCATTCCTAACGGATATCAGGGAGTTGTGGGACGTGTGACATACGACTATGAAGGACGGTATCTTGCAGAGTTCAATATCGGATACAACGGAACCGAGAACTTTGCGGAAGGCCGCCGCTTCGGCTGGTTCCCTTCATTCTCCCTCGGCTGGGTGCCGACCGATGAGAAATTCTTCCCGAAGAACGATGTTCTCACGTTCCTCAAGGTAAGAGGTTCTTACGGAGTCGTGGGTAACGATAAGGTAGGAGGCGACAGGTTCCTTTATGTTCCTACTTCCTATACCTTTACTGCGGCTGACAAACCGGCGTATTATTTCGGAGAAGTCGGCACTACATACCAGTCATACAGAGGAAGCTATGAAGGCAAGATAGGTAACGAGTATCTGACCTGGGAGAAGGCGAAGAAACTGAATGTCGGTCTCGATGCCCACTTCATAAAGGACAAGATCGCCCTTACTGTCGAATGGTTCCTGGAGAACAGGGACAACATCCTTACCAACAGGGGGACTATCCCGTCAGTCATTGGAGCTAATATGCCGGCATATAACCTTGGGCGCATGCGTAATACCGGATGGGAAGGCGAACTTTCATACAATGACCGCTGGGGCGAGTTCCGCTTCTTTGCGAAAGGCAATTTCACATATGCTCACAATACCATTCTTGAGCAGGATGAGGCCCAGTGGCCTTGGGCGTACCAGTACCGTACCGGTCACAGTTACGGACAGTTCTTCGGATATGTCGCTGAGGGCCTGTTCAATACGTGGGAGGAAGTCAATGATGTCAACCGTCCGGTCTATCAGTGGAACAACAACAGGATGCAGCCTGGAGACATAAAATACAAGGATGTCAACGGCGATGGCTACATCAACGACCAGGATATCGTCCCTATCGGATATTCCGACTTCCCTGAGATCATGTTCGGTCTCTCTATCGGAGGAAGTTGGAGAGGGCTTGACTTCTCCGTGCTTTTCCAGGGGGCGACCCATGTCTCCACCCAGCCTTCACGAAGGACTAAGAGAGGTTTCTATACCAATACCGGTGCGAGCAAGGACCTTCTCAAGAGTTGGACGCACGAAAGGTATGAGGCAGGGGAAGAGATTGTGTACCCGAGGTATTCCGTCACGAATGATACCCACAACTATGTGCTCAGTACATACTGGCTTGAAGATGCGACATACCTTAGGCTGAAATCCGCCGAAATCGGTTACACGATGACTACAAGGTGGCTTTCGAAGGCCGGAATCTCCAGCGTGCGTGTCTATCTGAACGGCAGCAACCTGTTTACTTTCTGCAATCTGTTCCCGGGAGAGGATCCCGAATATCCTACAATGGAGGCCAATGCCGAGCCTTATCCTCTTACAAGGGTCTTCAATATGGGTCTGAACATTAATTTCTAACAGATATGTCTATGAAATATATAAAAAGAATATTGTTCCTGTCTGTCTCTATTCTTGCGTGCATGTCCTGTGACTACCTTGACAAGGCTCCGGGAGTGGATGTGACAGAAGATGATATCTTCTCGTCCAGAACCAATGTGGAGACACTTCTTGCAAGCATCTATCAGAAGGGAATCCATTCGAATCTGGGCTATGGTAATCCTGACAACGGTGCTGCGGACGGGACCAACCCTCATAGCGGTCCGTGGACAGGAAGATGCGATGAGGCCGAGCAGTGCGCTGCCTGGTATGAAGCCAATAACTGGAATTCGGCGTCGGTTACGGCCGACAATACCGATGACCGTCGGTGGGATTTCCGCTGGCAGGCGATAAGGATGATTTCCCTGATGCTTGAAAGAGTAGATGAAGTCCCGGACATTACTCCTGAGTACGCCAGCCAACTGAAGGCAGAATGCCGCGTAATCAGGGCCCTCAATTATTTCGAAATGCTCAAGTTCTACGGTGGAGTCCCGATTATCGACCATCACATAGATGTGAACGAGGACCTGATGATTCCGAGAAGTTCAGTAGAGGATGTCGTGAATTTTATCCTTACCGATATAGACGAGTCCATCGGAGCCCTTCCTCCGGCACAGCGTGGAGCCAACAGGGGAAGGATAGACCAGGGTGCGGCGTATGCAATCAAATCCAAAACTCTGCTCTATGCTGCAAGTCCGCTGTTCAATACCGACACTCCGTATATGTCTCTCGGAGGAGACAGTGACAGGTTCCTCTGTTATGGCAACTACGATATTGCCCGTTGGGAAGAGGCTGCATCGGCAGCGAACGATTGTCTCAAATGGGCTTCTGCCAACGGTTGTCATCTGATTACCGATCAGGGCAGCGGTGAGGCGAACTACAGATATTCATGGGAGCAGTATGACAATGCTGAGATCATTCTGGCGGAGAAGGCACATTCCAGTCTTGGAAAATGGACCTGGCCGTGGTCTTCGATAGCACCGCCTAATATCTATGCCGGGAATGCCGGTCAGAGCGGAATTACAGTCACCCTCAATCATGTCAGGAAATATGAGGACAGGGACGGTAATGCAGTCGAATGGAACGGGGGAGATGATCTTCAGGCAAAGATGGCAAGTCTTGATCCGCGTTTTGCTGCCTCGATAGTGGGAAACGGAGGAAGATGGAATGATGAATTTCCTGAAGTGTGGATATATGGCAATCCGAACAGTGGAGCCGGCTGCGGTCACGATGCGTCTACCTGCTACGGAGGTTTCTGGCTGCACAAACTCTATCCGTCTGTTATAAGCAACAATGTTTGGACTTACACTCCGAACTCTACATTGTTCCAGCTCAATGAAATCTATCTTAATTATGCGGAAGCCATGAACGAGGCGTATGGCCCTGATGCGGATCCCGAAGGTTACGGCATGACTGCACGTCAGGCGGTCAATATCATAAGGGCACGTTCCGATATGCCGGATGTGGTAGCTTCCGGACAGGATGAATTCAGAGAGAAAGTACGTCATGAAAGGGATATAGAACTTGCATTTGACAATCACAGATTCTGGGATATCAGAAGATGGATGATCGCAGAGGAAGAAGGTGTGATGCAGGGCAACATGTGGGGAATACAGGTTTCCAGAATCGAAGGAAATGATTCTGAATACCATTATGAACCATACGTCTTTGAAACGAGAAACTGGAACAGGAGGGGTTATCTCCATCCGTTCAGTACTGCGGAAATAAACAAAGGTTACCTTGTCCAGAATCCGGGATATTAAAATTTAGAAAGATGAAACTCAATAACAAGATAATATTGTCGTGCATTATTGCCGTCTGTGCAGGCACGGGTGCTGTTTCGGCCCAGGAAGCCGCTGACACCCTTGCAGACCGGTGGGACAGTGTGCCGACTCTGGATCTGCCTGACTGGCAGATGACGGGAGCAGTCTCCAGGATAGGAGGGGACGGGCTTTCAGACTTCTATACTTCGAATGTCGTGAATACTCTTTTCGGCCGCCTTCCAGGACTTACCCTGCAGGAAGTCGGTGCGGAGCCGGGTGCAGATACTCCTACCCTGAATTCCAGGGGAGTCGGCACTTTTGGCTCGGGAACAGGGCTGTTTGTGGTAATCGACGGATTCGCATCAACTCTGGATTTCTTCTCGAGACTTACCCCTGAGGAGATAGAGTCGGTGGAACTCCTTAAAGATGCGACAGCAACCGCTATCTACGGTAACAGGGCTGCAAACGGAGTGCTGGTTGTCAAGACCAGGCACGGGAATGTATCTTCTCCTCTGAAAATCGATTTCGGAGTGAAGGTCGGTTTCCAGCAGCCGTTGAGACTGCCGGAATGGCTCGGTTCTTACGATTATGCGACTCTGTACAACGAGGCACTGGCAAATGAAGGACAGAGCCCTATGTATCAGCAGGATGCCCTTGATGCCTACGCGGCAGGGGACTCACCTCTCCTTTATCCGGATGTTAACTGGTATGATGAGATTTTCAGGAGTGCCAGCCCTATCTACGTCTATAACCTGACGGCATCGGGAGGAATCAATTCTGTCCGGTATTTCGTGCATTTCAACGGGGTCAACAATTACGGGCTTCTGCGGAACCCGATGCCGACCAACGATTTTGCCCGGAGACAGAGCTTTTCCCGTTATAATTTCCGTACCAATGTGGATGTGATCCTTTCCAAGAGATTGACTGCATCCATTATCCTGGGCGGCAGTGTGGAAGATAAGACGACCCCTGGTGTAAGCGAATCAGCCTGGAACATTATCGATCTTGCAGCCAATGTACCGCCTAATGCCTTCCCTGTCCTTGCTTCGGAGGGGAAACTCGGAGGTAATGCGACATTTGCGAACCCGATCGGTGAGATGACCGAGAGAGGCTACATATCCTATAACGGGCGTACGGCGCAAGCCGCCCTCAGACTTACGGAACGACTTGACTTCATCACTCCCGGTCTAAGTGTGTCAGGTGCGATAAGTTTCAACAACTATTACAAGGCTTATTCCAACAAGACCCGCACCTATGCCAGATACACTCCGGTGCAGGATTCATCCGGTGAGATATCCTTCACCCAGATCGGGGAGGATACCGAACTAGGCGGAGACGAGTCGCAGTCCTATCAGTGGAGAAACATTGTCGCCAATGCTTTCATCAACTATGACAGGGTGTTCGACAGCAGACATTATGTCAAGGCATTGCTCAGGTATGATTATGATGAATATACAATATCGTCGGAAACCTTGCCTTACCGGAATGTAGGTATGGCCGGACAATTGTCGTATTCCTATGACAGGAGATATATCGCCGAGTTCACTTTCGGCTATCATGGGACAGGTAATTTCGCTCCGGGACAGAGGTTCGGGTTCTTTCCAGCAGGTGGCATATCGTGGGTTATATCCGAGGAAAATTTTCTAAAGGACAATCCTGTTGTAAATCATCTTAAGTTGAGGGCAACCTATGGTCTCGTCGGCAATTCCGACATAGGAGGAAGCCGCTGGATGTACAACCAGTATTACAACTGGAACGGCTATTATCTTTTCGGAGACCAGTACTCCCAGTCGGATACCTATCTTGAAGGGACGAAGGCCAATCCGTATGTCACCTGGGAAAAGGCAAGGAAACTGAACGTAGGTGTCGAGGCCCGTCTTTTCGATTATCTTTATTTTACGTTTGACTATTTCAGGGAACACAGGTACGATATCCTGACTACGCCGGCAGCCAACATTCCGAGTTATGTCGGTTTTTCCAGACCGAGCATGAATCTCGGAATAGTGGACAACAACGGTTTCGAGGCGGTTCTCGGGTACAACAGGACTGCAGGGGAGTTCCGCTACAAGGTTGAGGCGAGCGCCTGGTATGCACACAATAATGTAGTGTACAATTCAGAGGTTCCGCAGATATATGACTATCTGTACAGCACAGGCCATATTGTGGGCCAGCCGTTCGCATACGAGGCCATCGGGTTCTTCCGTGACCAGGAAGACATAGATTCTTCTCCTACCCAGGTATGGGGAGAGGTGTACCCTGGCGACATCAAGTACAAGGACCAGAACGGGGATAATGTCATCAATGAGGAAGACAAATATCCTATCGGATACACAAGTCGTCCGGAGGTGACTCTTGCCCTGGATCTTCAGTTCCAGTACAAGGGATTTGATCTTCAGATGCTGTTCCAGGGTGCTGTCAACAGGACTGTATATCTTGATGGCAGGCAGTTCCAGGCATTCCAGAACAATGGCAAGATTTCCTCTTTCGCACTGGGCAGATGGACTCCGGAAACAGCGGATACTGCAACTTATCCACGTCTTGCCACAACCGGCAATGAGAATAACTACCAATATTCCTCGTTCTGGCAGAGAAACGGAAACTTCTTGAAACTCAGATATCTGTCTTTTGGATACACCTTCTCTTCCCCAGCAATGAAGAAAGCGAATGTAGATGGTCTGAGAATCTACCTGAGCGGGACAAACCTGTTTTCTCTCGACTATATGCAGGGATATTGTGATCCTGAAGTCCTGTCCGGATATCCGGCAGTCAGGACATTGAGCCTTGGCGTGGACCTTAAATTCTGATGAACTATGAGAAAAAAGATCAACAATATTGTTAGTGCGATGCTTGCGGTCCTTGCCGTAGGAGCCTGTGACCTGTCTCCGGAGATAGAACTTTCAATGACGCTGGAGGATGTCACCACTACCTATAACAATACGATGGCAAGAGCGGCGGCAGTGTATATGTATCTTCCGAACGGGCTGTCATATATCGGAGGCGACGCCATGCTGGCTTCTGCCTGCGACGAGGCGGAGCATACGAATGAAGGAAATTCAATACAATTGTTCAACACGGGAGCCTGGAGCCAGCTCAGCAATCCGGATGATGCCTGGACCAGATGCTTTAACGGCATCTATGCGGCTAACCTGTACCTGGAGAATTGCGATGATGTGAATCTGGATTATCTGAAATATGATTCGGATGAGTCTGTCCAGGCCCAGTATGAACTGTATGTGGCAAATCTTGAAAGGGCCAAGTATGAAGTGCGGTTTCTCAGGGCTTTTTATTATTTCGAACTGATAGAGCGTTACGGGGCTGTGCCTGTAATGGAGAAGACATACGATGTAGCGGATGAGGCCGAATACAGGTCTCTTCCGAGGACACCGCTTGCCGACTGTTTCAGTTTTATTGTCAGGGAATGCGATGAAGTGGCTGATTTCCTGCCTGCAAGGTACGGAAGTGATGAAAGCGGAAGGGCTACGAAAGGGGCGGCTCTCGCCCTTAAGAGCAGAGCCCTGCTTTATGCGGCGAGCGACCTCTATCATGATGCTTCCTGGGCAGGAGGCTATTCTAATCCTGAGTTTATCTCCATCAGGGACACCGATGAAGTCTATGTAGGAAAGGATGCCGCTACAGGGGAGGCCCGTATGGTCAGCGGAGGTGACAGGGCAGCCTTGTGGGATGCAGCGGCACAGGCTGCAAAGGCTGTGATCGATCTTACGGATGCACGATATACGCTTCTGACCACTTATTCCGACATTTTCCTTACGGCAGCCACAAGCATGGAGACAATATTGTGCCGTCGTATCGGCAACAGCACATATTTCGAGAGTTCCAATTATTCTATCGGTTTTGATGGCGGAAACAGCGGTACAACCCCGTCCCAGAATCTGGTTGATGCTTTCGAGATGACGAACGGTTCGACATTTGACTGGAACAATCCGGATATGGCTGCCGATCCGTATACAGACAGGGATCCCAGACTCGGATATGCCATAATAACCAATAATTCTACTTTCAAGGACCGTACAATGGAGATCTATTCCGGCGGACTGGATGGAGAAGGCATAACCCACGCCACCAGAACAGGCTATTATCTGAAAAAATATGTCGATCCCAATGTGGACCTTGTCCAGAACAGGGGGACCAATCATTCGTGGATCATCTTCCGTTTCGCCGAGATGTATCTCAACTATGCCGAGGCCATGAACGAGGCATACGGTCCGAATGACAATCACGGTTACGGACTGACCGCCATAGATGCCATTAACCGCATCAGACAGCGTATAGGTGTGTCAATGCCGGCTGTTCCGACTTCTGTCTCGCAAGAAGGATTCAGAGACAAGGTGCGTAACGAGAGAAGGGTGGAATTTTGTTTCGAAGGACACCGGATGTTTGATGTCCGCAGATGGATGATTGCAGAGGAAACTCTCGGAACTCCACTGCGTGGAGTGTCCGTAACGCAGGCATCTCTCGGAAGTTTCACCTATACTCCGATAAATGTCGAGAACAGGGTATTCCAGTCCAAGATGTATTTCTACCCTATCCCTCAGACAGACCAGCAGATTGCCGGATGGGTACAGAATCCTTTATGGTAGATTTTATAACAACCAACAATCAGATTATATGAAATTCTTGAAGAATATTATTCCGATTTCCTGTACGGTAGCGGTATCTGCCCTGCTTGCCACCTCATGTGATGTGAAAATTGTGGATGCCGACTATCCGTCTCAGAAGATATATCTTCCGGCTGCAGTGCAGGGTAATATCTACACTATTGACCAGGCTGAAATATCTGTCGGCTCCACGCCTACTCCCGGGAGCCCGTACCAGTTCCTTATCGATTATGATGAAGGCACGTTTACTGTCCCTATGTCTGTCTACCGGTCCGGAATCAGCAATGACGGGGATGTGAAAGTGGATATCCGGTTCGATGAAGAACTTGTATATGATATGATACTTGATGGAGACTTGTCCGATGATGTCGAGGTCATCACATCGGATCTGTGTGAGTGTCCGTCGAGCATAGTGATACCCGATGGACAGTCTTCAGCCATTTTCAACGTGGTCCTGGACTACTATTATCTTCTTGACCGTCCGGATACGAAGATGGCTTTCGGTATCTCCATCGACACCAAGGACAGGGAACTCAATGAGGATGCGAGCAGGGTCGTATTCGTTATAGATACTTCAATTTTTGA
The DNA here is from genome assembly GCA_944325465.1 of uncultured Bacteroidales bacterium. Taxonomy (GTDB): domain Bacteria; phylum Bacteroidota; class Bacteroidia; order Bacteroidales; family UBA932; genus Cryptobacteroides. Next base: position 6,766 of record CALVAE010000141.1, on the reverse strand, counting down.
CAGCATATAGAGACTATGAAAAGGATAACACTATCTGTAATGGCTCTGGCGCTTGTTGCGGCGTGTGACAGCAGTATACATTATGAAGACTATATAGTGCCTATCGAGGAGGTCTATACGGCAGTCCCTGCCAATGAATTCCTCGGCAGCATAGGTGTGAACTCTTCGATTGATTCACGAGGCGAGAGTCTGGACAAGACAGTCGAATGCATGGAGTATATCGGTGCCCGCTGGATCCGCAGCGGGTACACCGCGACTCCGGAGCGATTCGATCCTCTTATTGCCGCCGGTGTCAAGTTCTCCATATCGGTGAATGCGGATGACCAGTATAATGATGAAGAGAAGATATACCTTCCTATCGAGACTGCAAAATACCTCAAGGAACGTAATGCCCTGATTGCAATGGAAGGGGCCAACGAGCCGAACAACTGGGATATCTATTACAACGGGGAAGTCGGAGGAGGTTCTCACTCATGGGTCCCTCTTGCCGAACTGCACAGAGATTTCTATGCAGCGATAAAGGCCACGCCGGAACTTGCGGATGTTGATGTATGGACAATTTCTGAAGCGGGAGCAATGGTGGACAATGTAGGTCTCCAGTATCTTACCATACCGGAAGGCGCAGGGTGCCTGCTCCCGGCAGGGACTACTTTCGCGGATGCTGTAAATATTCACAATTATTTCTCTCATAGTGCTTTTGTGGCGCCTCAGGACAACCAGACCTGGAGGGCGGCCGATCCGACTTCCGCATGTCCTGTCGATGGCTTGTACGGCAATCACGGTCTGACATGGGCAAACAAGTACCGCGGATATTCCGATTCCGAATGCATGAATATCAGGAAGGTGACTACGGAGACAGGCATTACTTTAAGTAATCCTGACGACTGGTCGGAAGGTCCTATAAATGAAGAAGTACAGGGACTGATGTATATGTCATGTTATCTTGCGCAGTTTGCCCGCGGATGGGAATATACTTCAATGTACATCCTGCGTGACCGTTCGGATGAGTCCGGCAATCAGTCGTTCGGCTTCTATGACAGGGACTATAGGCCGCGTCAGGCAGCGCATTATTTACATAATCTGACAACGATTCTTGCAGATGACCAGTCGATAGCCAATCCTGGCAGGATATCATTCTCCATTTCTGACAAGCCTGAGACAGTGCATACCCTGCTGCTCCAGAAATCCGACGGTACATACTGTCTGGTAGTCTGGGGAGAGAAATATCTAGGTGGGACAGACAATATCGAGGTAAGGCTAGGGAACACATACTCAAGCATATCGGTATATGACCCTACTGTCGGCACGGAGGCGGTCGAGACCTTGACCGATACAAATGTCGTCCCTCTTGAAATGAGCAACAAACCGTTTATCCTTCAATTCAGATAATAGAAATGAAACTAATGACCAATGTAGTTATGGCGATGGGACTGGCCGCGTTATTTTCCGCGGCCTCCTGCTCGCCTGCCGATGAAAACGGAGTTCAGGCCGTTCCGGCAAATGATTTCCTTTCAAGTATAGGAGTCAATTCCTCTATAGATACCAGAGGTGAAAGTCTGGACAAGACTCTTGAATGTATGCAGTATCTCGGCGCGAGATGGATCCGCAGCGGATACGGGGCGAAGGGCTTTGACAGTTTTGACTACCTGATAGATAATGGTGGGATCAAATTTTCCATGTCCATCGGAACAGGCACCAGCGGATTCGAGGCTCCTATCGAGGCGGCCAAATACCTTAAGAAGAGAGGTGCCCTGATTGCGATGGAAGGAGCGAACGAGCCTAACAACTGGACAATCACATATAATGGGAAGGAAGGAGGCGGACGGTTGTCCTGGATGCCGGTAGCGGAATGCCACAGGGATTTCTATGCAGCGATAAAGGCCGTTCCGGAACTTGCTGACGTGGATGTCTGGGGCATAACCGAGGCCGGTGCCCAGACAGACAATGTCGGTCTGCAGTTCACTACCATTCCGGAGGGTGCAGGCTGCCTGCTGCCGGCGGGGACGACATTCGCGGATGTAGTCAATGTCCACAACTATTTCATACACCCCAACTGGCCTGCCCCTCAGGACAATCAGACATGGAATGCATCGGACCCTTCCTCTGCCTGCAGGGCGGACGGGCTCTACGGCAACAACGGGCGCACCTGGCTCAACGGATTCCAGGGCTATTCCGAGGATGAATGTATGAAGGTCAGGAAAGTGACTACAGAGACAGGGACAACCATAGGCGGAGTGGTGACAGAGGAGATGCAGGCAAGGATGTATATGTCGTGCTATCTTGCACAGTTCGCCCGCGGATGGGAATACACGTCCATGTATATTCTCCGGGACCGTTCGGACGAGGCAGGCAACCAGACTTTCGGTTTCTATACGACAGACTACAGACCGCGTCAGGCTGCGCATTATCTGCACAATCTGACCACTATCCTAAAGGATGATACTTCCATTTCCAGTCCCGGCAAGGTTGATTTCACTATAGATGACCAGCCGGAGACCGTGCATACTCTTCTCCTCCAGAAGAATGATGGTACGTTCGCCCTTGTCGTGTGGGGAGAGAAGTACGCAGGCGGCAGTGATGACATTATAGTGAAATTCGAGAGGAAGCGCGGCACTGTAAATGTCTACGACCCTACACAGGGGACAGAGGCTGTACGGACCTTGAAAAGGGTTTCCGAGATACCTCTGACAATGACTACACATCCATACGTGCTTGAATTCAGATAGGAGGCGGTGATGAGACGGTTTATCAGGATAATCATACTGGCTTCTTTTCTTGCCGTATCGGGAGCCTCTGTCTTGTCTGCACAGGTCAGGGAGGACCGTTTGTACCGGATAGTGTCGCCTTCCGGTCTTGCAATGGACAACAGACTCAATCCGGACAATCTGGGAAACCTGTTCCTTGGAGAAGTCGACAAGAAGAACAAGGGACAGTTATGGCGCTTTATAAGATATGAAGATGCGTATGTCATCTGCAGTCCGTTTACCAACAAGAGTTTTGATGTCGTGAATGCGGGAGGGAAGAATACTCCTCTCGGTACATGGGATTTCAGCAGGGCGAATGTCAATCAGCATTTCAAGGTGGAATTCAATGCGGATGGCAGTATTTCCCTCAGTCACCGGAACAGCGGCAGGGCTCTCGGTCTGGCGGAAGGAGACACCGAAGGAAGTAAAGTGTTTCTGATGGCGGCCGGTGAAGTTCCAGCATCATGGACTCTCAGGCCTGCCGGTGACAAAATGCCTCCGGAGAATCTAAAAGGTAAGGAAGAATGGCAGAACGAGCAGATTGTAGGAATCAATAAACTGCCCGGTCACGTTACCCGCATCCCTTACCCTGATGTGGAAAGTATGAGGGCTGACGGCTATTATCTCCGGCCATGGGAGATGCCGCAATCGGAACTCTATCTGTCCCTGAACGGTAACTGGAAGTTCAACTGGGTGCGCAGGCCGGATGAGCGTCCGGCAGGTTTCCATAAGCCTGACTACGATGTGAGCGGCTGGGATGAAATACCCGTGCCATCCTGCTGGGAAATGCTTGGATACGGAACCCCTATCTATACGAACGTCACCTATCCGTTCAAGAACGCCCCATCGCTGATACTTCCCCAGAAAGGCTACACCAACGAACATGAAACCAACCCTGTCGGTTCTTACAGGCGAGAGGTCGAGATTCCGGCCGGCTGGGATGGAAAGAGGGTCTTTCTTCATTTCGACGGAGTCTACAGCGGTTTCTATGTCTGGGTCAACGGGCATAAGGTAGGATATAGCGAAGGTTCCAACAACGATGCGGAATTTGATGTCACCGGATATGTCCATCCCGGATCCAATACTGTCGCGGTCGAGGTCTACAGGTGGACGGACGGCAGTTATCTTGAAGATCAGGATATGTTCCGCCTGAGCGGAATCCACAAGAATGTCTATATGTATGCCGCTCCGACAGTCAATATCAGGGATTTCCATGCCAATACGACTTTTACCGGCAAGGATTATGACGCAGCTGGTCTTTCCCTGGATGTCTTCATTTCCAATGACGGCAGGAGGAAAGCGTCCGGCTATAGCATAGAAGCCGCTCTTGTCGATCCTTCCGGACGCCAGGTGGCGGAAACTTCAGAGAATGCCGGAGAGGTGGTCTCCGGTGGAGAGAACAAGGTAAGGCTTGAACTGAATGTCCGGCAGCCATCTTTATGGTCTGCAGAGACCCCCAACCTGTATACAGTGGAGATTGTCCTGAAGAATGCTGCCGGAGAAGAGGTTGAAGCAGTCAGCAACCGAGTGGGATTCAGGGATATAGAGATAAGGGACAAACGGGTGTTCGTGAACGGGCAGCAGGTATATTTCAGGGGGGTCAACCGTCACGAGATACATCCTCGTTCAGGCAAGTACGTACCGGTAGAGACGTCCATTCAGGATATCCTGCTGATGAAACGCAGCAATATCAACACTGTACGTACCTGCCACTATCCCCAGAGTCCGGAGACATACGCCCTGTATGATTATTACGGGATGTATGTTATGGATGAGGCGGATATCGAAGCTCACGGCAACCATTCCCTCAGCGAGAAGGAGTCCTGGCTTACTGCATTCGAGGACAGGATGACAAGAGTGATACAGAGGGATCGTAACCATCCTTGTGTAATCTTCTGGTCATTGGGCAATGAAAGCGGAGCCGGAGAGAACTTCGGATCTCTTTACAAACTGACGGTATCGATGGATCCGACACGCCCTGTGCATTATGAGGGTAACAGTGCCTATGCCGATATGGATTCCAATATGTATCCGGATATTCCTCGAATGATCAGGACAGATAAAAACGGTTCTGACAAGCCGTATTTCCTGTGCGAATATGCTCATTCCATGGGCAATTCTCCGGGGAACCTCGCTGAGTACTGGGAATATATAGAGAATTCACAGAGAATGATAGGCGCCTGTATCTGGGACTGGGTGGACCAGGGTATAAACAAGGTCGGGAGGCCTGACAGTGAATTCTACTATGGAGGAGACTTCGGGGACAGCCCGAATGATGCGGATTTCTGCTGTGACGGGCTTGTGACACCGGACAGAAGACCTACCGCGAAACTCGCGGAAACGAAAAAAGTCTACCAGTATGTCAAGTTCCATCCTGCAGACTTGGCAAAAGGAATCATTACTGTCGAGAACAAGTATGATTTCACGGATTTGTCGGCATTCGTGTTCTCTTGGGAACTCCTGAAAGATGGTGAGACTGTAGATGGAGGGACGTTGCCTGGAATCCGGTGTGCTCCGGACGGGAAGGTCGATGTCAGGATTCCTTTCGACGTGGATCAGGATCCGTCATCTGAATATTTCCTGAATGTCAGGTGTGCGCTTGCGGACGATACGATATGGGCAGATGCCGGTCATGAGGTGGCTTTCGCGCAGTTCGGCCTGTCTTCCGGAACAGTCCCGTCTGTCAGTCGGGATGTGCGGATGACCCTGCTGTCGGAACAGATTCAGGATGGAGTGGTATTCCGGTCTGACGCATTTTCGGTGTCATTCCGTCAGACGGATGGCATGATCTCCGGCCTGTCATATGGAGGCAAGGAAATACTTGATGCCCCAATGTCCTTGCTTTGGTATAGAAGTGTAGCCAACGACAAGTTCACTGACCAGACAGCCTATCCGTCTGAATGCAGAAATGTTTCTTTCACTTATACGTTTGCCGCAGATTCGACATATGCGGAGGTCAATGCAGAAGGTCAGGTGGACATAGATGCTCCTGGAAAAGACTGGAAGATGCCGTACAGTATCAGATACAAGGTTTGGGCGGATGGAGTCATTGATGTGACAGCGGCATTTACCAAGCCTTCCGGAACTGAAGTAATCCGGAGGCTGGGAACCTGTCTGGAGATGGTTCCCGGATATGAGAATGTCAGATGGTATGGCAAGGGTCCTCACGAAAGTTATATCGACAGGTGCAGGTCGGCGGCCGTCGGCATATATGAGGACACGGTGGATGGTTTCGTATCCGAACATTATGTCAGGGCGCAGAGTATGGGTAACCGGGAAGATGCAAGATGGATAGAGGTAACTGCCGCTGACGGTTCCGGACTCAGGATAGAACGTCTTGACGGAGCCATGAGTTTCAGTGCAATGCACTATACGGATGCAGACCTTTGGAACATCGGTCACGATTTCAGGCTTCCGGAAATACGTCGGGATGAGACATTTGTCAATATAGATGTCATTCAGCAGGGGCTTGGCAACGCTACCTGCGGCCCTGTCCCTCTTCAGGAATATATGATCCCTGAGGATAGACCTCTGATGCACTCGTTCAGAATATCGTGTGTAAAATAAAGTGAATCCTTATGAAAAAGTCGACAATACTTCCGTTAGTAGTATGTATGACATTGCTGCCGGTGTCCTGCAACAGAGTGCAGGACCTGGCAGTATATGCTGACCCGATGGTGGGGACCGCCTATACAGGGCATACCTTTCCCGGTGCGGCATATCCGTTCGGTTTTGTGCAGCCGAGCCCGCATACCGGCAATTTCGGATGGGAGCACTGCAGCGGATACAACAATGATGATGCACTGATATGGGGGTTCGGCCAGAATCATCTCAACGGGACAGGTGTCCCGGATCTGGGTGACCTTATGATGATGCCTTTCTCACGGAAATTCTCTCCTGATTTCAGGAGCGCCTGGGACAAGGAGACGGAACTTGCGGAGCCAGGATATTATATGGTGAGCCTGACGGACAACAATGTGGATGTAGAGCTTACCGCCTCTCCCCACGTGGCGATGCACCGC
>CALVAE010000140.1 GCA_944325465.1 uncultured Bacteroidales bacterium | reverse complement strand
GTCTTTATCCTGAAATATACGGCCAATCCTCTGGAGAATCTCGAAGCGACTGCCACAGTCCTCTACAGGACAGGAAAGAACGGATATACAGCGATGGACTGGTATGATGCAGCGGACCCGCGCCCTGACTATTACAGGAATCTTCCGAGTTATTTCTGGATGGAGGATCCGGATTACGGAAGGCAGAATTACGGCAAATATGCCTGGGCGAAAGAGGCCTGGACAGGCAATTACGACAATATTCAGCATCTGAACTGGGACAGGCTCTATAATGTGAACTGGAACAATTTTGATAACAACGGCTTGAGACGGTCCAAATATACGATCGAGGAGAGGCGGACGGACCAGAATGACCTTAATTTCAATGCGAACGTGAAGTGGAGGGCCAACGATTGGTTCACTCTTACCGGAGGGGCCAACTACCGCTGGAACAGGACGGAATATTATAAGAAGATGGACGATCTGCTTGGCGGTGACTATTATCTGAATATCGACCAGTTCGCCGAACGGGACTTCGCATCGTCTCCGACCATGATCCAGAACGACCTTGACTATTTCCTTGAACACGGGGAAGCAGAGAAGATAGCGCAGGGAGGCAAGTATGGATATGATTATTATGCCAATGTCCGCAATGCCGGGATATGGGCGAATGCCGATTTCGAGAAGAACGGATTCAAGGCCAATATCGCACTGCAGGGAGGATATTCGAAGTTCTGGAGGGAAGGCCTTATGAGAAAGGGCCTGTTCGCCGGACTGGATGACAACGGTGAGCCGATATACTATCAGGGCAAACTGCTTACGACCTACGACAAGGACGGGAAGGCCATCACATCCAAAGGCAGGTCGGAAGCGGCCGATTTCCTTACCTATGCCGCCAAGATCGGATTGAGCTATATGTTCACAGGCGGGCACAGGATCTATGCCAATGCCGGCTATTTCAATGATGCTCCGACCTTTACCCAGTCATTCATTTCCCCGAGGACAAGGAATACCCTGGTGCCTAACCTTACGACTACCAAGACGGTATCCGCCGATATCAACTATACCTATAACAATAACGGATATGATATCCGCTTTACCGCATTCTGGACGAAGATAATGGACCAGACGGACATGATGAGTTTCTATGATGACTCCCAGAACTCCTTTACCAACTTTGCAATGACCGGTATTGACCAGAGGAACATGGGTATCGAACTAGGATTCAGGATTCCGTTCTTTGTCCAGGGCCTTTCTCTACAGGGAGTGCTCAGTTGGGGTGAATACATCTATACTTCAACCCCGTATATGACCCAGACTGTGGATAACAGTGCGGAAGTCATAATCGACAACCAGCCTGTGACCTACTGGAAGAGCCATCCTGTATACAGGAAGATGGTGGTCGATGGGGTCCCTACCTATCAGATCGATGAAGCCGGCAATTATATAGTCGAGAAGGAGCAGAAGCATTATGTGCCGAGTACTCCGCAACTCGCCGCTGACCTCGGGTTCAATTACAGGACGAATTCATACTGGTTCTTTGAAATCAATGCCCAATATTTTGCCAACGGATACCTTGACATGAATCCGTTGTACAGGACAATGAAGGCCGTGGCGGGTCCGGACAACGCGATGACCGACGTGGCCTTGCAGGAGCACGCCAATTCCTGGTTCCTTAACGGGGCGATGGGAGAGGATATGGGGCTGACTCCTGAAGAAATCGAATATATGGCGGCCCAGGAGAAGTTCAGCCCTGCTTTTCTTCTGAATGCAAGTGTCGGCAAGTCCTGGTATATCAAACGCAAGTATAATTTCGGTTTTTCTCTGGAAGTGAAGAATATCCTCAACAACAGAAATGTCAGGACCGGGGGGTACGAGCAGACACGTCTGATTGACAGCGAGAGTTATGACAGATACTACCGCTTCGATCCGAAGTACTTCTATATGAGCGGTGTCAATTATATGCTGAATCTCTATTTCAGGTTCTAGTCCGACGGATTTTATTTGGAGTGAATTTAAAAATGATGAAGAATATGAAGATGCATACAGGATATCCGGTTCGTCTTGCGGGATTGTCCGCCGCTTTGCTTGTGGCCGTCTCCTGCGAGGAATTCCAGCCGGTATTTACAGGGAAGTACGAGGATCCGGACCCGCTTCAGACCGTTACGATGACCCCTACCTATACGATAGCCGAACTGGCAGCGGAATATACTCCTGGACAGCCTTTTGTGGTAGGCCAGGACAAACTGGTCGGAGAAGACGTGATCATTGCCGGCCGGGTGTCCACTACGGACCAGCCCGGGAACTTCTACAAGAGTTTCTATATCCAGGACGAGACGGGCGGTATGGAAATCAAGATGGGCAAGAACGGCCTGTACAATGATTACAAGCCGGGACAGATGGTGTATGTGAACTGCAAGGACCTGTCGGTCGGGATGTACGGATACAGGTCCGGGTCATACGGCGGGAACGGCATGGTCCAGATCGGATATGCGGACCCTACCGGAGAATACGAAACGTCCTATCTCGAATCCCAGCTTCTCATCGATACCCATATATTCCGGGGGGAATACGAGCCTGGGAACGAGGTCGAGCCTGTGGAAATAGAGGCGTCTGACCTTCCGGATGCTTCCGCGACGCTGGAAGACTGTCCGTATCTGGGCAGACTTGTGACTTTGAAAGGTCTGGAATATGCCAATGAGACATTTACCCTTGTCTACATTGACAGCAACAAGAACAGGAAAGAGTCTTCCAACAGGGTCTTCCTTTCGGATGAGACCTGGGGCATTACCACCTGGGCAATGTCGGAGACCAAATATCTCGAATATCTGAACAGCGGGAAGTGGGATTCATGCAAGGTCGGGAATGCCAATGACTATAATTACGGTACAGTTGCGGACCATAAGGAACAGTTGATAAAAAATGCCGCTCCGTACAGCGTGAGCCAGTATTTTACGCTGGGCGGCAAGGAAATCCAGATCCGGACAAGCGGCTATTGCAAGTTTGCCGATACCGAAATCGATCCGGATGTCCTTGCAGGTAAGAAGACCATAAATGTCACCGGAATCCTGACCCTGTATCAGGGAAGCATACAGTTCGTGCTGCTTGATATTGACGGAGTCGAAGTCAACGGTTGACCGTATGTATGCCATTACGGATTGATGTACTTTTGATATCCGCGCCGTTGAGGTGCGGATTTTTTGTTGATTCTTCTTATATTTGTCAATTGGTCTTGCCTGACCTGTCCTTGAACGGATAAAACTGTGTACTAAACATATGAAACGGATAATTATAATTCTGGCAATGATGATGTCAATTGCGGGATGCAACAAGGTGAACCCTTTCCTGTTCGAATGGAAAAACAATTACGGGATGCCGCCTTTCGAGGAGATACGCGAGGGCCAGTATATGCTGGCGGTGAAAATGGGGATGCGGCAGCAGGCTTCGGATGTCGATGCCATTATCGCCAATGCGGACGAGCCGACATTCGAGAACACGATAGCGGCCTATGACCGTTCTGGCGGTACTTTGGACAGGGTGACGGGAGTCCTTTTCAATCTGTCGGAGACTGACGGCATCCCTTCCCTGCAGAGGATAGTCGAGAAGGTCCTTCCCATGCTTTCGGAGCATAATGACAATATCTTCATGAACCCTTACTTCTTCGAGAGGGTGAAGTACCTTCACGACAGGAAGGACAGTCTTGATCTGACAAGGGAACAGCAGATGGTTCTGGACAGGATATACCGCCGTTTCGAGGACAACGGAATATCCCTTGACGAAGCCGGAAAGTCGCGGCTGAAGGAGATCAACAAGGAACTGTCATCCCTTGAATACCGGTTCGGGAACAATCTGCTGGCAGAGAACAACGCTTTTGCTGAAAGGTTCGGCATAGCGGTTTCGGAATATGTCCGGGAAATGTCTGTCTGCAGCGACCGGACCCGCAGGGAGGAACTCTTCAAGGCATATTCATCCAGAGGGAGCAACGGAGGCAGAAACGACACCAGGGATCTGGTACTTGACATCATGCGTTTGAGGATTGAGAAGGCGCAGCTGCTCGGCTATGACAGTCCGGCGGACCAGATACTCTCTGACAAGATGGCCCATGATGCGGCCACGGTCGATGCTTTCCTTGAAAGGATTTTCCGTCCGGCCATAGCGAAGGCGGAAGAAGAGATTATGGATATGCAGGCGATAATGGATGAGGATGTCGTTGCCGGCCTTCTTCCTGCTGATTCCACATCCGTGATACGGCCATGGGACTGGTTCTATTATGCGGAAAGGGTCAGGGAACGGAAATACGCCTTGAACGAGGCCGAGACAAGACCATATTTCAAGATGGAGAATGTCCGGGAAGGCGTATTCAACAACGCGCACAGACTGTACGGACTCAATTTCGAGAAACTTGACAGCGTGCAGGTCTACCATCCAGATGTCGAGGCATTCAGGGTTACGGATGCAGACGGCTCCCTGATCGGCTATCTTCTTACGGACTACTTCCCGAGAGGGACAAAGAGGGGCGGTGCCTGGATGAACAATTTCCTGCCCCAGTATATCGACAGGCACGGTGAGGATCACCGTCCCGTGATTGTCAATGTCGGGAATTTCTCCAGACCGACAGGGGATACCCCGGCCTTGCTTACCCTTGATGAAACGGCGACGATGTTCCACGAGTTCGGCCACGCACTGCACGGCCTGCTCAGCAAGTGTACATACAAGACGGTCAGCGGGACATCGGTCGCACGTGATTTCGTGGAACTTCCTTCACAGATCAACGAAAACTGGGCATTCCAGCCGGAGGTTCTCGCCACGTATGCAAGACATTACAAGACAGGGGAAGTCATCCCCGACTCCCTTGTCGCCAAGATCAATGCGGCATCGAAGTTCAACCAGGGATTCATGACGACGGAACTTGCCGCTGCGGCAATTCTGGATATGAAATGGCACGAACTGACCTCTGTCGAAGTTCCGGCAGACAGTCCTTATGCGTCGGATACTCCTGGGGAAGACGGGAAGATGCTGATCGATCCTGTGAAATTCGAGGAATACGTATGTTCCGCGATGGGACTCATAGACGAAATAATCCCGAGATACCGCACCACTTATTTCAATCATATTTTCAACAGCGGATATTCTGCCGGATATTACAGTTATCTCTGGGCGGAGGTGCTTGACAAGGATGCTTTTGAATTGTTCAGCAAGAGGGGGATTTTCGACAGGCGTACTGCAATGTCTTTCCGTCGCAATATCCTTGAGAAAGGCGGCAGCGATGATCCGATGGTCCTCTACAGGAGATTCAGAGGGGCCGAACCCGATCCGTCCGCCCTTCTCCGTGCCCGCGGCCTGTCCGACTGAAACTGTTCTTGTCATTCCGAGACTGTTCTTTTGTCCTTCCGAGCGTTCTTTTGTCATTCTGAGCGCCAGCGAAGAATCTGGAATCGTTCTTGTCATTCCGAGCGTCAGCGAAGAATCTGAAAAACGGAGCAAAGGTCCGGAGTGTTACTCCAGATCCTTCACTCCGCCTTCGGCTCCGTTCAGGATGACAATATAATCGGTGTTCAGGATGACAATATAGTCTCCGTTCCCTAAGACAATCAGTGATGCTGTATCGTCAGATCAGCGGTTCGCCTGTCATTTCCTCCGGCTGAGGGATCCCCATCAGTTTGAGGATGGTCGGTGCGACATCGGCAAGTTTGCCGTCCCTGACGTTTTCAACGCCTGCATTGATGACAATGAATTGTACTTCATTGAGAGAGTGGGCCGTATTCGGAGAACCGTCGGCATTGTAGGCGTGGTCTGCGTTTCCGTGGTCCGCAGTCAGAAGGACTGCATAGCCGTTGGCGACGGCTGCCTCGACAACCTCCTTGACGCATCTGTCAATCTTTGCTACGGCGCGGCAGATTGCGGAGAACACTCCGGTATGTCCCACCATGTCCCCATTGGCGAAGTTGAGGATGATCATATCCTGTTTCCCTGTATTGAGCTCCGCTACAAGTTTTTCTGTCACTTCCTGGGCACTCATTTCAGGAAGCAGGTCGTATGTAGGGACCTTCGGGGAGTTCACAAGGATCCTGTCTTCGTTCTCGAACTGTGTCTCGCGTCCTCCGTTGAAGAAGAATGTCACGTGGGCGTATTTCTCGGTTTCCGCTATGCGTAACTGATGCTTTCCTGCTTTGGAAACCACTTCCCCGAGGGTGTTCTGCACGTTCTCCTTGTCGAAGAGGATGTGCAGTCCCTTGAATGAGGCATCATAAGGAGTGAGGCAGCAGTAGTAGAGAGGGAGGGTTTTCATTCCGAAGTCCGGCATGTCCTGCTGGGTGAGCACTGCGGTGATTTCCCTTGCCCTGTCGTTGCGGAAATTGAAGAAGATCACGGCGTCCCCTTCGTTGACGGTACCGAGCGGATTGCCTTCGCTGTCGGTGAGGACGACAGGCTTGATGAATTCGTCAGTCACTCCTTCCGCGTAAGACTCTTCGATTGCGTCCGTAGCGGAAACGGCTTTCTTGCCTTCTCCCTTGACCAGCATGTCGTAGGCCAGTTTTATGCGCTCCCATCTCTTGTCCCTGTCCATCGCATAGTAGCGCCCGCAGACGGATGCCACCTTGCCGGTAGTCCCAGCCATCTTGCTTTCAAGTTCCGCCACGAAACCCTTGCCGCTCTTCGGGTCCGTATCGCGGCCGTCCATGAAGCAGTGTACGAAGACCTTGTCCAGACCGTACTCCTTTGCTACCGAAAGGAATTCATATACATGGGCGAGTGAACTGTGTACCCCTCCCATTGAGGCCAGCCCCATCAGGTGGAGTTGCTTGCCTGACTGTTTTACGTAGTCGTATGCTGCCTTTATCTCGGCATTGTCCAGCAGTTTGTGGTCGCGGCAGGCCCTGTTGATCTTCACGAGATCCTGATAGACCACCCTTCCTGCGCCGAGGTTGAGGTGTCCCACTTCCGAGTTGCCCATCTGCCCGTCAGGCAGACCTACATATTCTCCGCAGGCCTGGAGATGCCCGAACGGATATTTTTCCCTGAGGGAGTCGATATACGGTGCTCCCTGGGTGTAGATTGCGTTTGTCCAGTCATGTTTACCCTCGCCCCATCCGTCGAGGATCATAAGAAGAACTTTTCTGTCCATAATATCTGTAATTTATGCTTTCGTTTTGACCGCTGCAAACTTACATATAAATTTCCGATTTCCGTTCCGCACTGATATAAAAAGTCGGTGCCCTGTATCCGGAATGCACCGGCAGTCCTGTCCCGATGTAACCGTTTGTGAGTTTGTGAGCCGGAAGCCGGATATATCGAAAAAAGGTTTAACTTTGTGTCGGGCTTGCCCGGAATCCGGGAGCCTCCGTTAAATTTTATCATATGGCAGAAAGAAAAGGCCGCAGAGGCAAGAAGGACGGCAGATTCCGTCCGGGAAGACAGAAAAAGGAAAAGGTTTGTCCGGAATATACGGGCAGGGTACAGATGACCCGTGAAGGCTATATCTTCGTTATCGTGGATGGTATTGAAGATGATGTCTTTGTGAAGGCCTCCAAGACTATGGGCGCTCTTAACGGTGATACTGTCAGGGTGGCCGTAACCAAGGAAAAGACCGATAAAAGACGTATGGAGGGCAAGGTCCTGGAGATCGTGTCCCGCTCTCCGAGACCGTTCGTGGGAATCCTGCATGTCGTGGGTAACCAGGCATGGGTGCTTATGCAGAGCAGGACAATGCCGTATGATATAGGGGTGTCAGTCGAGGATGCCGCGAAAAAGGGTGCTGTCTCGGGGATGAAAGTGGCCGCTGTGGTGGACGGATGGCCGAAAGGGGCGCCCAATCCTCTGGGACATATAGTGGATGTGCTGGGAGAGCCTGGTGCGAATGATACGGAGATGCATGCCATTCTGGCTGAATATGCCCTCCCATACCGGTTCGAGCCTGAAGTGGAGAATGCAGCAGACGGGATTTCGGAGGAAATAACCGCCGCTGACCGTCAGGAGCGCCGGGATTTTTCAGATGTCCTGACCTTTACCATCGACCCGGCGGATGCCAAGGATTTTGACGATGCGCTTTCATTCAGAGTCCTGGAGAACGGAAATTATGAAGTAGGTGTGCATATCGCAGATGTGACGCATTATGTGCGGCCCGGTTCGGTAGTGGACGAGGAGGCGAAGACGCGGAGCACGTCGGTCTATCTGGTGGACAGAACAGTACCGATGCTTCCGGAGAAACTTTCCAACAAACTATGTTCCCTCCGTCCGGGAGAGCCGAAACTCACGTTTTCCGCTGTCTTCGAGATAACTCCTCTCGGGAGGATCGCGTCCCAGTGGTTCGGGAGGACAATCATCACGTCGGACTACCGGTTTGCATACGAGACCGCGCAGCAGATAATCGACGCGGGACAGAAGGCCATGAAGATGGAACTGAGGGGAGGGACGGACGGCCGGGATACTGCAGGAGACGCTTCCGGGAAGGCACACAAGGCGGACAAGGACGGGTCTGCCATGGGAGAGGGTATCACGACGGGGATGGTCATTCCTGATGAACTGAAGTCGGCTATCCTTACGCTCAACAATCTGGCGTTGAAACTCCGCAAGAAGAGGTTCGCTGCCGGCGCGATAAGTTTCGAGAGGCCTGAAATGAAGGTCGAGGTTGATGAGAAAGGCCGTCCGGTGCGCGTCTATCAGAAGATATCCAGGGAGGCCAACTGGCTTATCGAGGAATTCATGCTTCTTGCCAACAGGAGCGTTGCGGAATATGTAGCGAAGCAGAAGAAGACCTTCGTCTATCGTGTGCATGATGAGCCGAACCAGGAAAAACTTGACAGTCTCCGTTCGTTCATCCACAATTTCGGTTACACTCTCGGTCCGACAACCACCGGGAAAGAGATTTCAAGGGAACTTAACGGCCTGTTTGCCGCTGCCAAGGACAAACCTGAATTCAACGCGATAGAACTGCTGTCTTTGAGGACTATGGCGAAGGCCCGCTATGACACGGAGAATATCGGCCATTACGGTCTTGCATTCAAGTACTACACACATTTCACTTCGCCTATCCGCCGTTATCCGGATATGATGGTACACAGGCTTCTGGCTGATTATCTGGCTGGTGCCGGGTCCCGGAAAAAGGATTACTATGATGTCCAGTGCAAGTACTGCTCCGAGAGGGAAGTGGTCGCGGCGGAGGCGGAAAGGTCCAGCATCAAGTACAAACTCGTGGAGTTCATGCAGGATAAGGTGGGCTATGAATTCGAGGGACACATATCCGGTCTGACCGAATGGGGGATGTATGTGGAAATCGAGCCGACCAAGATAGAAGGTATGGTGGCCTTGAGGGATATCCGTTCCGACTATTTCGAATTTGACGAGGAGAAATACAGGATAGTGGGACGACGTTCTCATGTCGTGTACAATCTCGGGGATCCTGTGAAGATAAGGGTCAAGAAGACCAATCTTGAGCAGAAACTGCTGGACTACGAACTGGTCGAGACCGGTCTCGAGACCAGGGAGGACAGGCCGGATAAGACGGCCGAAAACCGTCCTCAGGGCGGGGCAAGGCCTGCAAGGACGAAAGGCAAGGTCAGGAAATCGGGCACGGCGCCCGGGAAAAAGCCGGTAAGGAAAGGAAGGAAGTGACGTGGAGGCTACGGTAGTAAAACATACGGGCAGCCATTATCTGCTTTCGGCACTTCCCCGGTGGGATCTTTTTCCTGCCGTCCTGAGGGGGAAAATAAGGCTGAAGGGGAGCGGTGCGACCAATCCTGTCGCTGTAGGGGACAGGGTACGCTATGATTTCTCTCCGCAACCGGAGCGGAATGATCCGGAAACCGGGGCTCTGTCTGCCGGAGAGTCGGTCCCTACCGAGCGGAATCCGGCGGTGATAACGGAGATCCTGCCCCGCCGGAATTATGTCATCCGGCGTTCCACCAACCTTTCACGGCAGTCCCACATCATAGCGGCCAATGTGGACAGGGCATTCATAGTCGTTACCATAGATTTCCCGGAAGTGAAACTGCCGTTTCTGGACAGGCTGCTCGTAACCTGCGAAGTCTATAATGTTCCTGTCACGATCGTGCTGAACAAGTGTGACCTGTACGGAGAGGAACACAAGGAGAGGATGGATGCTTTCCATTTCATCTATGAGGGGGCCGGCTATCCGGTGATGGAAGTGTCGGCGGCCACCGGGGCGGGGGTGGACGCTCTCAGGGAATGCTGCAAGGATTCCGTATCATTGTTCTCCGGTGTATCCGGAGTCGGGAAATCTTCCCTGATAAAGGCTCTTGACCCTTCCCTTGATCCCAGGGTAGGGGAAATCTCGGACGCCCACCTGCAAGGCAGGCACACCACTACCTTCTATGAAATGTACCGTCTGGCTTCCGGAGGGTTCATCATTGATACTCCTGGTATAAGGGGCTTCGGGCTTGTCGATCTCAGAAGGGAGGAAATCGCGGCATATTTCCCGGAGATGCTCAGGGCTTCGGAAAACTGCCGGTTCACGCCGTGTACCCATACGCACGAACCGGGTTGCGCGGTAAAGGCTGCCGTGGAGGAGGGCACGATAAGTTACGAGCGGTATTCTTCCTATCTGGGGATGCTTGAGGACGAGACCAAGTACCGTTGACCGTCCGGTCAGCCAGGTTATCCGAACAGTTCCCGCAATACTTTCAGCGATCTGATGTTGACTGAAGATTCGCTGTGGAATTCTATATACCGTAGCAGGATTTCTGCAAGTTCGTTCCGGACCTTGCCGGACAGGGGAATGAGCATCGCTTCCTCGAACGGACTTTTCAGGAACCGGTCCATGATTTCCGCCCGGTCGCCGGCAAACGGTCTGATGTCACGGCTGTCCGGAGAAAAACCGAGGATGACCGAAAGTTCAAGCAGAAAGCGGATGTGGAAATTGCTGAAGTCGCCTTCCATCCTGTCCAGAAGCAGAATCTGATGTTCGCACCATTCAAAAAGGCCTTCCTCGTTTGCTCCTTCCTTTATTATCCTGTACAGGACCTCGCTGATGAACATCGTTATGGAGTTCTTGAGAATGCTGTCGCGGATGCCCAGGAGGGCGTATTTGGGAGCCAGGCTTCTGACGGAGAACAAGGAAGACCTGGAATTTTCCGATATGTCCGCTTCCAGCACATTCATCGGAAGGAAGAACGAGGCAGGGAACCTTTTCCCCACTCCCTTTGCCAGAAAACCTTTTCTGCCGTATTCCCGGCTTATGGTATGGAGTATGAGCGAATTCTCTCCGAACTTTGTCGTATGTAAGATTATGATATCCGAATTCACCGTCATAGTCTGCAAAATTACTACTTTTTTCCTATTTTTGCAGATTTGAAGAAAACGGACGGACAATGAAAGACATTACAAGAAAAAGGATAATCAGGTGGTTCTGGATAGTGGTTACGGTCCCGGTATCCCTGTTTGTCCTGCTGATTCTTCTGGTATGGGCTTTTGCTGACATACCTTCTTTCGAAGAACTGGAAAACCCCGACAGCAAACTGGCAACCCAGGTCATAGCGGAGGACGGAGAGGTCCTCACGACATTCCATATAGAGAACAGGTCGTATGTCAGTTACGATGACCTTTCCCCGAATCTGGTGGAAGCGGCTATCGCTACGGAAGACGTACGTTTCTACAAGCATTCCGGCATTGATTTCATAAGTCTTGGAAGAGTCCTGTTCAAGACCCTTCTGATGGGTGATAGCGGACAGGGAGGCGGAAGTACCATTACCCAGCAGTTGGCCAAGACCCTGTACCCGAGGGAGGACGTGAGCAGCAGGATTCCGGGGGGACGCCAGATGAAGATGGTATGGATAAAGTTGAAGGAATGGATTACCGCAGTCAAACTGGAGCGCAACTATACCAAGGAGGAGATAATGGACATGTATATGAATGCCATCTTCTTCGGCAGCAATGCCTATGGTATCCAGGCCGCTTCAAAGACCTTTTTCGGGAAGAATCCCGGGGACCTGACCGTCGAGGAGAGCGCGATGCTTGTGGGTATGGTCAACAAGCCTACCCGTTACAATCCGGTGCTGAATCCGGACAAGGCCCTGCAGCGCAGGAATTTCGTGATAGGCCAGATGGAAAAGGCGGGATACCTGACGAAGGAAGAACGTGATTCCATCTGTCAGATTCCCATTTCATTGTCCTACCAGATGATGGACCACAATGCGGGAATCGCCCCGTATTTCAGGGACATGCTCCGCCGGACGATGAATGCAAAGGAACCGAAAAGGTCTTCGTATGCCCAGTATGAGGATTACAGGGTGGATTCCCTGCAGTGGGCCGATAATGACCTTTACGGTTGGCTTAACAAGAATTTCAAGGCTGACGGCTCCAGATACAATCTTGACAAGGACGGGCTGAAGATATACACCACCATCAACTACCGGATGCAGAAATATGCCGAAGAGGCTGTGGCAGAGCATCTTGGCAAGGACCTTCAGAAAGCCTTCTGGAGAGACATGAGATGGAAACCGGACAAGCCTTTCGCAAGGGGAGTGGACCGGGCTACGGTGGATATGCTGATGAAGCAGGCCCGCCGCTGGAGCGACCGTTACAGGATGATGAAGGCAGACGGCGCATCCGACCAGGAAATAGAGAAAAGTTTCAACGAGAAGACCAGGATGAGGGTCTTTGCATGGAACAGCAAGGGCTATGTGGATACGGTCATGACTCCGAATGATTCCATCAGGTATTACAAGTCCTTCCTCCGGGCAGGGTTCATGGTGCTTGAACCTGTGACCGGCCATGTCAAGGCCTATGTCGGAGGCCCGAATTACCGTTATTTCAAATACGACAACCTGCGTCAGGGCAAACGTCAGGTAGGCTCTACCATCAAGCCGTTCCTGTACACCCTTGCCATGCAGGAGGGCATGTCTCCATGTGACGAGGTGATGAATGTTCCCCAGACCTTCATAGTCGGGGACAAGCCGGAGGATACCTGGACACCGAAGAGTACCGACAGGGACGAATGGATAGGGCAGACCGTGACATTGAAATGGGGCCTGACCAAGAGTTCTAACAACATTTCGGCCTATCTCATGAAACAGTTCGGGCCGGCGGCGATGATAGAGATGATGAGGAAGATGGGCATCGGAAGTTATCTTCCCGAGGTCCCTTCCCTGTGTGTGGGGTCATGCGACCTTTCTCCTTACGAAATGATAGCGGCATACAATACCTTCCCGTCCAGAGGCGTGTATATCGAGCCTCTTTTCGTCACCAGAATCGAAGACAGCATGGGAAATGTGATAGGCGAGTTCAGCAACCGCAAGCGTGAGGCCATAAGCGAGCAGACCGCTTATCTGATGGCCAATCTCATGCAGGGAGTGGTGAATAACGGAACTGCCATAAGACTTAGGGTCAAATACGGTCTGAAGGGGGAAATGGCCGGGAAGACAGGTACCACAAACGACCAGGCTGACGGATGGTTCATAGGCTATACCCCAACGATCATGGGCGGGGCATGGGTAGGTGCCGAGGACAGGCAGATCCACTTCGAGTCACTTGCCCTGGGCGGCGGTTCCAACATGGCCCTGCCGATATGGGGGATATTCATGAAGAAGGTGCTGGCTGACGGCACTTTGGGAATATCGGAAGATGACAGGTTCGTGGCTCCCGCAGGGATGCATCTCAATTTTGACTGTGACGGCAGTGACAATGATGCCAGACAGACGGAGCAGATGTCCGGAGACTATTTCTTCGAATAGTCGCCGCTTTGCCATCCTTTTCATTCTTGTCATCCTGAGCGTAGCGAAGGATCTGCCAAAGAAAAACCAAACTGGAAAATATGAATAGATACAACAGTATCGCAGTCATCTATGGCTGCGATTCATCTGAATGGGAAATCTCCTGCAGGAGCGGGGAATTCGTGGCTTCCCGCATTGACGGAAGCAGGTATGACGTATATGAGATTTTCGCCCGGTTCGGGGACTGGACTCTGGTGGCATACCGCCGGAAGAACTCGATGAGGGTGATTTTGCCGGAAAGCGAGCGTCCGCAGATAGACAAGACGGATTTTTCCGTATGTGTGGCGGGAGAGAAAGTGAAGTTCGACTATGCCTATATAATGCAGCACGGGACTCCGGGGGAGAACGGCCTGATGCAGGGCTATCTGGAAATGCTCGGTATCCCCAAGAGCAGTTGCAGTGCGTTCGTTTCCGCCATTTCCTTTGACAAGTTTTCCTGCAAGAATTATCTGAAAGGGCTTGATTGTGTAAAATGCGCGGAAGAAATTTTCATACGGAAAGGCGACAGTCAGGACGGGCTGGCGGAGCGGGCTGTGGCGGAACTCGGTCTTCCCATGTTTGTCAAGCCTACCGACGGAGGAAGCAGTTTCGGTGTTACAAAGGTAAAGAAGGCGGAAGATTTCATGCCGGCAGTCGCAGCGGCTTTCGATGAAGGCAATACGGTAATAGCGGAGAGGGCGATTTCAGGCAGGGAACTGACCTGTGCGGTGTACAAGCCTGGGGATACCCCTGTCGCTCTGCCTGTCATAGAGATCATTACCGATAACGAGTATTTTGATTACGAGGCGAAATATCTGGGCAAGAGCAACGAGGTATGTCCTGCCGCACTTTCAGCCGAAGAGACGGCAATGGTCCAGGAGGCTTCCGTAAGGATATACCGCAGGCTCGGATGTTCCGGTTGTGTCAGGATGGACTATATCCTCGCTGAGGACGGATTGTATTTTCTGGAGATAAATACGGTTCCGGGAATGACGGCCGCGTCGCTTGTCCCTAAAATGGTAAGGACTGCGGGCCTTGACATGACTGACTTCCTTACCTCAATCATAGAGAATTCATAGGGGATGTTGCTCAAGGATTTCATTTCTTCGGCCAGAAAATCCCTTGTCCCCCTTTATCCTGAAGAAGAGGCAAAGGCCATAGTCTCCCGTCTGTGCGAAGAGATGCTGCATGTCCCGGCGTATGCGCATGTTCTGGAGCCGGCAATGGAAGTGCCGGAGAACAGGCTTCGGGAGTTGCAGGATGCCGGAAGACGGCTTGCAGCAGGAGAACCGTTGCAGTATGTTCTCGGTTATGCGTATTTCTGCGGAAGACAGTTCAGGGTGACTCCTGACGTGTTGATCCCGCGGCCTGAAACGGAACAGCTTTGCGGAATACTGATAGAGGCGGTCCCTGCAAGACCCGGGTTCGAGATCATCGATCTTTGTACAGGCTCCGGCTGCATAGCGTGGACTCTTGCCTGTGCCTTTCCAGGGGCGAGGATTTCCGGAGTTGACATTTCTTCCGAGGCTCTCTCCGTGGCTTCATCCCAGGACATCGGGGTGCCGGAAGGCTGCCGGAAGCCGGATTTCTTTCAGTATGATGTGCTCCGGGGA
>CALVAE010000139.1 GCA_944325465.1 uncultured Bacteroidales bacterium | reverse complement strand
AACGCGAACTCGAAATCACCGTCAAAGTAATTCTGACCGTAGATGTCAGGATCCGACCAGGCATGGATATAACTGTTGTACGTATCGAAAGTAAGGACAACGCTGCTCGAAGTATTGATCGAATAATGGCTCGTAACGGTTACGGAGGCATCTGCTGCCTGCTCGGAGGCTACGGTCACACTGCCGTCGTCATTGAAGACAGCGGCAAAGGTACATCCGCCGAATTCCCTCGTACTGGCAGGATAATACTGGATAAGCCAGCCCTGAGGAGAAGACAGAAGAAGATCAAGGCACTCCCTCTCCCTCTGGGAAAGACGTACGGATGAAGATTCCGGGAAAACATCCTCTATCTCATTGACACACGACACCGTGGACAAGGCCATAACAACGGCCGCTGATATAAGAAATACTTTTTTCATGACAATTCCTCCTCAATTCTAAAAATCCGACCAGTCTATGCTCTCCACCTCTTCATACCTTCTGGCAAGGACAGAACGGAGTTCGTCCAGATCGATATTCCAGGAATCCGCCATATAGTTCTTCACTATATTGAGTTTCCTTTCGATGATATCGGCTCCGGAAGTACCGGCAACGTCCAGTCTGGCATTCCATTCCTCGTCGGATGAAGTGATATAGTAAGACAGTATCTCCACAAAGTCTTCGCCAGGCTGGCTGGATGCATACGCACTGATGAATCCCATCTGCAGGGCTTCACTGTCGGAAAGCGTGTTCCACTGTGCGACATACTGGTCCTGGGAAATCAGATTGAAGTCTGTAGGATACGCCTTGTTCTGGTTGAGAATGTGTCCGAACTCGTGATGGGCGGTATGAAGGAAATAAAAGTTGATGTCATCCATACTGTTTATGGTCACGGAATACCCTTCCGTCTCATCGACACCGTTATCGTAGTTGATGGTGATGTAATTCCGGGAAACGAGCCAGTTGGTCACATAAAACGTGATCTTGAGACCGCCTTCGGCCGTTCCGAGAGTAAGGGTATTGTTGGTATTGTATGCTCCGGACCCTATCACAGGCATCACGCGCGGAGAGTTCTGCCTCATGAAATTGGCGTTGGAGACTTCGGTGTACGGATCCAGCCACAGGAACTTGACCAGTTTGGCAAGAATCCGCGCACAGGTTTCGTCAGCCGGCACGAGATCATATTCCATGTCGCTTTCTATATCCTCGTAACGGTAGATGAAATTTATGTTGTACGGCAGAAGAAAATTCTCGTTCAGCCATCTGTCAAAATCGGTTTCAGGATTGACAGAATCCATTATGACGCTTGTCGGACTGAGTTCATCCTTGTAGCAGGATGACACTGCGACGACAGCGGAAACAGCCAGGAAAATATATGTTAATACTCTTTTCATATACTGATTTGCTTTGTCGGATTCTTACTCTTATTCTGTAGGATTAGGTTCCAGGAAGGACGTCACTGCCTGCGGCAACTGCACTGCAAGACGGGGATCGTATGGCTGCAGATTGACAGGAGCCTCACCGTCTATCTCATGGGTATAGGCGACTCCGTAGCGTTTCAGATCCTGCAGGCGCGTCCCTTCGTGGACGGTCATTATCCTCCTTGCGTGGAGGCAGGCCCTGATCATATTGACCTCCGTTCCTTCCGTCAGTGTCATCCCTTTAGGTGCAAGGGTAAGGATGTTGTACAGATCATCATCCTCACTCTCCGGATCCGCATAGAAATCCGAAATCTGCTCTACGGTACGGCTGCCTGTCAGTCCGAGACTGGCGTAGAAATAGTTCAGGTCACGGGCGGCGGCCTCATAGTTCCCTGCCAGTACATTCGCCTCTGCCCTGTCGATCATCGTCTTCTCGGAAGAGAATACGACATACACGATATAAGGCTGTCCGATACCTGCCACTATGTCGGAATAGATGAAATACTCGTTGAATTTAGGGGAGAAATACGACCTTGACATGGTATAATAGGTAGTTCCGTAATCGGTAGCGTCCACGTTTCCCCATGGCGTCATGCTGAAGATATTGTTCTGCAGATGCTGCTGGGTCACGATATAACGGCCCGCCCGATATCTTGCGAACAACGAATTGGAACTCTGAAGCATGAAATTGGCCGCCTCTTCGGTAGACACGAAGGTGTTTGCATATTCTTCCACCGATGTTCCAGTGTAGAGAGACCAGTCGCGGAATACTCCTGTAGGATCCTCACCGATAGCTGCCGTGGCATAGGCTATGGATTTCTCATAATCACCGTAATAGAGATAGAACTGGGCTGCGAAAGCAGCGGCTGCCGATGAATTGAAATGCCATTTTACCTGGTCATAGGCGGTGTCGTCTATCAAAGGATAACCCGCTTCGATATCTTCGGCTATCTTTTCATAGACATCGGCAACGGTTCCTCTGGTATAGTCCACATATACGACTGTCTCCGGTTCGGTTACGTAAGGAATGCCGAGATCGGATGTGCTTGACTCCGCATTGTAGGCCTGGCAGAAGGTATTCACGATAATGAAATGTCCGTATGCACGGCAAAGAAGAGCCTCACCTTTCTGCGGATTGAGACTTTCCGGATTACCCATGTCCTCGATAGCCTGAAGGGCATGGTTGGCAGACGCGATGGCGCCATACGCCCTGTTCCACATCTCCGTAGGGGAATCGAAGGACTCTCCGGTCACATCGATGCAACGGTACACCTGATCGAAGATAGCCTGGTAGACATCAATGTCATTCCCGTAATCGACGACATTGTCCGAACGGAGTTCCTGCAAAGTTACCGGAAGGAGGTCAGTATAGGCCGATACCAGGATCTGGGAAATCTTTTCCGGAGTATCGAGTTCGGTACGGCTGTCCGGCATCTCATCCAGAAACTTGTTGCAGGACAGGACGGGAAGGACAAGCACTGAAAACAATGCCACCCTGTATATTGTATTAATCACTTTCATATCCAACTATGGTTTAGAATCCGAACTTAAGGGTAAAGGTGAACTGACGTGCAAGAGGAGACGATACTCCGCCGGAGAAATAATATTCCGGATCCT
Source organism: uncultured Bacteroidales bacterium (assembly GCA_944325465.1). Lineage (GTDB taxonomy): Bacteria > Bacteroidota > Bacteroidia > Bacteroidales > UBA932 > Cryptobacteroides. Next base: position 6,916 of record CALVAE010000139.1, on the reverse strand, counting down.
GACCGCCCAGAGCCTTGTCTGAATAGATAAGGAACGGGTTGGTCACCTGCAACTTCAGTGACAGGTTATCAAACTTCGCCTTGCTGATCAAAGCCTTAGGGAATGAATAGGTAAGCGATATCTCCTTCATACGGATGAAGTCACCCTTCGCAACCCTTGCCGATGAATAGTTGTACAGGTTATATCCGGTACGGAGTTCTGACGAACCGTATTCCTGGATCTGACGCGTACTTGCTATCACAGGCACATTGGTCGTCTTCTCGTCTCCGGAAACCGTCCAACGGTTCTTGAACTCTCCCGACATGGCATAGAAATCAGAATATTCGGACTTGAAGATCTGATTGAGCCTGATTACATTGCCGAATCCGTAGGTCATGAAGATGTTCAGGCGGAAGTTCTTCCATGTGAAGGTGTTTCCGAAACCTCCGGTATAGATAGGGTCGGTAGGGCCTTCATATTTCAGGGTATTCAGGACCTCAAGTTCCGTATCCTGGAAATCAAGGTTACCGTAATTGCTCTTGTCATACGTCTGTCCGCCGTATTCGAATACTGGGAAACCTTCCGAATCAAGCCCTATAAACGGAATCGAGAAGAGGGAATACGGAGCATAGCCTTCAAGGTTGTAACCAGTACCGGACACGAGATTCATGGTATTCGCGTCAGTCGAAAGATTGGTAATCTTCTGCTCGCTCCAGGAGAAGGTAAGGTCGGTTGTCCACCTGAAATTTCTCGCCTCGATATTCCTTGTGGAGAGGGTGAACTCTATACCGTTGGATTTCATGTCGGCCACATTCGCATATTTCCAGACTTCGCCGCCGACACCCGCAGTGTTGGTACGGCCGAGAAGGTCGAAGTTGTTCCTCCAGTATGCATCAAATTCAAGATTGATCCTGTTGTTGACGAATCCTGCAGAAAGGCCGACATTGAGTTCGTGCTTCTTCTCGTATGTCAGTTCACTGTTGCCCAGCATGCTTATCTGGAGTCCTGTCTCGTTACTGTCGGCAGAAGGACGGAACGAGGTGTTGTAACTCTCTATAATGGCAGTGGCATTTGAAATCCAGTCAGGACCGGCATCAGCAGTCAGGGAATAGGAGGCCCTGAAAGTAAGGTGGGACAGGGCATTGGAATTCATGTTCCTGAAGAAATCCTCCTCATGCACGTTCCATGCCGCTCCGACGTTCCATGTAGGCAGCCAGCGCGCTTCGCGGGAACGGCCGAGACGGTTGGTACCCTCATATCTGAATGTTCCGTTAAGGGAGTAGCGGCCCTTATAGGAATAACTTGCCATGGCGAAGAAAGCGGCTGTCTTGCGGACCGTGTTCTCGAGGGTGAAATAATCCTCTCCCTGTTCGGAAGCCCTCTTGAAAGCAAGATAATTGAAGAAAGCCCTCTCTCCCTGGTCATACTGCATGCCCCAGCCTCTGAACCAGTCATTGGACCGTCTTACCTGCGTGATTTCCATACCACCGTAAAGGTTCACAAGATGTGTCTGGTTGAACTCGTGGTTCCAGGTCAGGGTATTACGGATGGTATAACTCGGAGAACGGTACTCCCTCTTCTCGAAAATACCACCGTTCGGAAGGATTGTCACAGGCAACTGGTTCAACTGGTCAGGGTCATCATACAGGAACGGGTTGTTCTGCTGGATGACCGCATCGGACATCTCCCTATAGGCCCTTGCCTGGTTGGACTGGTCCTTTATGTGATGCTGCATCGAAGTCTGGTTGTACCGGAATGACGCAAGGGAATTGAAATCCAGACCCGGTACGATAGTCCACTTCAGTTCGCCCTGGAAACGGAGATCAGTGGCATTGATATCCATATAGTTGTTTTCCAGTTCCTCGAAAATGTTGAATGAAGTGTAGTTACGTACATAATCCTCATACGGGGACATTGTACGCGAGGTATTCATTGCAAAACTGAACGGGTTGATGTCGAAATCCCTGTTGACCTCACCGAACACGGCATCCACATCCTGGCTCAAGGTTCCCGGCGCCTCCTGACGGCGGTAACTTCCATTGGCAAGGAGAGTGAAACTCAGGTTGTCCAGAATCTTGAAGGTGGTATTGGCGTTGAAGGTATAGCGCTCCACCGAACTGCGCTCGTACCAGCCCGGATCATTCATCACGCTCAATGAGATGTAGGACGATGCCCTCTCGCTTCCCAGAGAAACGCTCACGGAATGGTTCATCATTATCGACTCCTTGAACAGCAGGTCGAACCAGTCCGTATTACGGTACTCGGCGTCACGCAGATATGCGTTCATGGCATCCTGCGTGTACGGCAGACCGAACTGGCCGGTAGTCTCATTATAAGTATTGATAAGTTCGTACATCTTTCCGTACACTCCGTACTCGCTGCTTCTGAGGGTTTCGGCAAGATTGAGGAACCCCTTGTCGGCCATTTCCTGGTAGACACTGATCTGATCCTGGGAATTCATCACATTGTAATCCCTGTAGGACGGCTTGAGACGCATAGTGAACTCACCGGTATAATTGATTCTGGCGGAACCCGGGCGTCCTTTCTTGGTCGTGATGACAATCACGCCCGCCATAGCCTTCGCTCCGTATATTGATGTAGCCGATCCGTCCTTAAGAATATTGATACTCTCTATATCATCGGAGTTAAGGCCGGCTATCGCAGAACTGATCATCGTCACGGCATCTCCGGATGACAGTTCATCGGTGTTGACTTCGGTCACATCTTCAATGATGACACCGTCAACCACCCATAGAGGCTTGGAATTTCCCAGAATGGAAGTGGCACCGCGCACCCTGATCTTCGGTGCGGTACCGAAAGTGGAAGACACATTCTGCACGGACACACCGGCCGCACGTCCTTCAAGTGAACGGCTGATATCAGCAACACCGCTCAACATCATTTCATCGGCGTCCAGTTTGTTGGATGCACCCGTGAAAAGGCGTCTGTCAATGTCATTCATACCGGTCGAGACCACGGCCGCATCAAGGGCCTCGGAATCCGGCACCAGTTCCACATTGACTACAGGAGCCACCCGTACCTCCTGCATCTGATATCCCAGATAGGATACGATAAGAGTCCCCCCCTTAGGGGCAGTCAAAGAAAAATTTCCGTCGACATCAGTCACGACTCCCACATTATCAGCCCCCGATACTATCACCGCTGCTCCGATTGCAGGTTCGCCGTTTTCGTCAACGATACGGCCACGCACATTGACCTCATCTTCCTGTGCAAAAAGACAGGTAGCCACAAGTGCGCAGAAAATCGTTAAAAAGATTTTTCTGACCATAGGCTAGTCAAATTTAGTTGTTAATAATATGTAATACGAAAAATATTTCGGGTATTCAGTTCTTTTCGTTATGGTTACTTGCTATCAAAGTTAGTTATCAGAATCAAGAAAAACAAGAAAACCAAGAAGAAAAAAATGCCCCCGTAACAATACAGAGGGCATTTTTATTTATTGAGTTTCAAATATAAACGGAATTTCCGATTCCGTTTACGGTTTGAAAGGACCCTTTTCCGTCCTTATTTCCTGAAATCGTCTTCCGAGAAAAGGGCATTGACAAACTCCCTCTTGTTGAAGACCTTCAGATCGTCCGTTCCTTCTCCTATTCCTATGAATTTAATAGGAATCCTGAACTGGTCCACTATGCCGATGACGACTCCACCCTTGGCCGAGCCGTCCAGTTTGGTGACCGCAAGAGCCGTCACATCCGTGGCCCTTGAGAACTCCCTGGCCTGCTGGAACGCATTCTGTCCGGTGGAACCGTCCAGGACAAGCAGGACATCGTGGGGAGCGTCAGGAATGACCTTTCTCATGACATTCCGGATCTTGGTAAGTTCGTTCATGAGGTCAATCCTGTTATGCAGTCTGCCGGCCGTATCTATTATCGCGACATCGGCTCCCTTCGCCACTGCCGAACGCACCGTATCGTATGCCACGGAAGCGGGATCCGCTCCCATTCCCTGCTTTACGATATCCACTCCGGCCCGTTCAGCCCAGATCGTAAGCTGGTCCACTGCCGCGGCCCTGAAAGTATCGGCCGCTCCGAGAATGACCTTTTTACCCTGGGACTTCAGTCTGGAGGCCAGTTTGCCGATGGTCGTCGTCTTGCCGACACCGTTGACTCCCACTACGAGAATGACATAGGGCTTCTTCGAGAAATCGAACGGGAGCGTTTCGTCACCGCCGGTCTCATCCTCACTAACATCAAGAAGGGCCGCAATCTCTTCACGGAGCATCTCCGTGAGTTCCGCCAGAGAGACATACCTGTCCCTCTCGACCCTGTCCTGCAGGGCGTCAACAATCTTGAGAGTGGTATCCACTCCCATATCTGAAGCGATGAGAGCCTCCTCAATATTGTCAAGAAGGTCGTCGTCGACCTTTGATTTGCCGACCACGACCCTCGACAGACGTTCGAAGAAACTCCGTTTCGTCTTCGCTACTCCTTTATCAAATATACCCAAGGAACTATTTCTTTGCGAAGAAATCCTTTACCTTGTCAGCCTCGACAAGTTCCTCCTTGAATGCATACGCACCGGTCTTCGGCGACCTGTCCATACGGATGCATTTTACCATGCTCTTGGCGCCTGACTTGGCGCTGAAGGTTGCGACTGCTTTCTTTGCCATAATTCAATTCCTTTATTTGATCTCGCGATGAACCGTGACTCTCTTGAGGTACGGATTGTATTTCCTGCGCTCAAGACGCTCGGTCGTGTTCTTCTTGTTCTTGGTTGTAATGTATCTGGACATGCCCGGTACACCGCTTTCTCTCTGCTCGGTGCACTCAAGGATGACCTGCACCCTGTTACCTTTTGCTTTCTTTGCCATGATGATGAAAATTAAACAAGGTTAATATATCCGTTCTTCTGGGCCTCCCTGACAGCGGCATCGACTCCGTTCTTCGCGATAGTCTTCATTCCCTTGCAGGATACCTTCAGTGTGATGAACCTCTGCTCCGCTTCTGACCAGAACTTCTTGGTCTTGAGGTTCAGGGCGAAAATACGCTTTGTGCGTCTCTTGGAATGGGAGACATTGTTTCCCACCATTCTCTTCCTACCTGTTATTTGACAAACTTTTGCCATTGTATGTACTTTTTAATTATTTCAAAATAAGCGGGCTGCAAATATCGCGTAAATATTTCTAAAAAACAAACAAACTAAACGAATTTGAACAGCCTGTTCCATCTGATGTTGGCGGGGAATGACCTGTTTCTGTCGACCGAGAACCATATCACTGCAGGCTTCCCTACAATATGGTCTTCCGGAACGAATCCCCAGTAACGGGAATCCAGAGAATTGTGTCTGTTGTCCCCCATCATAAAATAATAGTCCTGCCGGAATGTATAGTCCGTCGCTTCCTCTCCGTTTATCAGGATTGTCCCGTCAGTCTTCACTTCCAGGGAATTATGCTCGTAATCCCTGATAATGCGCTCGTAAAGAGGCAGGTTTTCCACCGACAGACCGACTGTCACTCCTTTCTGCGGAATCCATATCGGTCCGTAATTGTCCCTTGTCCACCTGAAATTCTCGGCAAACGGGAAAATCATCAGATATGAATCCGGGTAGTCGGGCGGGTAGACATCCACGTTTTCCTCTACCGAAACGACGTTGGAAAATCCCTTTACTGTCTCCAGCATCCGTGCCGTCAGCGGCATGGCCGGATATCCCGGCATTTCCGTATTGTACCAGAGTTCACCGGTATTGATTCCCATCCGTTCGAGGTTCTTGGAGTTTATCCTCTGACCGTCGGTTATCACGGTATAACTGCTCTGGACGCCTTCCCACACTTCCTGGGGCCGGCCGTTGATATGGATTCTGCCGTTGATAATCTGCAGGGTATCTCCCGCTACGGCAACGCATCTTTTGACATAATGGTCCTTCTTGTCCATCGGACGGACCTTGATCGGACCGTAATTGCGGATTGCATTTTCGCGTCCGTTGATCCTGCACTGCATGTAGTAGTCATCTGCAGGAGCCTTCGTCAGGACCGTATCCCCGTTCGGGAAACCGAATACGACATAATCCCCGCGTTCCACATGGCCGAATCCCTTGAGCCTTCTGTACTTGTTCTGGATAAGGGTTGAGTAGGACTCTCCTCCTCCGGGAAGCACGTTATGGGTGAAAGGGACTGTCAGAGGGGTCTGGGGAACCCTCGGTCCATACGAGAGTTTGCTGACGAAAAGATGGTCGCCTGTAAGCAACGAACTCTCCATCGATGAAGAAGGAATCTTGAAGGCCTGGAAAAAGAAAATGTTGATGAATGTCACGACAACCACGGCGAAGATGATTGCATCCACCCAGTCCAGAATGACATTCCGCTTCTCCCCTTCCTTGTACTCTTTCTTCCAGAACAGCCACTTTACCTTGCGGGTAATGTGATGGTCGAAGATGACGACAAGTCCGAGAAGCCACCAGTAATTTCCCAGCCATATCACCCACAGCAGATAAAGCAAGGCCCAGAACCCGAACCTTACCCACCTGTTATGGTATAATTCCTTCAGATTCATCCTCGGGGAGCGACTATTTTACAGAGTTCACTATCGCTTCAAACGCGGTAGGATTGTTCATTGCGAGGTCTGCGAGCACCTTGCGGTTAAGACCTATGTTGTTCTTGGCGATCCTGCCCATGAACTGTGAATAGGTCATACCGTACTGGCGGGCTGCAGCATTGATTCGCTGTATCCAGAGCGCACGGAATACACGTTTTTTCGTCTTGCGGTCACGGTAGGCATAGGTAAGACCTTTTTCGTAGGTATTCTTCGCTACCGTCCATACGTTTCTTCTTGAAAGAAAATAACCACGGGTCCTTTTAAGGATCTTCTTGCGGCGTGCCCTTGAGGCAACTGAATTAACCGATCTTGGCATAAATTTAACTGTTTGCTGGAGGCAGTGTCCATTGCGGAACTTCCGACTGCTTGTCCAAATTCAACTTAAA
>CALVAE010000138.1 GCA_944325465.1 uncultured Bacteroidales bacterium | reverse complement strand
GAATCCTTCTTGTCCGCGGATGGAAGATCCGCCTCGCGGGCAAGACGCCTGACTTCCGGCTTGATGATGTCTCCTATGGGGAAAAGCGCCTTTGAAAGTTGGTCCTGTTTCAACTGGCACAGGAAATAACTCTGATCCTTGTTGGGATCCGAACCGGCAAGAAGCCTGTAGACCGGCTTCCCTTCAGCATCAGTCAGCGGCCTGCCATCGCTTCCCGCAGCCTCTTCCTTTCGGCAGTAATGCCCTGTCGCGACCATATCCGCACCTAGTCCCTCCGCGCATTTCAGGAATGCATCGAACTTTATCTCCCTGTTGCACAGCACATCAGGATTAGGGGTACGTCCGCGGGAATATTCATCGAACATGTAGTCCACCACCCTCTTGCGGTATTCCTTGCTAAGGTCCACGAAATAGAACGGTATGCCAATCTTCCTTGCCACCATTTCCGCGACAAACCTGTCCTCTTCCCACTCGCAGTCCCCGTGCAGAGTGGTGGATGCATCATTCCAGTTCTGCATGAAAAGGGCGAATACATCATAGCCCTTACGCTTGAGGAGCAAGGCCGCGACACTTGAGTCCACTCCCCCGCTCAATCCTATGCACACCTTTATATTCTTATTCTCCATACCTGCCGGATTCCATTTTATTTTTCTATCTTTGTTGGGATTGCAACTGCAAATATAGTCAAGTTCCGCTTCCATAACAACCGGCAGGTTCAGATGATTCCTGAAACCGCAGAAGCGGGACCAGGGTACAGTAAAGCGTAACACAACATAAAGCCATGGACAAAAGACAGATAGACATAACCTACCTGGAATACGGCAGTCTCGGGGAACTGTCCGCTGAAGACAGGGACCTCGCCGCCAGAGCCATAGAAGCCACACGGAATTCCTACGCACCTTATTCCGGATTCCACGTAGGCGCGGCCGTAAGGCTGGATGACGGCACAATCGTCACCGGAGCAAACCAGGAAAACATCGCCTATCCTTCGGGGCTGTGTGCGGAACGGACCGCCATGTTCCACGCTGCAGCCGAGTATCCGGATACGCCGATGCAGACCATCGCAATAGCGGCGGTGTCCGGCGGGACTCTATGCTCCGAGCCGGCGACCCCGTGCGGTGCCTGCCGTCAGGTGATGGCAGAATATCAGACCCGTGGAGGCCATCCTATCTCTATCCTGCTGGTAGGCGCGGAGAAGATCTGGAAATTTTCCCGGGTCGATAACCTTTTGCCTCTTATCTTCGACAGTCTCGAAAAATAATCCGGATATTCACGAAACCGCAAATATATTTTGCCGATAAGAAAATTTGACATACCTTTGCAACGGGTAAGTCATACACGACCAGCTCCTGCTGAATCCCCCAGGACCGGAAGGTAGCAAGGGTAGGCGGTTGTAGCGGTGCGATGTATCAAGCTTACCCTTTTTTCGTATCCCCAAGTCCACATTACCCCCGTTTACTACGCTGTCATTCTGAACGAAGTGAAGAATCTTCTACACTGTCATTCTGAACAAAGTGAAGAATCCGGTGTCTCCATAGATCCCTTATTCAAGATAGAAAAGGATCATCCGTTCCAGAGCCTGCCTGCACACCGGACAGAAGGATTCGGACTTGTTGTCGAGCATACGGCACTGCTGATAGCCGCGGTAGACCCCCCTGGACTGATAACCCGCACCTTCATAGACACCGATCCGGTTGAGATTGTCAGGAGTCGCAGGTGTAGGCACCGGAGTCCCCTCCTCGACAAGATTCTCCCACTTGACGCCGAAATCATGCAGGGTAGTAATATTTTGCTCCCACGGCTCCACATCCGGATAATAGTATTCAACATACATGTCATCATAATAATACTCATCCGCCAGGGCTCCGAAACTGTGGCCGAACTCATGGACCACGACAGGCCTGAACTGGCTGTGATGTGCCGTCGTCAATGTATAGGAATTGTATATGCCCCCGCCTCCATAGACATCGGTATTGGCAAGGATGATGATATGCTCATACGGAATTCCGGCAAGGGCATCGTGCAGATCTTTCAGGTTGAGTGTAGTAAGGTACCTGTCCATATAGAACGTACTGAAATGGGAATGCAGAGGCGTATCCTTCCATTCCCCCCTGAGAGGGACGCTCACCCCGCTGTCGGCCGAAGGCAGGGCCACGGCAACGACATTGAACCTGTCCCTGTACCTGTCGAAAGGCTCATGTGAGAAAAGGGCATCCGCCGCAGCCTGTGCGTCTGCATAGAAAAGGTCTGTCTCCCCGGATGTATATCCTTCAGCCACAATAGCCACATCTATACACTCTTTCGGAGAGCCCCCGGCATACAGATAACGGTGGGGAGCGGCCGGACCACCACTGACTTCACCTTCAACCCCAGATCCGGCTGCGGCACAGGATTCACCGGCAGCGGCGGAATATCTGATAAGGATGTCGGAAGGATCAACGCTATGGATAAGGGATGCCGTACTCCTGCCCTTGACATCAAAAAGTTCTACCGTTATCTCCGCCTTTCGCGAAGGCATCGGCAAAAGATACACGTTCTCGAAAGACCTGCATACCTTCGTCGCCTCCTCTGTAGTCTGCCATTCCTGGAACAGGGTGGAGAATGAATTACGGTACAGAATACTGCCTGTGGCGGCGTCCCTCATAGTAATCTGCCCGTTACCGCGTACAGGGAGCCGGTCCATATTCACCCTGCGCCCGTACCATCCTGGAGAACAGGACATCCTGTCCAGTGCTATCACGGCGGAATCGTCCGTTCCTGAAAAAATATAATCCACTCTCAATGTGCTGTCACACAAGCCATCCGGCACTTCGGCAAAACACAGGGACGGCATCAGCATGAATACCAGAGACAGCACCGTCAGGCCTACAGTATTTCCGTTCATTTCAAAATCCGTTTGAAAATTTTCAAAAATTCATTTATGGTATTTCCGGACATCCGGATGAATCCGCCGTATCATTCTGCCAGGGCTGCCGCCAGACGGGCCGCACAGTTGATGCCGTCGAGGGCTGACGAGACTATGCCTCCTGCATAGCCTGCCCCCTCCCCGCACGGATAAAGTCCCGGCAGACTGACATATTCAAGAGTCTCCGGATCACGTGGGATACGTACCGGCGAAGAAGTGCGCGACTCCACCCCGAGAAGAAGGGCATCATTGGTATAATACCCCTTCAGTTTCCTGTTGCCTGTCTCCGGAAAGGCAAGTCTGAGCCTCTGCGAAACATGCTCCGGCAGGAGTTCATGAAGAGGGGCCGCAACCGCTCCCGGACGGTAGGATGTGGCAGGAAGATCCCTGGACTCCACCCCTCGGCAGAAATCCATCATTCTCTGCGCCGGTGCCTTCAATGAACCGGAAAACCTGAACATCGACTGCTCTACATCCTTCTGGAACTGCATGAGTGACAGCGCTCCGTACCGGCCGTACTGCGGCATATCCCCCGGCTCCACGCTCACGACGACTCCGGCATTCGCCCATCTTGAATTACGGGCAGAATTGGACATCCCGTTCAATACCACTTCACCGTCTGAAGTAGCGGACGGCACAAGAATCCCCCCGGGGCACATGCAGAAGGAGAAGACTCCCCTGTCCTTGACCTGGGTGACGAAAGAATACTCTGCCGTCGGCATGAACGGCTGGTACCTGCCGTGATACTGTATCCTGTTTATAAGGGACTGCGGATGCTCAACCCTGACCCCCAATGCAAAACCCTTTGCCTCCAGAGCCCATCCCTTTCCGTCGAAAAGTCCGTATATATCCCTTGCCGAATGTCCTGTGGCAAGAATCACCCTCCTTGCACGGAAAATGTCCTCATGCTCCGCACCGGAATCCTGACAACTACCGCGACCTGCCGCCGGCGCTCCCGAAACACTGGCCGTGCGGACAGAAATGCTCCCGTCCGTATTCCTTTCGATATCAGTCACCTTAGTCCCGAAATGGTATTCCCCGCCGTGCGAGACAATGCAGTTACGGATATTCTCCACTATCAAAGGCAGCCTGTCACTGCCGATATGCGGATGGGCATCGACCAGAATCTCAGGATCGGCACCGAACAGGACCAACTGGTGAAGGACTTCCCTTATGTCGCCTCTTTTGGAAGACCTGGTGTACAATTTTCCGTCAGAGAATGCGCCGGCCCCTCCCTCCCCGAAACAATAGTTCGAGTCCGGGTCCACCTTTCCCGAGACAGAAAGTGCGGCCATATCCGGCTTGCGCCCGTGGACATCCTTCCCCCGTTCCAGAATCACAGGCCTGAATCCGCGCATCAGAAGTTTCAGTGCGGCGAACAAGCCTGCAGGACCGGCCCCTATTATGATCACAGGCTCCGCGGAAGACACATCCCTGTATTCCTCCAGCCTGTATTCAGGGCATTCCTCTCCTGAAACATACGCGGCGATACGGTATCTGTAGACGATATCATTACGTGCATCGATGGAGCGGCGCAGCACCTTGCAACGGGACACCTTCCCCGGGGCCACACCGAGAGCCCTGGCCGCTGCGGAAAGCATTTCCCCGTCAGTCAGGTCCCTGCCTATGGGTATCGACATTTCAATCTCTTTCATTTCCGGTTTGTTGTTATAAGAAAGTCAGACCGTTACATCTCTGTCGCCCGCGATACGGGAGCGACTGAAAGAGGGGTCCTCTCCCCGTGAAGATAATGGAAATATCCCGCTATGGCTATCATTGCAGCATTGTCGGTAGTGAACTTGAATTCAGGCAGATATACATTCCATCCCCTCTTCTTCCCTTCTTCGGTGAGGGCTTTCCTCAGACCGCTGTTCGCAGATACGCCTCCGCCCATAGTCACCTCCCTGATGCCTGTCTGCTTCGCCGCCTTTATGAATTTGTCCATGAGTATCTCGATCAGAGTCCTCTGGAAACCCGCGCATATATCCTCCTTGTTCTTCTCCATGAAATCAGGATCCTCCGCCATCCGGTCCCTCACAAAATACAGAAGGGAGGTCTTGACCCCGCTGAAACTGTAGTCAAGCCCCGGGACATGAGGCTTGGAGAAATGGAATCTGTCCGGATCCCCAAGTTTTGCCAGCCTGTCCACTACAGGTCCTCCGGGATAGCCCAGTCCCATCATTTTGGAGCATTTGTCCAGGGCCTCCCCCACAGCATCATCTATGGTCTGTCCCAGTATCTCGAACTCCAGCGGACTGTCGACCCTGACAATCTGGGAATTCCCGCCTGACACCAGCAGGCATAGATAAGGGAACTCCGGATGCCTGTTCTCGCTGTCGTACTGCTTTATGAAGTTGGCAAGAATATGCCCCTGCAGATGGTTCACCTCTATCAGAGGCCTGTCCAGAGCGACGGAAAGACCCTTTGCGAACGAAGTCCCGACAAGCAGGGAACCCAGCAGCCCGGGCCCGCGCGTAAAGGCAATGGCCGTAATGTCAGACGGGGTGATACCGGCCCTGTCGATAGCCTGGCTCACCACAGGCACTATGTTCAACTGGTGCGCCCTGGATGCCAGTTCCGGGATAACCCCGCCATACGCCTTGTGTACATCCTGGCTGGCCAGGACATTCGACAACAGATATCCATCCCTGATGACAGCAGCGGACGTGTCATCGCACGATGATTCTATTCCTAATATTATATCTTCCATAGCCGCAAAAATACGACTTTTTATCGGATAATTTTATTATTTTTGCAGTTTGCACAATTATAAAGCCTGAGCCTTATAGGAAGATTTCTGAAAATATCCAGATACGTATTTCTGGCAGTAGTCCTGCTGCTGGCTCTGATTCTTTTGCTTCTCCAGACCACCGCCGTCCAGACGTTCGTTGCCAACAAGGCCGCCGACTGGCTTAAAGGAACGGCAATAGACGCCGAAATAACAATCGACAGGATACACATCAAGCCATTCAACACATTAATAATAAAAGGATTGACCGTAATTGACGAATCCCCTTGCGTCAAGGACGGGACGGAAACGACCGACACCCTTTTCCATTCGGAATACATAACGGCCCGCTTTACCTTCAAGGGGCTGACCGGAGAAAGCATCAGGCTGGGCAGCGCAAAGGTACAGAACGCAAGGATGAATCTTGTCCTTGAAGACGGGGATTTCACGACAAACCTTACGAGGATGTTCCGTATCCCGAAAGACCGGGTAAAAAAGAACAAGACGGACCGTGAAATCTTCAACATAAAGGAAGTGGAAGTGACAGGCACAAGGTTTACGATGAAAAACCTTACTTCCAGGGCACACGGACACGCTCCCGGCGGCATCAACTGGAATGACCTGGACGTCATGGACATCAACATCAAAGGACGGGACCTGGGCATGAACGGGAAGATAATGTCAGGAGAACTGGACAGACTTTCATTCCGGGAAAAGAGCGGATATTCAGCCAGATCCCTGTCCGGAAAGACCAGGACCGGGCACGGAGTGGCCCTGATAGAGAATCTGAAACTCACGGACAACTGGAGCAATATCGACATCCCCTATTTCTGCATGAAGTATGAAAGCGATGACGATTTCGCGGAATTCGTCGACAAGGTAAGGCTGGAAGGGACCATCCGCCCTTCCGGCATCGGCATGAAGACCCTGGGATATTTTGCCCCGGGACTGTCCGACAACACGACAATCCTGGGCCTGGACGGCAACTTCTCCGGCACCGTATCGGATCTGACCCTCGACAGAATGCATGTCACCGCTGAAAACGGGGACATATCCGGGGAAATATCCGGACGCATAGCCGGACTTCCTGACACAGGAAACCTGAACGCATCGGTCAGCCTGTCCGGACTTGCCTTCACGACCTCCTCCCTCTCGTCCCTGATCCGGAACCTCACGGGGACCTCTGTAAAGGATCTCGGGAAATATGCGGAAGGAGAGAAACTGATTCTCGACGGAAACCTGCACGGGAACCTTGACGAAATGGGAGTCAACGGGAAAATAAGTTCGGGAATCGGGAATATGGATGCCCGTCTTGTCATGACAGGATTCGCTACCAAAGGGAGTCCTAAATCCATTGCGGGACGCATCCGGACAAGCGACCTTGACCTGAAAAGGGTCTACGGGAAAATCCCCGTAAGGGAATGCTCCATGACGGCAAGGCTGAAGGCGGATCTGGGAGGGGAAACGCCTTCCCTGTCCATCAGTTCATTGAGGGTCAGACGGCTCAACCTCAACGATTACGACTACAGCGGGATAGTCGCGACAGGAACCCTGTCAGAAGAGCGGTTCAACGGGAAGGTCATCTGTAACGACCCGAACCTGAATTTCATGTTCCAGGGCATATTCAGCCTTTCGGGGAAAACGAGCAATGCACTTTACAGATTCTACGCCAACATCGGATATGCGGATCTCAATGCCTTGAACATAGACAGGAGGGGGAGGTCACAGATGAGCCTCCAGACCAATGCGGACTTCACCGGAACCGCTTCCGGCTATATGCTCGGCAAGATAGACATTGCCGACATAACGCTTGAAAACGCAGCCGGAAAATATGACATCGGCGACATCATGATATCGTCTTTCACAGGAAACGGAAGATACAGGATGAGGCTGACGTCCTCCTTCGCCGAAGGTTCATACACAGGCTCCGCCCCTCTTCCGGAATTCATAAGAGACGTGGCCGGGACAACGTTGAAGAAAGAACTTCCGGCCCTGTTCAGCACAGGATGGCAGATACCGGAGAACATGAACTATGACTTCTCGTTCAGGACATCCGACTCAATGGACCTGCTGTCATTCCTCGCTCCCGGCATGTATATAGCGGAAGATACAAGCATCCGGCTGACACTTGACAGGAACGGGCTTTTCAACGGAAGGATAAAATCCGGAAGGCTTGCGATGAACGAACAGTATATCAAGGATATCGACTTCGAAATAAACAATGCGGGGGAAATCATTTCCGGGGAAATGAAGAGCGAGAGCATCTATCTTGCGACTGTCATGATGAAAAACAACAGTTTCAAGATGCTAGCCGACAACAACCACATCGGACTGGAATTCTCCTACGACAATCAGGATATCCTTGAAAACAGAGGGGAAATAGTCATAACAGGCGACATCGGAAGGACAGAAGATGACAGACCGTCATTCGATATCAGGCTTCTGCCGTCCAGCGTATATCTCAATTCAAGGGAATGGAACATCTACCCGTCGGAAATCCTTGTCAGCGGGAAGGACTTGTCGGTAAAGGGCATCGAATTCCATAGCGGGGAGCAAAGCATATCAATATCCGGCGGCTTGTCGGAAACCATGCCGGACACTCTCGGCGTAAGGCTCGACAATTTCGACCTTTCCATCGTCAACCCGCTGATCGGAGAACATTTCGCCCTTCAGGGAGCCGTCTCCGGACTGGCAAGGATAACTTCACCGGGACAGGGCAGGGGCATCCTGCTTGACCTGATGAGTTACCGCACGAGCATAGCGGACAGAAGTATGGGCGACATCGCCATAAAAAGTTCATGGGACAGCGACATGAAAAGATTCGACATCATGGCTGAAAATGACCTGGACGGAAAGAAAAGCCTGTCGCTTTACGGCAATTACGTCCCGTCAGGGAAAAGGCTCGATGTCAGTGCGGACCTTGACATGCTCGATCTGAGTTATGCGTCTCCGTTCCTTGAAGGCATTTTTTCCGATATGGGAGGCAATGTATCCGGGCAATTCACCGCAGAGGGGCCTCTGGACAATCTGTCGGTAAGAAGCGACGGTGCCATTCTTCAGGATGCGCGGATGACCGTAGCGTTCACGAATGTGGAATATACGGCAAACGGACCGTTCCACGTCAATGAAACCGGCCTGTACTTCGATGACATAACGATACGGGACAGACACGGTCACACGGGCAAGGTTACCGGAGGAATCGGATATGATCACTTCAGGAATATGGAATTCGGCATTGACATCGATGTCGACAGGATGGAAGCGGTAAATCTCAGCGAAGAGGAAAACAGTACGTTCTACGGACATCTGTCCGCAACGGGAAACGTGAACATTTCAGGGCCGATGAATTCCATCCGCCTTACTGCAGACGCTTCAACTGCGGGAAGCGGGGAACTGCACGTCCCCATACCTTCCTCACTCAACGCCGGATCAGCCAACCTCCTGAGATTCAAGGAGCCTGAGACGGAAGAATATATCGATCCCTATGAACTTATGATAGGAAAGATGAGGGAGCAGAGGGAACGCCTTTCGGAAAACTTCGCACTGAAACTGAAGGTGACGACCACGCCTGAAGTCGAGGTATCCGTCGAGATAGACAAGGCAAACGGGAATGTATTGAAAGGCAGGGGGACAGGGAACCTCGAACTGTCGCTGATACCGTCGGACAAGACATTCAACATTACCGGAGACTACACGATCAGCAGCGGGAACTATCATTTCGTCGCCCTCGGGATAGCGGCAAGGAATTTCTCGATAAACGAAGGCAGCACCATCCGGTTCAACGGGGACCTGATGGACAGCAACCTTAACATAGAGGCGACCTACAGGACAAAGGCATCCCTGTCCGCACTCATCTCCGATGAATCCTCCGTAGACAACAGACGCATCGTCGACTGCGGAATCCGGATAACGGACAGGCTGAGCAACCCGCGGCTTGCATTCTCGATTGACATCCCGGACATCAACCCGACCGTCAAGGCCAGGGTCGAAAGTGCCCTCAGTTCGGAAGACAAGATCCAGAAACAATTCCTTTCCCTGTTGATTTCCAACAATTTCCTTCCTGACGAACAATCCGGGATAGTCAACAATTCATCCGTTCTTTTCTCGAATGTCACCGACATCATGACAAACCAGTTAAACAATATATTCCAGAAACTGAACATACCCCTTGACCTCGGATTCGACTACCAGCAGAATGACCAAGGGAATGACATATTCGATGTTGCAGTCTCCACCCAACTGTTCAACAGCAGGGTCATAGTGAACGGCAATATCGGCAACAAGTATTCGACCACAGGAGGAAGCCGCAACAGCGATGTCGTCGGGGATATCGACATCGAGATAAAACTTGACAGGCCAGGTGCCTTCAGGCTCAATCTGTTCTCGCATTCGGCCGACCAGTACACGAACTATCTCGACAATTCCCAGAGAAACGGAGTCGGTATCACCTACCAGCAGGAATTCAACAATTTCGGGCAGTTCGTAAGACGGATATTCATGAAGAAGGCAAAAAGAGAGGAGGCCGAACTGCAGGAAGTCAGGGAAATGATCAATGAAAAGAAGAACCATATAAAAATAGGGACGGAGGATGAAAAATCCCCGGCAGGAAAAGACAGGAAAAAGAGATGACATACGGCAGACTATATCTGATACCGGCCCCGTTAGGGGACAACGAGCCTCTGGAAGTGATTCCGGGCCCCGTACTTGAAAAGGTCCGGGAAATAAGGACATTCGTGGTGGAAGAAGTCCGGACTGCAAGGAGGTTTCTTTCCAGGGCAGGACTTAAAGGGCAGATCGCAGGGCTTGAATTCCGGGAACTGAACGAACACACCGACCTGAGGGAAACCGAAGAGTATCTGGAACTGTTCAATGACGGGAATGACGTAGGACTGATATCCGAAGCCGGACTGCCGGCTGTCGCCGATCCGGGAGCAGCCCTTGTTTCTCTCGCCCACAGACATGGAATAGAGGTAATCCCTTTCGTGGGACCCTCTTCCCTGATGCTTGCGCTGATGGCTTCGGGACTTGACGGACAGTCATTCGCCTTCCGCGGATACCTGCCGGCCAAGGCCGACGAAAGAAAGGAAAGGCTCCGGACAATAGAAAGGCTGTCCGCCACCCACAGACAGACACAGATCTTTATCGAGACTCCTTACAGGAACGATGCCATGCTTGCCGACATCCTTTCCGTATGCAAAGGAAGCACGAGGGTCTGCATAGCGGCAGACATAACTCTTCCGGATGCATTCATCAGGACAAGGACAGTGGAACAGTGGCGTGCCGACCGCCCCTCAATAGGGAAACGGCCTTGCGTGTTCTGCCTCCTTGCCTGAGCACAGCCACTGTCATCCTGAACAATGTCACTGTCATCCTGAATACTGCCACTGCCATCATGAACAATGTCACTGTCATCCTGAGCGCAGCGAAGGATCTGAAACACCAGCACAAAAATGAAAAAGAACGGAACAATAGAACTTGAAGGAATGGAATTCAAGGCCTTCCACGGCTGTCTCCCTCAAGAACGGCGCGAAGGGAACCTTTTCCTAGTCGACTTCACAGGGGAACTTGACCTGACAAAGGCCGCGGAAAGCGATTCCCTGGAAGACACTCTCGACTACGGGAAGATATACGACATTGTGGCGGAACAGATGCGGATCCCATCCGACCTGCTCGAAAACGTTGCAGGAAGAATAGTCTCAGCCATCAGCAATGAGTTCCCGTGTCTTGAAGATTTCTCCGTCAGGGTGTCCAAGCGCAACCCTCCTGTCAACGGCACTGCCGCATGGTCCAGAGTCACCCTACGTCACAGCAGTACCGAAAGCTGACTTCCCCGACGTCCCGAAACACCGTGTTCATCCGAAAACGTTACACTGCCGGCCTTTGCGAGACGAAGGCTCTGACAGACAATGAAAACAATAAAATACCGAAATGCCGAAAATATCATTCATAACCCTGGGCTGCAAGCTCAACTACGCCGAAACATCGACATACGAAAGAGGCTTTGTCCGGAAAGGGTTCCAGGTCGTGCCTCCTAAAGACGAAGCGGACGTCTATCTGATAAACACATGCAGCGTAACCGAACATTCCGACAAGAAAAGCCGCAACCTGATCCGCAAGATGCACAGGACCAATCCTGATGCCGTCATTGTCGTCACCGGGTGTTCGGCCCAGTTGCGACGCAGCGAAATAGAAAAGATCGAAGGGGTATCCCTGGTATTCGGAGCAACGGAAAAATCCGCTGTCGTCGATACTGTCACGGAATATGTCCTGAACGGAAGGACCGCTCCGATTCCGGACACGGGCGGGAAAGAGGAAACCGCCCTCCCTTGCAAGAACAGGCCGGCAGCCCGGGACACGGTCTTCCCTGCATATTCCTCCGGAGAACGCACCCGCTCATTCCTTAAAGTACAGGACGGATGCGACTACAAATGCGCATACTGCACCGTACCTTACGCCAGAGGAGAGAGCCGCAACATCCCCATAGCGGAAGCAGTCCTGCAGGCCAGGGAAATAGCCGCCAGCGGGATAAAGGAAATAGTGTTGACCGGAGTCAATACGGGAGATTTCGGCCGGACCACCGGAGAGACCTTCCTTGACCTCCTGAAAGGTCTGAACGGGGTGGAAGGGATAGAACGGTACCGCATATCATCCATCGAACCGAACCTTTTGACGGAAGAGACAGTGGACTGGATCGCCTCAGGGACGAAATTCCTTCCTCATTTCCACATTCCGCTCCAGTCAGGGTCAGATACGATACTCAAGGCGATGGGAAGGAGGTATGACACGGCCGCTTTTTCCTCCAAGATACGGTATATCAGGGAAAAGATGGAAAAGCCGGGAATGCCTGAGGTATTTTTCGGCATAGATGTCATTGCGGGTTTCCCGGGTGAGACCGACAGCCTGTTCGAAGAGACATACCGCTTTCTGGAACAGGATATCAGACCGGCATTCATCCATATCTTCCCTTACTCCAGACGTCCCGGGACTCCGGCCGCCACCATGTCAGGACAGGTTCAGGACAGGATAAAGACAGAACGGGTGGAAAGGCTTGAAGAACTTTGCGCCAGACTCCACGAGGACTTTCTTAAAGCCAACATAGGACTTCACGGCAAGGTCCTGTTCGAAAGTTCGGAAAAAGGCGGGATGATGTCCGGATATACGGAAAACTACATCAGGATAGAACGGCCATACGATCCTGAACTTGCCGGCAGGATCTGCGACGTTATAATATAATACGAATTTCATACAACAACCATGACAAGACTGACTTTCCTGGGGACAGGCACATCGCAGGGAGTACCGATGATCGGATGTGACTGTGAAGTGTGCCGGTCCGGCGACAGCAGGGACAAAAGGCTGAGAGCCTCCGCCCTTGTGGAATACGGAGGACTTAAGATACTTGTGGATGCAGGGCCTGATTTCAGATACCAGATGCTGCGTGCAGACATAAGACATCTGGATGCCATCCTGCTGACCCATAACCACAAGGACCATACGGGAGGGCTTGATGACGTCAGGGCATTCAACTATCTGGAAAAACTTCCGGCAGAAATCTACTGCGAAGAATATGTGGAAGAATCCCTGAAGAAGGAATATTCATACGCCTTTACTGAAAAGAAATACCCGGGAGTACCCGAATGGCATATCCATACGATAGATGACAACCCATTCACGGTGACTCCCGACAACGGCGGGGACGGTACCCTCGAATGGGTCGCTGGCAAAGGCTACATTCATGTCCGGAAGACGGCATCCGCAGACGGCGTCTGCGGGAATGGCGTCAACGTAATACCGATAAGGGGAATGCACTACAAACTCCCTGTACTCGGATTCAGATTCGGGAACATCGCCTACTGCACCGACATGAACTTCATCCCCGAAACTGAATTCGGGAAACTGCAGGGACTGGAGCATTTCGTCATCAACTGTGTCAAACAGGGACACCATATCTCGCACTTCTCCCTTGAAGAAGCCATTGCCGTCGCGCAAAGAGTAGGGGCAAGACATTCCTGGCTTACCCACCTTTCCCACAGACTGCCACGCTATGAAGAATTCTGCAGTATGCTTCCCGACGGCATCCTGCCTGCATACGACGGACTTGTAATCGAAGGATGACTTTCCGGACCGTGACCTGACACCAAGCCGGGTCATTCCTGGCCCCTGAGATGCCCGGAAGTGGAACGGCAGACGTCGCATGTCCCGCACGGACGCACATCCTCCTGACCGAAATATTTCAGGAGGAATACGCTCCTGCATTCATCGTCATGCGACACATAATCCACCATAGCCTGTATCCTGTCATGAGCCGTCTGCCTGAGACGGGCATAACGTTCAGGCATCAGGTTCACGTTTCCCGGGCGCAATCTGTCATGCCGGAGATATACGACCGTGGACCTGTCGTTAGGGATATACCTTATTATATGCTCCACCGACAGCCTGTACAGCGTCTGTCGAAGACCGGGAACCGTAAGTCCCGCAAGCGATGCCACATAATTCTCGTCAATCGGGACAGGCCATGAAAATATACCGGTGTACCTGCGCATCAGGACTTCCAGGACCTTTCCCATTGCAGGATCGGATACCTCAACGTCATACAGTTCCGTCCTGGAAGGAAGAATGGATACCCTTGTGGACATGTCGGCGTCTTCCATCAGGGTCCAGTGTCCGGTACGCTCTATGTATTTCATCGCATAATATACGGATGACCTGTTGAGGGAATACCTGCGGCAGAATTCTTCGGAATTGAATTTCAACTGCCTTCCTTCTCCCGATTCGAACGGCACCATGAAAAAGTCATGCACCGCCTGATATATCCTCTCCACATAGTCCAGGGTCGGGAACGACAGTGTCTCAATCTGGTGCAGCCTGCGGACGTCACCGCTCCCGTGCAGAAGCACTGCATAGGATCGTTTCCCGTCCCTGCCGGCACGCCCTGCCTCCTGGAAATAGGCTTCCGGAGAATCAGGGACATCGAAATGAACGACACTGCGGACATCGGGCTTATCTATCCCCATGCCGAACGCATTGGTACACACCATTATACGAATTTTACCCGATTTCCAGTCCGCCTGACGCTGCGCCCTGGTCTGAGCACCGAGCCCGGCATGATAGAACGAGGCTCCTATTCCCTGTGATTTCAGGAAAGAAGCAAGGTCCTCCGTCTTCTTCCTGCTTCTTACGTAAACGATACCGGTCCCGGGAACAGAAGAGACTATCTGCAGCAATTTTCCCAGTTTATCCTCGCAATGCCGGACAATATAGGAAAGGTTAGGCCTCTCGAAACTGCTTTTCAGCAGAAGTTCCTCCTTGAATTCCAGCCTTTCCATTATATCCCGGGCCACAGCCGGGGTGGCAGTGGCCGTCAGGGCGATTACCGGGGCACCGGTCAGTTTTCTCAAAGAGCATATCTCAAGATAGTCAGGCCGGAAATCATATCCCCACTGCGAGATACAGTGCGCCTCGTCCACGACTATGTAACTGATATCCATTCCTCTGACATAATGTCTGAACATCGGGGTAGCCAGCCTTTCCGGAGAAAGATACAGGAACTTGAAATCCCCGTACACGGCATTGTTCAGAGTAAGTTCCACTTCCTTTGAGGACATTCCCGCATGGACTGCAAGGGCCTTCACTCCCCTGTCGCAGAGATTCTGGACCTGATCCTTCATCAGGGCTATCAAAGGCGTCACGACAAGGGCAATGCCCTCCTTCATCATTGCCGGAACCTGAAAACACACCGATTTGCCTCCTCCAGTCGGCAGGATCGCAAGCACATCCCTGCCCTGCACGGCCGCATCGATGATCTCCCGCTGCATCGGTCTGAATGAAGAATACCCCCAGTACTCTTCCAGAATTTCCAAGGCTCTGTCTCTCGTCTCAATCATTGGCTCAGTTTTTGCATATTATGGCGCCCGGAACACCGGACCGGAAGACAAAAATATAAAGTGTTTGTATTTTTGTCAATTAATTATAAGAGGAAAATTTGAGCAATCGCAAAAATAACTTATTTTTGCACCGCCTACGGAAATATGTGTTTTTATATAAATTTTTGGTTTTATGAGCAAAATTGATTTGACCAAGTACGGCATCACTGATGTCAAGGAAATTCTCCACAACCCATCCTACGAAGTCCTTTTCGAGGAAGAGACAAAGGAAGGT
>CALVAE010000137.1 GCA_944325465.1 uncultured Bacteroidales bacterium | reverse complement strand
CATCATCCTCTGGCGAGGGCGGAATATGTCCGTCTTGCAGGAGCCTTGACCGGCAGGCTGGAGGTGGCTGATAGCGTGTTCAATGCGGTTTCGGAAAAGTATCATTCCCTGGCTGCGTCCGTTTCGGAAATCGCTGCAAATGACGGCAGGGGAGAGGTGCGCGTGTTGCTCAATCTTCCTTATTCGGACATGTGGTACATTCCCGGTGCGGAGAATTACATGTCATATCTGATACGGGACGCCGGAGGAATCGTGTTGGGAGCCCGGCCGGGCCGTTCGGAATCATCGGTCATATCCCTGGAGAAGGCGTACAGACTGTCCCGGGACGCCGATTTCTGGCTGAATACCGGCAGTTGTACGACACGGAGCCAGATAGAGGAGGCCCATCCACTGTTTTCACGGTTCGGTCCGATGCGCTCCCCGCATTCCGTCTTCAATAATGTCGCGCGGGTGAATGAAGCGGGTGGAAATGATTTCTGGGAAAGCGGAGCCGTCCATCCTGAACTGATACTTTCCGATCTGATATCCATTTTCGGCGGTACGGCACAGGACGGGACTTTACATTATTATATCGAAGTCGAATAGCCTGTTTCCGCAGAAAGTGCCGGAGAGCCTGCATTCCGGATTCCCGTCCCTTGTCATCAACTGTCCGACAGGGGCGAGTTCAACGGCGACAATGTCACCGATTCTTACGGATACGAACCTTGATACGTTTTCGATTGCGGACTCTATCATCCGGCAGGAACCTTCTGTCGTGGAATATATTTCCTCCTTCCGGCCTGCCTTGCATGTCAGTCCTGCGGAGAACCGGTTTTCTCCGCTTTCGAGCGTTACCTTGTCATACATCGGGAAAGGCAGTACGGAGGTATGGTCCATGACCGTACTGTAACCGGCGGGCATGGTGTTGCCGTCCGGCCCGGCCTGTATCGCGGCATAGAGCAGAAGACCGTAATTGACGGCATCATAATATCTCCCGGCAAATTTCCCTCCTATACATTTCCCTGCCTTGCAGATGCGGGCGAAGAGCACCGGGGCATATCCGTACCCGGACACGAAATCCGGGGCATAGAGAGTCTTGTCTTCCCTTTCCCAACTCGTGTCCGGGCGGCATTGTACCTGTCCGTCGTATGTCTGGACTATGATGTTCATCTAAAACAGACTTCCCTGTTTGTCGGGAGAACCGAACTTGTTTGCCAGTCTGGTGGCCGCACCTTTCAACTGGGCGGCGTTCAGCGGTTCGCCTGATTCAGCGGCAGCCTTGCGTTTCTCCCGGTCGAACTGCTGTTTCAGCAGGGCGAACTGCCTCTTCGTGTCCAGGGTGAATTCCCCGTTTTCAATCCAGGCGAAATACGACGGCTCGGTCATATATACCTCCCGTGCGGTCTTTCCCCTGTGCTTCCCGAAAGTGATTACAATTTCCTTCCTGTCGTTGAGGGCAAGTCTTCCGGCATAGTCCACGCTTCTCTGCCGTTCAGAGAAATTGGCCAGAAATTCGACATCGTTCTTCAATGTGTCCTGATATCTGTCCAACTGGGCCTTGAGTACTTCATAAGTGGCAAGGGTATCCGCTTCCGCTGCGTGAGCGTTTTCCAGTTCCGCCCCGCAGTAGAACCTGTATGCCGCCTTCAGATTGCGCGGCTCCATGACGTGATATATGTTCTGTACGTCCACCATCCTTTTTTCGTGCAGGTCGATGGCCGGTTTCCTGTCGGTATATTTTCGTACCCGCTCTATTTCCTCCGCCAGCATCGGGAGGTCGAACTTGGTGGAGTTGAACCCTGAAAGGTCGCTGTCTTCCAGCCATTTCTCCACTTCGCCGATGATGTCGCAGAATCTCGGACATCCGGAAAGTTCTTCATCCTTGATTCCATGTACGGCCATGGCACTCGGATTTATCGGCTTCTGACAGTTGCCGGCATAGTCCCACGGGCGGACCCTCCATGTTTTCACCCTTTCTTCTCCGTCCGGCATGACCTTGACAAAACTCAGTTCTATGATGCAGTCGGAGGCAATATTAAGCCCCGTACTCTCTATATCGAAAAAGAGCAGGGGCCTTTTCAGATTAAGATTCATGTCAAGCAATCATTATAGGCATTATGATACCGCAGATCTTCTCGCTTTCCGCTTCATCTTCAGCCGGAACTACAAGGGCGGCATGCTTGCTGTCTGAGAATTTGATGACCAGGTTGCTGCAACTCATGTTGCTGAGGATTTCGATGATGAAGGACGACTTGAAGCCGATGCTCAGTTCCTCTCCGTCGTACTGGCATTCCATCCTTTCGTATGCGGCGATGGAGAAGCCGAGGTCCTGTGCCGAAATTTCCAGCGAGCCGGACTTCAGGTCGAACTTGATGTGGTTCGATGCCTTGTTGGCGCATACGGATACGCGGCGGACCGTATTCAGCAATTGGAGCCTGTCTGTCTTGAGTATATTGGAATTGTTCTGAGGGATGACATCCCTGTATTTCGGATATTTCCCGACGACCAGAAGGCATATCATAGTGGTGGAATCGAACCGGAATACGACCGATTTCGTATCGAATGTCACCTGGACGTTTTCGGTGGTCTTGCCGATGATCGACCGGAGGACTCCTGCCGGTCTTTTATGGAGTATGAATGACGCCTTTTCCTGGGCCTTGACATCTTTTGTGGTATAGCATATCAACTTGTGCGAATCGGATGCGACCAGAGTGGTGCATTCGGGGCTGATGTCAAACAGGATACCGTTCATTACCGGACGTATCTCATCGTCGGCTGTCGCATATATGGTGCCGGATATGCCTTCCACAAGGCTCTGTGCCGGGAAATCCAGGGTTATGGCATTGTCATCGTTGACCGATGTCATGTCCGGATAATCGCTTGCGGGGAAATACGGCAGGGTAGAGGTTCCCGTAGTCCAGGTACACTCGAATGATGTGTCATTCAAGGTCTTGATGGTGAGCGGCTGATCCGGCAGTTCCTTCAGCAGATTGGTCAGGTGATTGGCCGGGACTGCTATCTGGCCTTCCTCGGCTGTACTTTCGACTTCCACTTCCGTCTTCAACGTCAGTTCCGTATCCGATGCCGTGATTTCAAGAAGGTTCCCTTTGAGGGAAAACAGGAAATTCTCCAGAATCGGCAGGGCCGATTTGGCAGGGATAGCCTTTGAAACGGAAAGTATCCCCCTGAGCAACTCCGCACTTGATATTACGAATTTCATATATTGTAATGTTTTATGTTCAATAACCGCGTCTCTGCCACACGCTTCAACCGCCAAATATAGAAATTATTTGCCGACTTTCTGGCATATAATTTGATTTTTTCGCCTGCGCTGCGGGACTCCGTGACGGACGGACAAGGTCCCGGGCATTATGACGGAATTGTTTAAACTTATATAATTATGAAAAAAGGTATACTTATCGCTGTCATAGCCGCTGTCGCAGGCGGACTGTCAGCATGGATTGTGGTGAAGGCGGCAGCGCCGGAGCAGGCGGGACAGCAGGTTGCGATGTCCATGGACGGCGGACAGTACAGGACTGTCAATCTGTCACTTGATGATTATCCTGATTTTACATATGCAGCCGAGTCTGCTGTGGATGCCGTGGTCTACGTGAAGGTGGTTTCAAGGGAGACTACAAGGCAGGTCCCTGATATTTTCGATTTCTTCTTCGGATATGGCGGGACTCCCCAGCAGAGGGAGAGGGTCGGCAGCGGTTCCGGCGTGATTATCCGTCAGGACGGCTATATCGTGACGAACAACCATGTCATCGAAGGAGCCACCGAGATAGAGGTCACCCTTACCAACAACAAGACATTCAAGGCGGAACTTATCGGTACTGACCCGGCTACCGACGTGGCCCTTATAAAGGTCGATGCCCAGGGCCTTCCGACAGTGCCGTTCGGGGATTCCGACAAACTGCGGCTTGGTGAATGGGTGCTGGCGATAGGCAGCCCGTATAATCTGCGCTCTACAGTTACTGCAGGTATCGTCAGCGCCAAGGGCAGATCGATACCTGATGATTCCAGGGAGTTCAAGATAGAGTCGTTCATCCAGACCGATGCTGCTGTCAATCCCGGCAACAGCGGCGGCGCACTGGTCGACAAGGCCGGCAATCTGGTGGGAATCAATACGGCCATAGTGTCACAGACAGGGGCCTACGCGGGGTATTCCTTTGCTGTTCCGGTCAATATCGTCAAGAAGATCGTGGATGACCTTATAGATTTCGGTTCGGTCAGAAGGGCAGTTCTGGGAGTGTCAATGCAGCCTGTCACACAAGAAATTGCGGATGATTTGAAACTTTCTTCGCTTAACGGCGTATATATTGTTGAGGTTTCGCCCGGAAGTGCAGCCGAAAAGGCCGGAGTCAAGGAGAAGGATGTCCTGATCGCCATAGATTCCATGAAAGTGACCAACGCTTCTTCCGTACAGGAGATGGTCAACAGATTCTATCCAGGAGACAAGGCTGTCCTGACAGTCATCAGGGACGGCAGGGAAAAGGATCTCGAAGTGGTATTCAAAGGTACGGCGGAAGAGAACGGTACCGTTACGGAAGACGGGTCTGTGGCATTCTACGGTTCCAGGATACGGGAAGTGTCCAAGGAGACCAAGGAGAGACTGGATATCAAGTCAGGAGTCGAGATTGTCTCTGTGGGTCCAGGCAAGATAATGGATGCCGGAGTGACGGAAGGTTTCGTTATCCTTTATGTCAATGACCAGCCGGTAAGCAAGCCTCAAGACGTAATCAATATAATCAAGAAGTCGAAGAGGGCTGTATTTATCGAAGGTCTCACTTCGTATGGGAAAGTCTCCTATTTCGGCTTCGGAATATAAAGTGGGAGATATTGGAAAATGAGACAACTGAAGATTACCAAGTCGATTACTAACCGTGAAAGCGCATCTCTGGACAAGTACCTGCAGGAGATAGGACGTGAAGAACTGATCACTGTGGAGGAAGAGGTGGAACTGGCCCAGAGAATCCGGAAAGGGGATCAGGCAGCCTTGGAAAAACTGACAAGGGCGAATCTGAGGTTCGTGGTGTCTGTCGCAAAGCAGTACCAGAATCAGGGACTCAGTCTGCCGGACCTTATAAATGAGGGTAATCTTGGCCTGATAAAGGCAGCCGAGAAGTTCGATGAGACCAGAGGGTTCAAGTTCATATCGTATGCCGTATGGTGGATACGCCAGTCGATCCTGCAGGCTCTTGCGGAGCAGTCCAGGATAGTCAGGCTTCCTCTGAACCAGGTAGGGTCACTGAACAAGATAAACAAGGCGCTCCAGAAGTTCGAGCAGGAGCACGAAAGGATGCCGTCGTCGGAGGAACTCTCCGAGATGATAGATGTCCCGAAGGACAAGATAGCGGATACATTGAGAGTGTCCGGACGTCATGTCAGCGTGGATGCCCCTTTCGTGGAAGGCGAGGACAACAGTCTTCTTGACGTGCTGGTGAACAACGATTCTCCGAGTGCGGACAGGGGACTGGTGAATGAATCCCTTAACAAGGAAATCGAGAGGGCCCTGTCTACCCTGGCACCGAGGGAAAGGGAGATTATAAAGTCATTCTTCGGCATAGGATGTCAGGAAATGACTCTGGAGGAAATCGGTGAAAGGTTCGGCCTTACCAGGGAGCGTGTCCGCCAGATAAAGGAAAAGGCGATACGCAAACTTAAAAACAACTCAAGGAGCAAACTTCTCAAGAGTTATCTTGGCTGACATTCGGATATTACAGTCCTTCCTGTATTATGGTACGGGGAGGACTGTCTTTTTATAACAACCAAACCGATGGCTGGACTTCCAGCCTGACCATTAGAAAAACAGATGACACCGGAACAGTTTATTTCGACAAGGGCGGCCGAGGCCGTCAGGAGTATATATGGGACTGAAATCGAACCGTCAATGCTCCAGGTACAGGTTACAAGGAAGGAATTCGAGGGAGACTATACTCTTGTCGTCTTCCCTCTTCTGAAAATATCGAAAAAGAATCCAGAGGCTACCGGCAACGAGATCGGAGAGTGGCTGCAGACCAATGTCCCGGAAATATCGGCTTGCAATACGGTAAAGGGCTTTCTTAACATATCCTTTTCTGCCGCCTATTGGAACGGGCTCTTTTCGGAAATGGCAGCGGACAGCGGTTACGGCCAGCTTCCGCCTACCGGCAAGACCATAATGGTGGAGTTTTCCTCCCCAAATACCAACAAGCCTCTCCATCTCGGGCATATCAGGAACATCCTTCTCGGATGGTCGGTTTCCAGACTCCTGGAGGCCAACGGCCACAGGGTGATGAAGGTGAATCTGGTCAATGACAGGGGAATCCACATCTGCAAGTCCATGCTGGCATGGCTTAAACTCTGGAACGGAAAGACTCCGGAGGATCTCGGGCAGAAGGGCGACCATCTTGTCGGGGACTGCTATGTGGCGTTCAATGACATATACAAGAAGGAAGTCAGTGAACTGGTGGAAAGCGGAATGCCGGAAGAAGAAGCGAAGAAGAATGCCCCGAGCCTGAAGGAGGCACAGGAAATGCTGCTGAAATGGGAGCAGGGAGACAAGGAAGTCAGGGAACTTTGGGCAAAGATGAACGGCTGGGTCTATGACGGCTTCGACAGGACATACAGGGATCTCGGCATCTCCTTTGACAGGACATACTATGAGTCACAGACATACCTTCTTGGCAAGGCTCTGGTACAGAAAGGTCTGGATATGGGTGTCTTCGAGAGGGAGGCGGACGGATCGGTCTGGTGCGACCTCACTGCCGACGGCCTGGACCGCAAGTTGCTGCTTCGCGGGGACGGCACTTCAGTCTATATCACCCAGGATCTCGGGACAGCGGAACAGAGATTCGAGGAGAACAGTCTGGATGAGATGATATATGTGGTAGGGAACGAGCAGAACTATCATTTCCAGGTGCTCAAACTTATTCTCGGCAAACTGGGATTCAAATGGGCGGATGACATCTATCACCTTTCATACGGGATGGTCGAACTGCCGGAAGGCAAGATGAAGTCAAGGGAAGGTACGGTCGTGGATGCGGATGACCTGATTTCGAAAATGTACAATACTGCAAAAGAGACGTCCCTGGAACTCGGCAAGATAGGGGATATGACCGGGGAGGAGCAGGACAGACTGTTCAGGATGATCAGCATGGGGGCCCTCAAATATTTTATCATCAAGGTCGACCCGAAGAAGACCATGCTTTTCGACCCGAAGGAGTCTATCGACTTCAACGGGAATACAGGGCCGTTCATCCAGTACACGCACGCCCGTATCATGTCCATCCTGCGGAAGGCTGCGGAGCGTGGTATCGAATACGGCACCGGAGATATCCGTCCTGATACCGGATTGTCATCCAAGGAAGTGCGTATAATCAAGTTGCTGGATTTATTCCCTGTCAGGATAGCGGAGGCCGGTGATGCCCATTCCCCGGCCGTGATTGCAAACTATGCATACGAACTGGCAAAGGAATTCAACCAGTATTATCATGATACTCCGGTCCTCAGGGAAGAGAACGAGGCGCTTCTGAAATACAGGCTTGTCCTCATAGACACTATTGCACGGGTGCTCCGCAAGGCGATGGATATACTCGGCATCTCTCTCCCGGACAGAATGTAGAAAACGCAAATTCATCGGACTGACGTCAGGAAGATTCAGGATGGCCGGGGCAGTGGCAGACATGATACCCACTTCACGCAAGGAGGTGGAGGCTTTGGGATGGGACTACATCGACATCATCATTTTCAGCGGTGATGCCTTTGTGGACCATCCTTCTTTCGGTACTGCCGTGATTGCCAGATGGCTCCAGAAACACGGCTACAGGGTGGCGGTCGTGCCGCAGCCCAACTGGAGGGATGACCTCAGGGATTTCCGGAAACTCGGCAGGCCACGTCTCTATTTCGGGGTCAATGCAGGGGCGATGGACTCGATGGTCAACCATTATACGGCCTCCAAAAGGCTGCGCAGCGATGATGCCTATACTCCGGGGGGAAAGGCAGGCCAGCGTCCCGACTATGCCGTGACAGTCTATACACGTATCCTGAAGGACCTTTATCCTGATGTCCCGGTTGTCATCGGGGGAATCGAAGCCTCGCTCCGGCGTCTGACACATTACGACTATTGGAAGGATGACCTGATGCCTTCCGTTCTGGTTTCGAGCGGGGCTGACTGGCTCTGCTACGGTATGGGGGAGCGCCCGATGCTCGAACTGACACGTGCCATCGAATCCGGACGGAACATGTCGGACATGATGAAGATACCTCAGATAGCATTCTTCAGGAGCGGACATTGCAAGGTAAGGGATGCCGTGCTTCTGCATTCATACGCGGAATGCAGGGAGGATAAGGTAGCCTTTGCGGAGAATTTCCACCTGATCGAGACGTATGCCAATATGCTTGATGCTCCGGTCATTGCCGAACCCGTCGGTGAGGGCTATGTCCAGGTCAATCCTCCGTATCCTCCGGCGACGCAGGAAGAGATGGATTCTTTCTGGGACCTTCCCTTCACCAAACGGCCCCATCCCCGCTACAAGGGCAAGAGGATTCCTGCCTATGATATGATAAAGTTCTCCATAAATACCCACAGGGGATGTTTCGGAGGCTGTAATTTCTGTACCATAGCGGCCCATCAGGGCAAGTTCATCCAGACCAGGTCAGAGAAGTCCATTGTCGCGGAGGCTGAGGCTCTGAAAAGCCTTCCGGATTTCGCTGGCAACATTTCCGACCTCGGCGCTCCGACGGCCAACATGTACGGAATGGGCGGACGTGACCGGGAACTGTGTGCAAAATGCCGGCGCAAGTCCTGTCTCTTCCCTTCCCCGTGCCGTAATCTGGACCGTTCCCACCGCCGGCTTCTGGACCTGTATCGCAGAATCGCCGGAATCAAAGGCATCAGGCATTCCTATATAGGCAGCGGAATCAGATATGACCTTTTCCTTGACGGCAAGGGTTATGTGGACGAGACTTCGTATCCGTATCTGAAGGAACTTATACTTGAACACACTTCCGGAAGACTGAAAGTGGCGCCGGAGCATACCGAAGACAATGTGCTGGAACTGATGGCCAAGCCTTCGTTCAGTCTGTTCAGGCAGTTGAGAAGGGAATTCGACAGGATCGTATCGGCAAGCGGCCGTCATTGCGAACTTGTGCCGTATTTCACATCCGGTCATCCGGGCTGCGGGATGAAAGAGATGGAGAGGCTTTCCCGGAATCCAGCCCTCAAAGGCCTGTATATGGATCAGGTCCAGGATTTTACCCCTACTCCGATGACCACTTCATCCGTAATGTTCTATACCGGCCTTGACCCGAAGAATCTCAGGAAGGTCTTTGTCGAGCGCGACATCGGGCGCAAACGCCGCCAGAAATCCTTCTTCTTCAAATGACACGGAGGCCACATGTCCAGTCCTCGATCAGTGCTTGCGGATAATCATAAAAATAGTATTTTTACGTCCTTAATTCAGAGCATATACCTGAATGGAGATGGATTTCGACGATATAGTGGTGCGCATAAGCAGATCTGACAGGGCGGCTTTTGATGAACTGTACAGACGGCTCTATCCTCTTCTAGTGAATTATGCGGGGCTGATGGTCAGCAGGGAGACGGCGCGAGACATCGTCCAGGACGTGTTCTTCAAGATGTGGCAGGGGCGTAAAGGACTGCTCCCGGAATCATCCGGGGGGGGTAATATTCGCAGTTTTCTGCTTAAGAGCACATACAATGCAGCCATAAGTGTCATAAGACACAATTTGTCAGTTCTCAATTACCGGGACAAGTATAGTCGGGAGATAGAGAACTATTA
>CALVAE010000136.1 GCA_944325465.1 uncultured Bacteroidales bacterium | reverse complement strand
TGCAGGGTCATTTACCTTGTCAAGCAGACTATACATCCTTTCTCCTGTTTGGAAGGTCAATACCGAGTTCCGGATGCCGTCCGGAAGAGAATATGAGCAGGCATGCGGTCGCTATGGCCGCAATCCCAAGTCCTATGAAGATATATTCGGCATTCACCGCCGCTGATATTTCCTGCATCCTGTTTCCCGCCTCGGTGACTGTTGTCTTGAAAATGCGTCCCACGAAGATGGGGACAAGGAGCATTCCCATGTTCTGGATCCAGTATATGAGGGAGTATGCCGTTCCGAGATTCTTTTCCGGTATTATCTTAGGGACGGACGGCCACATGGCGGATGGTACGAGAGAGTACCCTATGC
The DNA here is from genome assembly GCA_944325465.1 of uncultured Bacteroidales bacterium. GTDB lineage: Bacteria > Bacteroidota > Bacteroidia > Bacteroidales > UBA932 > Cryptobacteroides. Next base: position 5,857 of record CALVAE010000136.1, on the reverse strand, counting down.
CGAGCAGGGAAATGGCAAGATAGCCGTAAAATCCGATGCCCTGCGGAGCAAAGGCCATGATCAGGTGGGAGGCAAGCACCAGTACCGCTCCCGTCACCATCCAGACCGTGGCTTTTCCCACCTTGTCTACCAGGGCTCCGAAAAGAGGGGTGAAGATGACGGTAAAGAACGGGATCATCGTGATCATCCATTTGGCGGAATCCACATCCATGTCGAAACGGGGGATTACGATTGCTGTCCCGAATTTCTTGAACGATATGATGCAGCAGTAGAAGAATACGCAGAGAAATGCTATCATCAGGAAACGCGGGTTGGTGAGGACCCTTATTATATCCTGGAACCTGAACTTGTCCTCTTCCTTTACCGACCCTTTTGTGGCCGTCAGTCCGGCGTCTTTGTCAAACCTGTAGTCCATTGCAACGAAGAGGCCCCACAGGATTCCTCCGGCAAGCAGCAGGCACAGCCCGAGCATGGCCGGCCTTGCCGTCTCCATCAGGGTATAGGTTTCTCCGTAAGGTTTCTCCGCGACAAGCATCGGTGAGATAATGAAGGCCGCTGCCGTCCCCAGCCGGGCTAGTGACAACTGCAGCCCCATTGCAAGGGCCATATTCCTTCCCTTGAACCATTTGGCGATGGATCTGGTGACAGCGACACCAGCAATCTCACTTCCCAGTCCGAACAGCATGCATCCGATGTACGCTATGGTCAGGGATGTGCCAGGGGCAAGTCCTGAAGTCAGGGCGTAGAATACCAGACCGGCCCCCAGAATCATAAGCCCGACAAAGGCGGAACCGACTTTCCTGACTCCGAAAACGTCCAGAAGTATTCCGCATACGACGAGTCCGCCGCATACGCAGAGGAAGGAGTATCCTCCCGCATAGAATCCGTAGTCCGCGCTGTTCCATCCGAGTTCCAGCATTTCAGGGTGCTGGAATATCTGGGACAGTGTGGAGAACATGTCGTCAAAGAAATATGATGCGAACATGGGGACCACCAGACAAGCAAGGGCTATCCAGCAGGCAGCCCGGCCTGTCTTCCTGTCCGGCCTGATGTTTCCTCCCGTCATGTTGTCCGTTCCCTGCATTACAAGGTCCTGTCTTCCCCGGCTCCGGTCTCCTCCTTCCTGATATTCGGAAGTTCAAGTCCGAAACCTTTTCTGCGGTCCTCTATTTTCAGCAACAGGCTGAAAATGAATGCGAGCACACCGAAAGATGAGAAAATGATCATAGGGACGAGGTATCCTCCCGTAGCGTTGAGCACTACTCCTATAAGGAGTGGAACCAGACAGAGTCCTATGTTCTGGACCCAGAATATCAGACAGTATGCGCTTCCGAGGATCTTTTCATCTATGATCTTCGGCACGCTCGGCCACAGGGCAGCAGGCACAAGGGAGAAACTTACCCCGAGCACCACGATAAGCAGGACTGCGAACCATTTGTATGGAAAGACGGGGAGAAGGAATGCGAAACTCAGATGGCACACGATCATGATGACGGCTCCGGCCATGAGCATCGACGCACCTTTCCCTTTGTGGTCAAGGAAGATTCCAAGCAGGGGAGTGAGGCACATCGCCAGTATCGGGAAGCAACTGAACAACTGCGCCGCCGTAGCGGAATCCACGTTGAGAGTCACTTCAAGGAAATTCGGCGCATATCTCTGGAACGGGAAAATGGCCGAATAGTACAGTACGCAGAGCAGGGCTACCAGCCAGAACATCTTGCTGGAGAATATCTTGCCCAGATCCCTGATGTGGAATTCGTCTTCTGGCGACTTTTCTTCGGTCACCTCGCCTGCAGCCACCAGTTGCCTGTCGAGCCTGGTATCCATCACGGAGAAGACGATGAAGTTGATCAGGCCTACCAGAAGGAGACAGGTACAGAATGCGACTGGAGCGACTACGGAATTGGAGAACATTCCGGAGATTGCAGGTGAAAGCCACATTACCGCAAACACTCCCAGACGTGCTATGGCCATTTCAAGTCCCATTGCAAGAGCCATTTCCTTGCCCTTGAACCATTTGGCTATCGCTTTGGAGACGGTTGTCCCGGCCATTTCGCAGCCGCATCCGAATATCATGAATCCGAATGCCGCCATCTTCGCGCTTCCGGGCATGGCTGTCCACCAACTGTCAAGCCATCCGCAGAATGCCGTAGTCTGGAACCATTCGCTGATTCCGACATATTTGATAAGGGCTCCGGCTACCATCAGGGATGCGGACAAGGTTCCCGTGAACCTTACTCCCATCTTGTCCAGAATGATTCCGGCTATGATAAGGAATCCGCAGACATTGAGTATGTATTCTGCTGCGGCGTATGTTCCGAATACCCCGCTGTCCCAGCCTCTTGCACTTTCTATAAGGGATTTGAGGGGGGACATCACATCCACGAACATATAGGCGAAGAACATCATCAGTGCGATGAGTACCAGTGCCGTCCACCTGGCGACAGGACTGTCGTTCAGGAATCTTCTCAGTGTTTCAGCCATTTTGTGTCTAAGTTTTATTACCGGTTTGTCGTAAATACCTTCTGCAGGCTATCTCATGATGGTGGCTTCCCTGTCCGGCCCGATGGAGATGATCCGTATAGGTACACCCAGATATTCTTCCATGAATCTGATGTAGTTCCGGAATTCTTCCGGAAGATCATCCTCATGTCTGCACCATGTCAGATCGGCGTTCCAGCCCTTGAATTCCGTATATACGGGTTCTATGTCGGCGTATGTGTCGAACGGTACCTGACAGGTCTCCTTACCGTCCACCTTGTAGGAGGTGCAGACCTTGATGGTCCCGAATGAATCAAGACAGTCAGACTTCATCATTATCAGGTCTGTGACTCCGTTGAGCATTACTGTGTATTTAAGGGCTACCAGATCAAGCCATCCGCAACGGCGCGGCCTGCCTGTCACTGCTCCGAATTCATTCCCGAGAGTACGGAGTTTCTCTCCCGTTTCATCAAACAGTTCTGTCGGGAAAGGTCCGCTACCCACGCGGGTGCAGTATGCCTTGAATATTCCGTAAACGCGACCGATCCGTGACGGTGCGACTCCAAGTCCAGTGCAGGCTCCGGCGCAGATGGTAGAGGATGAGGTCACGAACGGATATGAGCCGTAATCCACGTCCAGCATGGAACCCTGCGCGCCTTCCGCAAGTATGGAACTGGTCTTGAGCGTTTCGTTGACATAATACTCGCAGTCTTCCAGTCTGAAGGTCCTGAGGAATTCCACTGCCTTCATGAAGGCCTCTTCTTCTGCTTCAGGGTTGCATTCGTACCCGAGTTGGGCCAATTGGCGGACATGTCTTTCTTTCAGCCTGTTGAACCTGTCCTTGAAGTCAGGGGCCAGGATGTCTCCGACCCTCAGTCCGTTACGGCTGATCTTGTCCGTATAGGCAGGTCCGATGCCTTTGAGGGTGGAACCTATCTTCCCCTTTCCCATGGCCGCCTCGTTGGCAGCATCGAGAAGCCTGTGGGTAGGCAGTATCAGATGTGCCTTTTTTGCTACGACAATGCGTTCCTTGACAGGGACTCCGGTCTTTGCGATGTTTTCGCATTCACCCTTGAATGTGATAGGGTCCAGAACCACTCCGTTGCCGATTATATTGATGGCATCCTTTCTGAAGATTCCGGAAGGGATTGACCTCAATACGAAACTTTTCCCTTCGAAATGGAGGGAATGCCCGGCATTCGGTCCGCCCTGGAACCTTGCCACGACAGGATACTGTCCGGCAAGAACGTCTACTATCTTGCCTTTGCCTTCATCTCCCCACTGGAGACCGAGAACAACGTCTAGTTTCATGGTATGTCTGTTTTTATATTGTATTCCTTGGGTAATCAGAATGGCAGGTCATCGTCATCATCGGAGATTTCCGGTGCGGACGGTGCGGACTGGATGTGCTGGGTTGCCGGTTCCGGTCGGGAAAGAGGGCCGGCAGGTGCCGGTTGTGGCTGTGGAGCGGCCTGAGGCTGCGTCTGGAACTGCTGCCTGCCGTACTGGGATGTCCCTGATGCAGGATTGTCCTGGCTGGCAGGATTGTCGGCCCTTCTTCCGAGGAGTTGCAGGTTGTCGACTATGATTTCAGTCGTATATCTCTTGTTGCCGTTCTGGTCATCCCAACTTCTGGTGCGCAGACGGCCTTCTATATAAAGTTGTGTGCCTTTCCTGACATATTTTTCGACGATATCGGCCGAATTCCTCCATGCCACTACATTGTGCCATTCGGTGATTTCCCTGGTTTCGCCGCTGTTGCGGTCGCGGTATCTTTCTGTTGTGGCAAGCCTCAGCGTGGCTACCTTTGCGCTGGATGAAGAGCCGTCAAGATATCTGACTTCAGGATCCTGACCGACATTGCCTATCAGCATTACTTTATTGAGAGACATGGCTTTAATATAAATTTAACGGGAAAACCGCCTTTTGTATTCCGGGATTTCCGGGGCTGTTTTCCAAAAACTCTGCAAGTTAGTCAATTTTCCGTAATATTCTCATTCCGTGACTGCATTTTCCATACTGACAAGGTCAGGCTGTCTGCCGGTAAACAGATCGTATCCTGCATAGGCCTGGTACAGAAGCCATCGTATTCCCGGAATGTAGGCGAAGCCTTTGTGAAGGGACCTTTGCCTTCCGGTCATCTCTGCCGGGAAAGACGGATTCCTGTAGTTTGCTTCCAGCAGGATTTTCCGGTTTGCCGTAACGTGTTCTGTGTAGTCATCGCCCGATTGCGCCGCAGAAGCGTGTCTGGCGGGAGCGAAGTCCCTGTCTGTCAGCGATCCGATATCAGGAATTGGGGCGGGAAGGGTATAGAGGATGAGGTCTGCGGCAGCAAAGCAGTCCTTGAAGTCGGACAGCGGCCTGACCCGGAACTTGTATTCCGGCAACGCATCCGCTATCGCTTCCGCCCGTGCTTCCGTACGGTTCATCAGTATGGTATCCAGCCCGAGACTTCCGGCAGCGACAGCCGCCGCCTTCCCTGCTCCGCCGCAGCCTACCACAAGTGCGGAGTGCAGCCGGCCTTTCATGGATTTCCGGCATTCTTCTACGGACGGTCTCGCCTTTATCCCGTGGTATTGGCCTTCATTCCGGGGAAGCCCGCTGCCTTCCTGTCTGTCCATTTCTTCCAGAATGCTCAGAAGAATTCCGTAGTAATCGGTATTGTAGGCCTTTATTCCTTCCGAAGTCTTGACTGTGAGATTTGTGGCCCCTATCTGCCTGCATACGGGATCAATCAGGTCAGCCTCGGCAAAGGCCTGTTCCTTGAACGGTGCCGTGACGTTGATTCCGTCATACCCGTCAAGGAATTTCTGCCAGGACTGCCCGAAATCGTCTCCCTCGATCAGGTCGTACATCCATTCTTCCTGCCTTGCCGGAACGTATCCGCTCCGGTTGCCGTCCGTATGATATCCGGCCCTGAACAGGAGAGGGCTCAGCGAATGGGCGATAGGCCAGCCTATAAGTCCGAACTTTTTCATTGGATTCACGTTATGTTAAAGTCTGGAGGCATCAGATTCCGGAATGCCTCTGTCTTACGGCTTCGTAGAGCAGGATGGCCGCCGATACGGAGACGTTCAGGGAATCGAGCCTTCCGAGCATCGGTATCCTGATATGGGCATCCGCAGCCTCTCTCCAGACAGAAGTGAGACCTGTCGATTCTGTCCCCATGACTATTGCGGTGCCGGCCCGCATATCAGTGTCGTAGTACCACTGCGAATCCTGGAGCTGGGCGGTGAGGATACGGATACCGTTTCGTCTCAGCCATTGGATCGTCTCTTCGGATGTGGCGGTGATGACATTTGTGGTGAATACGGCGCCTATGCTGGCACGGATGAGATTCGGGTTGTAGAGGTCCGTGAGAGGGTCGCAGATGATT
>CALVAE010000135.1 GCA_944325465.1 uncultured Bacteroidales bacterium | reverse complement strand
TGGTGGAGATGGGCGGACTCGAACCGCCGTCCAAACACCGCACCAGGCAGCTTTCTACACGTTTAGTCTTTCTTTGGTTGTCGGCTGGCAGATGCCGGAAGACAGGCCAGTGCCAGCTTATCCTTTGAGTCTTGGCAGGGTTTAAAGGAGTCCCCCTGTGCATCCGGTTTGGATGATACCCCATATTCCGGACATAACCGGCCTAAAGCCCGGAGGGATACTCGTCGCGACCGCAGCCTTGGCGGCCGTCGATTAAGCGGATCTACTTGGTAGATTACGCAGCGAGTGCATAATTGTTGTTGCCAACTAATTGTTCGGTAACTGAGATTAACGGGCAAGCCACCGACGCCCGACGTGCTTACTGTCCAATGTCAGATGCTGTCAAAACCAAAACATCCCCATTGTATATCTGTTTTCCATACCTGTCCATCGGTTCCCATTTACCGTTCGATATTCCGGAACACCCGGAAGCGAACTCCGTATCCGGGAGCGCTCTCACCGCTTTCCCATTATCCGCTTCCGACCGGTCAGGATGGTTGAAAAGCCAAGGTTTCTATTTCTTTTGCCTTGCCTGCTGGTCCCCTTGCTTCTGTGCGGCATCAAGGACCTTGGCGAGTTCTTCAGACGCAACAGCCTTGTCAAATTCTTCCTCCGTTATCATCTTGCAGGTTCCGTTAAAGGAAGCGCCGAGTTCAACTATCAGTTTGCGGACGTTGATCCCGCCGTCCATCCTGCACCCGCTTTTGAGGGAAAGAGTATCCTTGACATGAAGATCGCCTTTGACATTTCCCCACAGATCCACATTGTCACAGATCATCTCTCCACTGACGTTGGCTGTCTCCCCGACAACAACTCTTCCCTTTGAATAGAGTTTGCCGTCAAAATTGCCGTCAATCCTCAAATCATACGGGGAACTTATCTCGCCCTTGAAACAAGTCCCGGCTGAAATGCGGCTGACTGAATTGACATTTACGGTCTGTTCTACCTTTGCCATATCTGTTTTCTTTATATTTTATTTCTTCCTTTTCCCGTTGTTTCAGATCCTTCGCTGCGCTCTGGATGACAAACCGGAGGGCGGGTTCAGATCCTTCGCTGCGCTCTGGATGACAACCGGAGGGCGGGTTCAGATCCTTCGCTGCGCTCTGGATGACAGGTGGTCAGGATGACAGGTCCGGGGTGTCAGGGAGAAGGAAGAGGGCGGGAGCAGGATCAGAGACCGCGCCCGTGGCAATTCTTGTACTTCTTCCCTGAACCGCAAGGACAAGGGTCATTCCTTCCTACCGTCTTCTCTACATGCACCGGCATCTTGCTCTTCGGTTCTCCTCCGTTGGTTACAAGATCGGTACGGCTGGTCTGCATCCTGCTCATGTCAGGCTTACGCTGCTGAGGGGCAGGGGCCGGACGTGCTTCCGTCGCATCCCGGAGCGGAATATGCGCCCTGAACAGGAACGAAAGGATATCCTTGCTCAACGCCTCAAGCATATTCTTGAAAAGGTTGAAACTCTCAAGTTTGTAGATAAGCAGAGGGTCCTTCTGCTCGTAGGTGGCGTTCTGCACCGACTGCTTCAAGTCATCCATATCACGGAGATGCTCTTTCCAGTGGTCGTCGATCTGATACAGGGTAATGGCTTTGGTCAGCGACCTTGCAATCTCCTTACCCTCCGTTTCATAAGCCTTCTGGAGATTGACCGAAAGTACAAGCTGCTTGCGGCCGTCAGAGATAGGAATCGCTATGTTCTTGTATATGGCGCCCTGCTTCTCAAACACCTCCTTTATGACAGGATATGCCCTCTGGGTCATCGTATCCATACGGCGTCTGTAGACATCAAGCATATTCTGGAAAAGCGACTGCGCTATCTCATCCTGCTTTGCCTTGCTGAAGAACCCTTCGTCGAAGCCAAGATCGATGGAAAGGGCCCTCATGACGTAATCCGCAAAGGATTCATAGTCATAACTCTCAGCATTCTCGGCCATTATATCGGCCATATCCTGCATCATGTTCATCACATCGATCTCCACACGCTCACCTGACAGGGCGTTGCGTCTCCTCGTATATATGACTTCCCTCTGGGAATTCATCACGTCATCATACTCCAGAAGTCTCTTTCGGATACCGAAGTTGTTCTCCTCGACCTTCTTCTGTGCCCTCTCGATAGACTTTGACAGCATCGGGGACTCCAGAGCCTCGTTCTCCTCCATTCCGAGTTTGTCCACCACTGAAGCGATCCTCTCGGAACCGAACAGCCTCATCAACTTGTCTTCCAGGGAGACATAGAATGTGGATGTACCAGGGTCACCCTGACGTCCGGCACGTCCCCTCAACTGGCGGTCCACGCGGCGGCTGTCATGACGCTCGGTTCCTATGATTGCAAGACCACCTGCTTTCCTGACTTCATCAGACAACTTGATATCCGTACCTCGTCCTGCCATATTGGTCGCTATGGTCACGGTACTCTTCTGTCCCGCACGGGCAACTATCTCCGCTTCCCTCGCGTGCTCCTTGGCATTCAGCACCTGATGAGGAATACCCCTGAGTTTCAGCATCCTGCTGAGGAGTTCGGAAGTCTCCACATCGGTAGTTCCGACAAGGACAGGCCGTCCCTCACCGATAAGTTCCACTATCTTGTTGATTACGGCCTCGTATTTCGCCTTCTTGGTCTTGTATATCAGGTCATCGTAATCTATACGGGCAATCGGCTTGTTGGTCGGGATGACAACGACATCCAGTTTGTAGATGGACCAGAACTCTCCTGCCTCTGTCTCTGCCGTACCTGTCATACCGGCAAGCTTGTGGTACATACGGAAGTAGTTCTGGAGGGTGATGGTGGCGAAAGTCTGGGTCGCAGCCTCCACCTTCACATTCTCCTTGGCTTCCACAGCCTGATGGAGTCCGTCGCTCCAACGGCGCCCTTCCATGATACGGCCTGTCTGCTCATCGACGATCTTGACCTTGTTGTCCATTATCACATAGTCGACATCCTTCTCGAACATCGCGTATGCCTTGAGCAACTGGTTGACAGTATGCACCCTCTCGGACTTCAATGCGAAATCCGCCATGATCTCGTCCTTCTTCACTCTCTTCTCCTCGACCGGGAGATCGCTCTTCTCCACATCGGCGACAGCGGAACCTACATCCGGAAGGATAAAGAAATTCGGATCGGAAAGGGAACCGCTGAGCAGGTCATGCCCGTTGTCTGTCATCTCCACCGAATGCTGCTTCTCGTTTATGACGAAATACAGGGGGTCGGTGACAATGTGCATCTCGCGCTCGTTATCCTGCATATAGAAATTCTCGACACGCTGCAGGAGCTGCTTCATCCCCGGCTCGCTGAGGTACTTGATAAGCGGCTTGTATTTCGGGAGTCCCTTGTAGGCCCTCAGGAGCAGTTTCCCTCCTTCCTTCTCGTCCCCTGCGGCTATCAGTTTCTTCGCCTCGTTGAGAGTACTTGTCACCAGAGTCCTCTGGTTCGCGACCAGTTTCTCCACATACGGCTTGAATTCCATGAACTGCTGGTCATCCCCCTTTGGTACAGGACCTGAAATGATGAGAGGGGTACGGGCATCGTCTATAAGCACGGAATCAACCTCGTCGACAATGGCATAATGATGCTTGCGCTGCACCAGATCATTCTGGGACACGGCCATATTGTCCCGCAGGTAGTCAAAACCGAACTCGTTATTGGTACCGAAGGTGATATCACAGCGGTATGCCTTCTTGCGGGCCTCGCTGTTAGGCTGATGCTTGTCTATGCAGTCCACTGACAGACCGTGGAACATATAGAGAGGCCCCATCCACTCGGAGTCTCGTTTTGAAAGGTAGTCATTGACAGTCACGACATGTACGCCCTTTCCAGCCAACGCATTGAGGAATACCGGCAGAGTAGCCACGAGGGTCTTTCCCTCACCCGTCGCCATCTCCGCTATCTTTCCCTGATGGAGGACAATACCCCCGATCAGCTGCACGTCATAGTGGACCATATCCCAGGTGACCTCGTTTCCGCCGGCCATCCAGTGATTGTGCCATACCGCATAGTCACCGTCTATCTCGACAAAATCCTTAGACGTGCTCAGATCCCTGTCAAAATCGGTAGCCCTGACCCTGATCTCGGCATTCTCCTTGAACCTCCTTGCAGTGGACTTCATCACCGCAAAGGCTTCCGGAAGGATTTCGTTAAGCACTGTCTCTATCTCCTCATCCACCTTTTTGACCAGCCTGTCCGACTCGGATGCCAGCCTCTCCTTCTCGTCAAGAGGGATGTCCTTCTCCAGTTCGGTCCTTATCTCAGCGATCCTGGACTCGTCAGCCGCTATCCTCCCGCGGATACGTTCCTTCAGTTCCCCGGACTTTGCACGGAGTTCATCGTCCGAAAGCCTGTCAATATCAGTGTATGCTGCCAGCACCTTTTCCAGTATAGGTTTGAGTTGCTTGAGATCCCGCTCAGCCTTGGTGCCGAAAATCTTTTTGAAAATATCTGTAAACGACATAACCGGTTCAATTTTTACAAACTGCAAATATAATGATAATTTGTCATTTATACAAAGTCCTGGATTCAGCGTCTGAAATATCGTCCGAATACGTAGGTCAGACCGAGAAAAAGGAGATTGACGGCGGCCAGCATAACAAAAGATATGCCTGTCATCGCGGCACCGCCTGCAAAGCCGAACCGCCCGACCACAGGAGGATAGGCCAGGACTATGATCACACTGCAGGTCACGGTAGTATAGAGATACAGCCTCGGATAGCCTTTTGCTATGGTGTAATTATTTATCACATAATAAATTGAACTCGTAATGACAGAAAGGGACACTATCCTTGCATACAGGATGGAATCCATATACCTTCCCGCTGTCAGAATACGGATTACAAGAGGACAGAATATGACAAAGACTGCCACAACGGCAGTGACCAGCCCTATCTGCATGACGGCCGACCGCCACAGGGACCTGCGGTCTTTCCTTGCGATGGCCTCATAGATATCAGGCTGGAAGGTAGAGGTGATGGCCGCTGCGAAGACATTCAGATAGCCCGCAATCTGCGCTCCCACAATATAGTAGCCGTATTCCGTGACATCACCGACGCTTTCGAGGTAGGTTCTGTCGAATCCGTTGAAGATATAGCCCAGGGTGGCTCCGGCGGCAAGCGGAAGACAGAACACAAGGACTTCCCGGAATTCCTTCCATCCCGTATGTATGCGGAAGAGCCGGCGGTGGCGGACAAGCAGCCATATGAAAACCAGAAGATTGGTCACAAGAGGGGCGAGGAGTTTTCCGAAAGCCCCCCAGGGTATGACAACGACAAAAAGAAGGTTTGCCGCGACAAGCAGAATCCCCGACACTACCGTAATCCGGAAAAAGCCTCCGGGATTGCGGGACATCCGGAAATCAGTCTGCTCCAGTTTGAAGATACCGGTCAGAGGGACGGCAAGTACCATAAGCGCCAGATAGGGAAAAATGGGGAATCCGAAATCGGTGTCGATGAAACGCAGATAGACATACAGAAGGGCCATACAGACCAGAGATACGGCAAATGAAAAGAAGACAAGCCCCTTGAAGAGCATGGCCTTGAGCCTTTCCCTGTCCTCCGGCGGAACCTCATAGTACCTTTTGGAATAATAGTGCAGCATATAGAACACTATCACCGGGGAAATAAGGGAGGTAAAGGAACTGTAATAGCCGTAGACCGCATAATCCTCCGGAGACATATTGAGCGCTATCAGAGGATTGGCCAATGCCATAAGAAGCATCGGGACAAGCGATGCCGCAAAATACGTCCCTACGGACTTCCCGTATGACAGCAGTCGGTCCGGCTTCATCCGATGACGGATTTAATCAGTTCTATCTGGAAAGAAGAATTCCAGCGGCTGTCAATCTCCCTGTAACAGTCCATCCGGATTTCTTCCCTGGATCTTCCGGACACCAGCCACTGACGTATCGCCCTCTTGAGGTCAGAATAATCACCTGCCTTATAAAGCAGCCCGGTCCGGCCTTCGGCTATTGCCTCATATTCAGGCATCTGGGTCTCAAAATCATCATTTGAGATCACCGGAAGCCCGTAATTCATTGCATGTATGGCTGTCAGGCCGACATTGCCCGGGGAGACACACAGGGTTGCATTGTACAGAAGTTCCGCCATTCTTGCCTCGTCATAGCACTCTCCGTAGAGCCATATCCCGGAAGAGAAAGGTGCATCCGCCGCCTTTTCCTGCAGGGCGGCCATCTCCGGACCGTCTCCCACAATGACAAGATTGTACCTCAACCCTTCCAGAGTATGTTCGATATAGGCATCAATCAGAAGGTCAAGCCGTTTCACCTTTGTAAGCCTGCCGGAAAATATGACGACCGGGAGTCTGTTGCCGAAATGGGAATGATAGATCTCACTGGCCAGCAGGCGGTTCCGCTCCGGATCCGTCCCTTCTGAAAGAGAATTGTAGACCGTAAACAGTCTGCTTCCGTCAAATCCGAGTTCCGTCATTCTCTGACGGGTCCTGTCCCCGTACACGAAATACCCGTCCATCCACCTGTAATACAGGCGTCTGAAGAATTTATGCCGCTTCAGTGACTTCAGACCGTGTCCCCAGCCATATACTTTCCGCCCAAGAATCCGGCACAGGGCAAGGAAAGGGAAATATGCCCAGTTGAAATCACCCGAAACAAGGAAGGTACCGAACCGGAAAGGCAGGGAGAACATTCCGGAACGCCACGGGATACGGCCTGCCAGGACCCTGTTCCTGATACGTCCCGGCGGCCTGCGGAAAACAGACATGTCCATCTGCGCTATCCCGGCCTTTCCCTGCCCCTCCACCGGCTCGTCTCCGAAAAGGAACCAGGCATCATATTCCCTGTCTATCAGGGAATATATTGATGTCCTGTAGAGAGGGGCATAATTGAATATGCAGCAAAGTTCCTTCTTGTCTTTCCTTCCCATTCCGGTCATTTTCAGTTCTGGCTATCTTCCTATTGAAAGGTATCTGAAACCTTCCGCCTCAACCTCTTTCCTGACATAGATATTGCGTCCGTCCACCATTACCGGGACACGCATCACTTTCCTCAATACCGACCAGGACGGAAGGCGGAACTGCTTCCATTCGGTCACAAGCACAAGGGCATCGGCACCGTCCGCCGCCTCATACATGTCACCGGCATACGTCACCCTGTCTCCAAGACGCCTCCTGCATTCGTCCATCGCGGCCGGATCGAAAACCCTGACCTGCGCTCCGGCCTCCAGAAGATCCGCTATGGTGACCAGGGATGCCGCTTCCCGCATATCATCCGTGTCAGGCTTGAAAGACAGCCCCCACAGGGCGACTGTCCGGCCTTTCAGATCCGGATATACTGACTGCACCTTCCGCGCGAGAATATGTTTCTGCCTTTCATTCACCCTGTCCACGGCCTCGACAACCTGCATTTCATATCCGTATTCCGCTGCCGTCCTGGCAAGTGCCTTGACATCCTTGGGGAAACAACTGCCCCCATACCCGCAACCGGAATAGAGGAATCCGGTCCCTATCCTGGCATCGGCGCCTATCCCCTTACGCACCATATCCACATCCGCTCCCACAAGGTCACAAAGATTGGCGATATCATTCATGAATGAAATCCTGGTGGCAAGCATCGCATTCGCCGCGTACTTGGTCATCTCCGCAGAAGCGATATCCATGAATATCACCCTGAAATTGTTCAGAAGAAAAGGCCTGTAAAGCCTCGTCATCAGTTCCCTGGCCCTTTCCGACTCCACTCCGACAACCACCCTGTCGGGCGACATGAAGTCCTTGATGGCGGCCCCCTCTTTCAGGAACTCGGGATTCGAGGCTACATCAAACGGGATATCCAGTCCTCTGCGGGAAAGTTCTTCCCTGATGGCAGCCTTGACTTTCAGCGAAGTGCCTACCGGGACAGTGGACTTGGTCACAAGGAGCACATACCGGTCCATATTCCGTCCGACCGTGCGGGCAACCTCCAGAACATACGACAGATCCGCGCTGCCGTCCTCATCCGGAGGAGTACCGACGGCACTGAAGACAATTTCCACATTCTGCAGGCATTCAGTCAGATCCGTGGTAAAATGCAGCCTGCCGTCCCTCCTGTTCCTCTCGACCAGCCCGTCCAGTCCAGGCTCGTATATCGGGATTTCACCGGAAAGCAACCGGTCTATCTTGGTCTTGTCGACATCGACACAGGTCACATCGACCCCCATCTCGGCGAAGCACGCTCCGCTGACGAGTCCGACATATCCTGTTCCGACTACTGCAATGTTCATTCTATCCTTGTTTTATTGGTTTATCGGTGGTAATACGGATGCAATGGTCAGTCCCGGCGGGCGTACATGGACTCGTAATAGTTCAGGTAGTCTCCTGAGGTGACATTGTCCAGCCAGTCCTGATTGTCAAGATACCATCTGACAGTCTTCTCTATCCCTTCCTCGAACTGGAGGGACGGCTCCCAGCCGAGTTCCCTCTGCAGTTTTGTGGAATCGATGGCATACCTCATATCATGTCCCTTTCTGTCCGCCACATAGGTTATCAGACCCATATCCTCGCCTTCCGCCCGGCCAAGAAGACGGTCTGTCGTATTGATGAGCACCTTGATTATATCTATATTCTTCCACTCGTTGAATCCTCCTATATTATAGGTATCGCCGGGAGTCCCCCGATGGAAAATCAGGTCGATGGCCCTGGCATGGTCCTCGACATATAGCCAGTCCCGCACATTCTCGCCCCTGCCGTAGACAGGGAGAGGCTTACGGTGACGTATATTGTTGATGAACAGAGGAATCAGTTTCTCGGGGAACTGGTACGGCCCATAATTGTTGGAACAGTTGGTGATTATCACAGGCATTCCGTAAGTGTCGTGGAAGGCCCGGACAAAATGGTCCGACGAGGCCTTGGAGGCAGAATACGGACTGTGCGGCCGATATCCTGTATCCTCCCTGAAGAAATCATCTCCGTAGGCCAGATGATGCTTTCCCGAGGAAGCCTTCGTGGAGAAAGGAGGCGTGACGCCTTCCGGACGGGTCATGGCAAGCGCCCCGTAAACTTCATCGGTGCTGATATGGTAGAACCTGCATTCCACCGGAACGGCACCGGGCTCCGGAGAGGATTTCCAATCCTTCTCCTCCCATACCATTCTTGCCGCCTGCAGAAGGGACAGGGTTCCCATCACATTGGTCCGGGCAAAAGTGAAAGGATCCCTTATACTCCTGTCCACATGGCTTTCCGCAGCCAGATGGATGACCCCGTCGATAGCGTAATCCCTGAAAATCGCACAGACTTTCTGGAAATCACAGATATCTCCCTTGACGAAAACATAGTTGGGCCTGTCCTCGATATCCTTCAGATTCGCCAGATTACCCGCATAGGTAAGGTTGTCCAGATTGATTATACGGTAGTCAGGATACCTGTTCACGAACAGCCGCACCACATGACTGCCTATGAAACCTGCGCCTCCGGTTATCAGTATGTTTCTCTTTGCCATATCTTTATTCCATTGATTTTCACATCAGTCGGTCAGGCCCGTCAATACAGGTTCTCCCCGTACACGAACGGTGAATCCAGATCCTTCAGCCGCGGATGCCTGCGGTCCTTTTCCGAAAGCAATACCTTGTCCGCCGGAATCCTCCAGTCTATGCCGAGATCCGGATCATCCCATGCAATCGCCCCTTCGCTCTGAGGCGCATAGAAACTGTCGCACTTGTACTGGAAGATGACTTCATCCGTCAGTACGCTGAATCCATGCGCGAATCCGCGCGGAATGAAGAACTGCCTGTGATTGTCTTCCGTCAGTTCTACAGCCACATGCTTTCCGTAAGTTGGAGAACCTTTCCTTATGTCAACGGCGACATCCAGCACCGCACCCCGTATCACCCTTACCAGTTTGCTCTGGCTGAAAGGCGGCTTCTGGAAATGCAGTCCCCTGAGGACTCCGTATGAGGACCTGCTTTCATTGTCCTGCACGAAATGCACTTCCTTTACCAGGGAAAAGAAATCCCTTTCCGAAAAGGACTCGAAAAAATATCCCCTGGCATCCTTGAAAATGCGGGGCTCGATGATGACAACGCCTTCTATTTCTGTCTTTATTATTTCCATTTTTCAATTTTTTATATTTCAGATCCTTCGCTGCGCTCAGGATGACATCGGGAAGGAGGACAACGGGAAGATTCAGGAGGACATCCGGGAGATGCATTTTTTCAGGGAGTCAAGCCAGTACGGCACCTCCATGCCGAAAGTCTCCTTGAAACGGCTCTTGTCCAGGACTGAATAGTGAGGCCGCCTTACCTTGCTTGGGAATTCATCACTGTGGCAGGGATCTATCCTGCAGCAATGCCCCGATGTCCCTCCCGGTCCGTTACCGGAAAGGTCCCTTACGGCAAGGGCGAAATCATACCATGAACAGACCCCTTCATTGCTGTAATGGTAGATTCCCTGACGGTCAAGTTGTCCCGTATCGATTATGCCGGCAATGGCCGATGCCAGATCAGCGGCACAGGTTGGAGAACCGACCTGGTCAAAGACAACATTCAGCCTGTCCTTGCGGGACGTAAGGTCCTTCATGGTCTTCATGAAATTCCTGCCGTACGGGGAATAAAGCCAGGCCGTTCTGAAAACAAGGTATCTGCATCCGGACCTGACTACCGCCTCCTCCCCGGCCAGTTTGGTACGCCCGTACACGCTTGCGGGAGCAGTGACGCAATCCTCATTGTAAGGAATGCAGGCGTCTCCTCCGAACACATAATCAGTGGATATGTGTATCAGGACAGCACCGCAAGAGAGGGCAGCGGCAGCCAGATTTTCAGGGGCGGCACGGTTAAGAAGGTCAGCCCCCCGAGGGTCCTCTTCCGCCCTGTCGACATTCGTGTAGGCGGCACAGTTCACGATTACATCCGCCTCGCAGGATGAAACGGCTTCCATAACGGCACCGGCATCTGTTATATCGAGATATTCCGTTTCCATTCCGTCCGGCGCAGTCACATCAGTGAATATGAACTTATGGGAATTGCCGTCTTTCCCTGCAATGTTCCGCAATTCCATCCCCAACTGTCCGTTCGCTCCTGTAACAAGTATATTCATTATCCCTATTTATCTAATTCAGTCCACATTATCTCCACCGAAACCTTCCACCACCTTCATAAGGTACTGGCCATACTGGTTTTTCAGCATCGGAGCCGCCAATTCCCTCATTTTCTCCCCTGTTATCCAACCTTTGGAGTAGGCTATGCCTTCGAGGCAGGCTATCTTCAGACCCTGGCGCTTTTCCACGGTCTCGATGTAGATGGATGCCTCGGCCAGGGAATCATGCGTCCCCGTATCCAGCCATGCGAATCCCTGTCCGAAAGTCCGGACCTTGAGATCCCCGTCTTCAAGGAATTTCCGGTTGACAGAAGTAATCTCCAGTTCCCCCCTTGCGGAAGGGGTGATGTGTTCCGCTATGTCAACTACCCTGTTGGGATAGAAATAAAGTCCTGTAACCGCATAATTCGATTTCGGATGCTCAGGTTTCTCCTCGATGCTGATACAGTTTCCGGCAGAATCGAATTCCGCCACGCCGTAACGCTCCGGGTCGCTTACCCAATAGCCGAAAACCGTAGCCTTGCCCTCGTTTTCCGCCGCAGCGACCGCATCGGTAAGCATCCTGGCAAAGCCGCTGCCATGAAAGATATTATCTCCGAGTACCAGACAGACACTGTCTTTGCCGATGAACTCCTTGCCAATAATGAACGCCTGGGCAAGGCCGTCAGGAGAAGGCTGCTCCGCATAACTGAATTCCACCCCGTAATCGCTGCCGTCCCCGAGCAGGCGTCTGAACCCCGGGAGGTCCACCGGTGTGGAAATGATGAGGATATCCCTGATCCCGGCCTGCATCAGGACGGAAATGGGATAATATACCATAGGTTTGTCAAATATAGGTATCAGTTGCTTGCTGACTCCTTTTGTTATAGGATAAAGACGGGTGCCGCTTCCTCCGGCAAGAACGATTCCTTTCATTGCTATAAGTTTTAAGATTCAGTTTCCCATTCGTCAGTCATGCCGCAGCCAGTTTCATTATTCCGTCAAGGATCCTGCGGTCCAGAGCCTTCACGGAATAAATCCTCTTCAGGGACCGCAGGCCGTGACAGTCCGATCCCACGAATGAATACAGCCCATCCGACAGGAGCCTTACGGCCTTCATGCGTTCATCCCTGCCGTAATACCCTGTCAGGGACGGCAGGTTCATCTGCAGCCGCACTCCCATATCTGTCAGTTTCACGTAATCCTTCATCTCCATATACCTGTACCTTTCAGGATGGGCGAGAAGCGGACGGTATCCGGCCCTCATCGTCTTGTCAAGAAGTTCGGGAAGATGATATGGAGAGGACCATACCGATGTCTCCATCAGTACCGTTTTGTCTTCCATACACAGGAGATCCCCTTCTTCCAGACGTTTTTCGAAAAGGGTGTCGATCATGTATTCCGCAGCGAGACGAAGCGATATCCCGGGGCCGGCGGCAAGACACAATCCGTCAAAGCGCGCACACAGGGCATCCGTCGTATTCGGTATGTCTTCCATTATATGCGGGGTAAGCCACAAGGTCCGGAGTCCGAGCCCGTGCAGCCAGCCGAGCAGGGCCAGAGAATCCTCTTCCGTCCTGACACCGTCATCGACCCCGTAAAGTATATGGGAATGTCTGTCCTCGATCATGCCGAGAATCCCGCTTTCCTGTATGGAATATTTTCTGCTGAAAATACCGAACATTCCGTTACTTTTCCGTAAAAATAAATCTATTTTGCCGATTTATCAAATCCGGTCCCCCATCATGCTCCGTCATCAGACCAGGCTGCCTGCATCCGACATGCAGGACTGCTCGAATCCGGTGTCGGCAGGCAGGACCGCACCGTTCTTCGCGGCAGTGGCCCCAGCCGCGACAGCCAGGGCGTCACAGCGCTCATTCTCCGGATGGCCGTTGTGTCCCCGTATCCAGTGGAAGGCGACACGATGCCTACGGTACAGAGGCAGGAACCTCTGCCAGAGATCAGGATTCTTCACTTTCGCGAAACCCTTTTTCTCCCAGCCGTACAGCCAGCCCTTATTGATGGCATTCACCACATAACTCGAATCGCTGTAGACCTGGACCTCCGCATTCTGCCAGCGGATAGTCTCAAGCCCCACAATGACAGCCAGCAGTTCCATCCTGTTGTTCGTGGTCATTGCAAACCCTCCGGAAAGTTCCCTGACCCTGCCGGCGCATTTCAAGACCACGCCATAGCCTCCGGGCCCGGGATTGCCGCTTGACGAGCCGTCCGTATAGAGATAGATCGGGGGTCTGGACTGTGTTTCCGCCATATCTACTCCACGATTTTACCGCCTTTCGGACGGATTTCGGTATCCGGCATACGGACATCCATTTTCCCTTCCTGGAGTTCATCGTATGCCGTCCTGTGATTGTATATGTCGATTGCAGTATATATTGCCGACATCATTGACCTCGGGTCAGCCATGTCCCTGCCAGCCATTTCGTAGGCCGTGCCATGATCCGGAGATGTCCTGACGACAGGAAGCCCCGCAGTATAGTTCACCCCGAGTTCGAAGGCAAGGGCCTTGAACGGGGTAAGCCCCTGGTCATGGTACATGGCAAGTATGGCGTCATATCTGCTGTAGTTCCCGAGTCCGAAGAACCCGTCCGGAGAATAAGGTCCGAATGCCAGGATGCCTTCCGACATCGCCTCACGGACCGCAGGAAGGATTATCTCCTGCTCCTCATCCCCGAGAAGACCCCCGTCTCCGCAATGCGGGTTGAGTCCGAGTACGGCTATCTTCGGGGAATTGATGCCGAAATCCCTCTCCAGGGAATGGTTCATCAGACGGAGTTTCTTGAGAATCAGTTCCTTTGAAAGGACAGAAGGGACATCCTTCAAAGGGATGTGCCCCGTCACGACCCCGACCTTCAACTGGTCGCTCACCATAATCATCGCGACCTCATCCACTCCGAACTCCTTCTGGAGATATTCAGTATGACCGGTGTATCCGAACCCTTCATTGACCATCGCCCTCTTGTTTATCGGAGCGGTGACAAGCACATCGATATAGCCGTCCTTGAGGTCCTCCACGGCCCTCTGAAGGGAAGTCATCGCCGACTTGGCAGATTCCGGCGTGGCCTGTCCCGGCTCGACAAACACATTGTCCGGCAGACAGTTGACTATGTTTATCCTTTTCTGATGTACATCCTGGGCGGATGTAATGACATTCGTGTTTACCGGCTGGTCAAGATTATGGATCTGTTTCCGGTAAAATCCGTAGATCTTGGACGACCCGTATATGACCGGTGTGCAGAGATCAAGCATTCTCTCATCGGCAAGAGCCTTGATTATCACTTCGTATCCTATACCGTTCCCGTCCCCTTGCGTTATTCCTACAATCAGTTTCTTTCCCATAGCAATACCTTATATAAATGAGTTTCAGACCCGGCTTCACATGCCTGTACCGGCAATCCGCACATCAGGTCCGGGCCATGCACCGGCTTCAGCAGTGCAATAGCCAACTGACAAAGGTAAGGATTTTTTGGCAGTATTCTCCCTGGCTCATGATGAAATCGGTCCGGAGCGATTGGGAAATCCGGAATTTATGGAGTATTTTTGCAAGGAAAGGCCGCGGAAGCACTCCGGCAACAGGAAAAACATGGGAAAGATATCGGACGGAAAAAGAAGCACTCTTGACAGCGAGATACAGTATCTCCCGGGAGTCGGGCCGAAGAGGGCCGCACTCCTGAAAAGCGAACTGGGAGTCGGGACATTCGGCGACCTGCTGAGGCTGTATCCGTTCCGCTACATCGACCGGAGCAGCATCACGCCGATATCACAGATAAGGCCCGACATGGCATACGTACAGATCCGGGCCACGGTCATCAGTGCGGAACTCATCGGAGGGAAAAGGCTCAGCGTCATGATCGGGGACGGGAGCGGGGAAATGGAGGCAGTCTTTTTCAAAGGTCTGAAATGGGTGTCGGAAAAACTCAGGCCCGGAGCGGAATTCATATTCTTCGGAAAGCCGGCCAGTTTCAACGGAAGGATAAACATGGTGCATCCGGACATTGATCCGGTCCAGGAAAATGCAGGCAAGGGAGGGACTGCGGCAACCGGGCAGGCCGGCTTGACGGCGGCGACATCCATCAGCGGGGTCTACAACAGCACGGAAAAACTGCGCAACGGAGGAATCACCGCCAAGGTAATGAACAGGTTACAGGAAGCAGTCCTGAGAGCCGCCCTTCCGGAGGTCAGGGAAAGCCTTCCCGAATACATTCTGAAGGAAAAGGGTCTGGTGGCTATCGGATACGCCCTGAAGAACATTCATTTCCCGGACAGCATGACCGCTCTCGAGAAAGCCAGGTACCGTCTGAAATTCGAGGAACTTTTCTTCCTGCAACTTTCCCTGCTGAAGCAGAAATATATCCGCCGGAGAGGAGAAAGGGGGATAATGATGCCCCGGGTCGGAGAGGCATTCAACCTGTGCTACAAGGCTCTCCCGTTCGACCTGACAGGAGCGCAGAAGAGGGTCATAAGGGAAATCCGGGAAGACATGCGCAGCGGCCATCAGATGAACCGGCTTCTGCAGGGGGACGTGGGCAGCGGCAAGACGATGGTCGCGGTCCTCACCGCCCTGATAGCCGTCGGAAACGGATTCCAGGCCTGCATAATGGCACCTACTGAGGTGCTTGCCCAGCAGCATTACAGGAACATCCTCAAATATCTGGAACCGACAGGAGTGAAAGCGGCTCTGCTGACCGGGAGCAGCCGTGCGGCCGAACGGCGGGAAATCCACTCCGGACTGGAAGACGGAAGCATAGGCATAATCACAGGTACCCACGCCCTGATAGAGGACAATGTCAGATTCCGGAATTTCGGACTTGCGATAATTGACGAGCAGCACAGATTCGGGGTCGAACAGAGGGCAAGGCTGTGGAGGAAATCCGCTTCGGGCATCCCGCCGCACATACTGGTGATGACCGCCACCCCCATACCGAGGACCCTGGCGATGACCCTGTACGGAGACCTGGATGTGTCGGTCATAGACGAGCTTCCTCCGGGAAGGAAACCCGTCCTGACAATGCACGCCACGGAAGGGAAGCGCAATGCACTGTACAGGTTCATGAAGGACCAGATCGCCCTCGGTCGCCAGGTATTCGTCGTCTATCCCCTCATCTTTGAAAGCGAGACACTGGACTACAGAAACCTTGAACAGGGCTTCGACCAGATAGCCCGTGCCTTCCCGCTCCCCGACTACAAGGTCGCGATAGTCCACGGGAAACAGAGCAACGAGGAGAAACGGTTCAATATGGATGCTTTCGCTGCCGGCAGGGCGAATATCCTCGTGGCCACTTCCGTGATCGAGGTGGGCGTCGATGTGCCGAATGCGTCCGTCATGGTCATCGAGAGCGCGGAAAGATTCGGACTGAGCCAGTTGCACCAGCTCAGGGGCCGGGTCGGGCGGGGATCCGAGAAATCCTACTGCATCCTTATGACAGGAAACAGGGTAAGCAAGGAGTCCATGCACAGGATAGAGCTGATGTGCTCGACTGAAAACGGGTTCGAGCTTGCCGAAGAAGATATGAAGATGCGCGGCCCCGGAGATCTGGAGGGGACACAGCAGAGCGGGCTCCCGATATCCCTGAACATCGCCTCGGTAGCGAAGGATGGGATCATACTGAACGATGCCCGGGCATACGCGGAATCCGTGCTTGAACGCGACCCCGGTCTGACATCATCCGCCAACGCCCTGCTGAGGGAGGAGCTGCGCAAGGAAAAATACAATATCCGCGACTACAGCCAGATCAGCTGACAGAATACAGCCGTACCGCGCGGTCCTATTGTTTTTATGGAATAATTGTCTAACTTTGTCCGTAACGGCTTGACAAATATCTATCCGAAATCCCCCTTTCCGGCTATAGATATCCATAACTATACATACAATTGAGGATTGCCCTGCATTTGCATAGAAGGTAACTTTGCGGGCTCAATTTTACTGGACAATGAAAAGGAGAATCATAACGGCTACTCTTGCATTGCTGGCGGCATGTACGGTGCTTCCGGCACAGAACGGCAATATAACTGTCAAAGGTGAGATAACGTCTGCCGGGGACGGCGGTCCGGTGGATTTCGCGAGCATCCTGCTGTCTCCGTCCAACATGTATTCCATGTCCGACAAGGACGGCCTGTTCAATATAGAGAACGTCCCTTCCGGTGAAATCACCCTTTCGGTGGAATTCTTCGGGATGGAAAGAATCGACACGGCCTTCACCGCCAAAGCAGGGGAAACGGTTTTCCTCCGGCTCAAAATGAAACCTGTATCGTTCCGTCTGGAGCATGTGGTGGTGACGGCGACACAGAACAAGGCCGGGAACAGCACCGCCTCCAACATTTCCAGACAGGCGATGGACCACATGCAGACCAGTTCCATCAATGATGTAATGGCCCTGCTGCCGGGAGTGGAGATATCCAACCCGAACCTGTCTTCCGCACAGAGCATAACGATAAGGTCCATAAACGGAGCTTCCGTCCAGAACAATGCCCTCGGGACGGCAATCTATATGGACGGGGCGCCTCTTTCCAACAATGCCAATCTCCAGACTCTCAGTCCGGTGATAGGAGGCTCGACGGCAACGCCGTCAGGAGGGGCGGACCCTGCTTCAGGAGTTGACGTAAGGGGCCTTTCGGCTGACAATATCGAATCAATAGAGGTAATAAGGGGAATCCCCTCGGTCGAATACGGAGACCTGACTTCAGGAGCGGTCATCGTCAAGTCCAAGGCCGGGGAATCTCCGCTGACAGTCCGTTTCAAGGCCAATCCCAATATCTATCAGGTATCGGCGGCCAAGGGATTCTCCCTCGGGAAAAGGGCGGGGGACCTGAACGTATCCGCCGACTATGCCTACAACCGGAACAGTCTGACCCAGTCATTCGCCTTCTACCAGAGAGCCAATGCCAAGGCCCTGTGGAGCGTAATGCTCGGGGACAACACCAGTACCAACACATCTTTCACATTCACGTACGGCCGCGACACCAGGAACAGGAATCCGGATGACACATATCCGGTGGAATCCCTGGCCAACGAAATCGGACTGAGACTCAACAACAACGGAAGCGCATTCATCAACAGGGAATGGCTGAAATCCATCAACTGGACGGTATCGGCAAGTTACACGGACAAGAGATCCTACTTCCTTTCCACCGCCACCAATGCTACCAACCTCTATTCCACGGCAATGGAGAACGCGGTGTACACCAACATTCCCGGACTGGAAATCACGGATGCCGACGGCAACACCATAACCTCCCTGCCTGCCGGAGCGGAAGGCATCAAAGGCACGGTGCTTCCTTACAGTTACGAATATTTCTACAATATCTACGGCAAGGAAGTCAACGCCTACGCGAAACTCAACTTCGACATGAGCCATACCTGGGGAAACATAACGGACAGGCTGCTTGCCGGAGCCGACTTCAAGACGGACGGGAACCTCGGAGAGGGAGCAGTGTACGATGATGACGCTCCACCGTACCGCAGCATGGGGAACACCGCGTCCGGATACAGAAAACGTCCGTACTATGATATCCCTTTCGTCAACCAGTTGGGAATCTACGTGGAGGACCATTTCAACTACAGGTTCGCAGGAAGGGAACTGAACCTTTCGGCCGGACTGCGTTTCGACTGCGTGAACGGGCTCACCGCCCTGGCTCCGAGAATCAACGCCTCGATAGATGCCTTTCCGTGGATGACGGTGCGCGGAGGCTGGGGCATCACCAACAAGGCACCCACATCACTGTACCTGTACCCGAACCATGCATACCACGACCTTGTCCTGTATAACGGGATGGATGTGAACAGGCCGGAAAACGAGAGGCTTCTCGTGGCGCAGACGACAGTCTACGATGTATCCAATCCTGATCTCAGGATTGCAAGCAACCGCAAGGCGGAAATCGGAATCGACTTCAACATAAGGAAAAGGTTCAGGGTGTCGGTCACGGCCTACGATGAATACATGAAGAACGGATACGGTTTCGGGACTGACCTGGGTTCGTTCCACTGGATGACCTACACCAACTACAAGGTAGCGCAGGAGAACCCGGGGACAATCCCGACCCTGACAAAAGGCAACACTTACTCGTCGTTCTTCATCACCTACAACCCCATGAACAACCAGACAGTCCGCAACAGCGGGGTGGAATACGAAATCGACCTCGGAAGGTTCGATGCCATCAGGACCTCCTTCTATATCAACGGGGCATGGATGAAAGGCTACTACCAGACCAACGGGAATTCATTCGGGACAAGGAAGCCTGCAGGAGGGTCGCCGGAATACAATGTGGCCATCTACGATGCATGTCCGCAAAATCATTCCGAGCGGTTCAACACCACGCTCAGGATTACCCACAACATCCCGAAGATAGGACTGGCAATCACCCTGACCGGTCAGTTCACCTGGTTCTACAAATACTGGACGGAATACCCTTACAATGATGAGATACCGTCCATGTACATCTCCCACGAGGACGGGAAGGTATATGATTTCGACCCGTCATTCAGGGATGACCCGGAATTCTCCTACATGATACCGTCACTCACCCCCGGAAGGTTCACAGTGGAGCAGTACCAGCCTTACGCGATATTCAACCTGAACGTGAGCAAGGAGATTGGGGATGCACTGACAGCATCGTTCTACGTGAACAACATGTTCAACAGCCATCCCCTGTACAAGAGAAAGACTACAGGGTCCTACATAGATATCACGGAGAACATCCCGATATTCTTCGGATTTGAACTGAAAGTCTCGATCAGATAACACAGATAATTCAATAATGGTTACAGTTATGAAAAAGATTTTGTTTGCGGCCACGGCTGCCGTTGCGGCCCTGTCCATGACTTCGTGCGACCCGTCTGAAAACAGGGTCAGCGCGATATCGGCCAATGTCATCATTGACGAATCCGCCCTTGAAGAGATGGGGATAAGTACGGAAACCTATACGGTTACATTCACCAATGCGAACACCGGCCTTGCCGTGAGTGCGGAGAGCGAGAACGGCATCGCGACCGCCACAGGGCTCACTCCCGGACTCTACAATATCCTTGCAAACGCCTCCGCGACCGTAGGTACCAGTGTCTACATCCTTACTGGCAGTGCCAATAACGTGAACCTCGCGACTGACGGACAGGAAGTTACGATAGAAATCACCGCCACAGAGGAATCCGCCTTGATTTTCAAGGAGATATACTATAGCGGCTGCACCTTCAACAGTCCGAGCGAAAGCGATCCGAATGCGACAGCCACATATTTCAGGGACCAGTTCTACGAGATATACAACAACAGCAGCGAGACCGTGTATGTGGACGGAATGTGCATAGCGGAGACCATATTCTCCGACTATACATTCACCACACGTTACGAATATCCTATCGAGAATGCTGATGACTATGTATATGTCCAGACAGTATGGCAGATTCCGGGCAACGGGACCCAGTATCCGGTGGCTCCGGGAGAATCAGTCGTCATCGCACAGTGGGGTACCGACCACAAGGCGGACAACCTGACAAAAGGAGGCAGTCCGGTGAATCTTTCAGGTGCCGAATTCGAGGCTGTAGAAGGGGAATCCGAGACATGGGACGGAATCGTGCTTACGGACAATGCCGCCGTCAATATGGTCAAGGCCGTGAATGCAAGAGGATTCAGCATGCCGCAGTGGCTGACATCCACAAGCGGATCGCAGTATGTCATCTTCATGCCGTCGGAGCCTCTCCGCACCTCGGATTTCCTCACTGCCAACGACGACGCGAACTCAACGGCTCTCGAAATACCGATTTCCGATGTGATAGATGCGGTGCAGGCAGTCAGCGGTCCTGAAAGGCTCAATTTCCTCGGATTGCCGACATCCCTTGACGCAGGCACCATATGGGTCGACAGCCCGGGTTCATACACCGGACAAAGCATCTCCAGGAAGATCAGCCGGACGGAAGAGGACGGCAGGATCATCTATCAGGACACCAACAACACTACCGACGATTTCGAAGTGAACGATACCCCTGAAGTCAGGAGGAACGGAGCGGGCGTACCTGCATGGAACAACTGGATCCGATAGACAGAGAAACCATTCAAGACAAATTAACACGTCTGACAGACGAACAGAGATGAAGAGAATCGCCTTAATAGGACTGCTTTTCGGTCTGGGCATATCAGGTGCCCGGGCCGGGGACAGCCCGTACACAATCAACAGCCAGGTCCTGAAGGAGAACAATTTCAGGAATTCACTATGGATGGAAAGTTACAATGCCGCCGGGCTCGCCTTCAGGCCGTTCCGGCTGTACAACGACCTTGACATCTCATACGACGGTGAATTCGGGGAGTTCCGCCCGCAGCAGCAGGCCACCGGGATGAACAGCATATCCCTCAATACCAGCGGCTCCACCTACCTCGGGAAATTCCTTATCTGGGGCGGATTCTCTTTCAGGAACATCTTCGAACAGGGTGTGGAATACAATGCGATGTCATACGGGATCGAAGATGACATGCCTTATTTCGTTGCCGATGCCAACCCGAGCCCCTGGCAGAAACAGGAATATGACCTGCAGGCGAAAATCGCCTCCCCCGTTCTGTGGGAGCGCGTATCCTTCGGGCTTGGAGTACATTATGTCACGAAAGTCGGGGCGAAGCAACTGGACCCTACCGTAGAGACCTACAAATACAATATCGAAATAGTCCCGTCCGTTACGGTTAACCTCGGCAAAGGGCACTATCTCGGCATCAACGGACTGTATGACAATCAGTTCGAGATAGCAAACCCGTCTCTCAACAATCAGTGGGAGAGTCAGAGGGTCTATATCGGGAGAGGTCTCGGCGAGGCTTTCACCCACAAGATAGGGGACAACGACGGAATGCAGGACAGCATGTTCAGCACTTCCAGATACGGCGGAGGCATCCAGTACGGATATTCCGGGAATGTGGAATTCATTGCCGACTTCAACTTCATAATCAAGGACGTACTGATGCGCAACAACCCGAAACAGCCGCGCACATACGGCGGCACCAGGCGGAACGGCATCACCGGCCGGATAGAACTGCTGTTCGGGGAAGGCCGGAGCAACAGGCTGCAACTCGACGGAGAGTACAGGGACACCCGCGGGACCGAATATACCCAGGCCTTCAACTCTTCAGCAGGGATGCAGTTGTGGGAGACCCTCAGTACAGTGGAGATGAGCAGTTACAGATATACATCCGCACGTCTGGGCTACGACCATCAGTTCGGGGCATCAGACAAACGGGGATATTCCTGGATGGTGGGGGCCGGAGCCGCCTTCGAGATGAAGGATGACAGTTACTATCTTCCTGCCTCCTCCTTCAACTACACCAACGCCATGGCGGAAGTGTTCGGGGCCAGACAGTTCAAATTCAGGAAATCCTCCCTGCTGATAAGGCTGGAGGCAGGATACAGCCTCAACCTGGGCGGGGAATATGTCTACGGCGGCTCATACCCGGACTACCCTACCGTGGAACTGTACAGGCAGGATATCATCTTCCATACCGCCGACCTGTTCAAGGCCGGAGGACGGATATCATACACAATCAACGTTAAAAGGGTGAACTTTGCCTTCAACCTGACGGCCGACTGGTTCAGGCCCGCAGGTATGGATATGGACAGGACAGTCTGCAAAGGTTCATTCGGAATCATATTCTGAAGAAATTTATGGGAAAGACAATCCTTTCAACGGCTCTCGCACTCGGTATCTGCACCGGAGCCGCAGGACAGACAGAAGCCTCATTCGCCATTGTCACCGACCATGACAGTTACACCCGGTGCAGGACGGAACTCGAACTGTACAGGGATGCTGTCATCAGGCAGGGACTTGACGCATTCATTCTTGAAAAGCATTGGGACAGCCCCGATGAGATCAGGGACACACTCAGATATTTCCATGACAACCGCTGCCTCGAAGGGGCGGTTTTTGTCGGAGATATACCCGTACCGATGATCCGCAAGGCCCAGCATTTCGCATCGGCCTTCAAGATGGATGAAGACAGGTTTCCCATGAGGGATTCCTCCATTCCGTCGGACCGGTTCTACGATGATTTCGACCTTGAATTCGAATATGTCGGAAGGGATTCCGCAGAGACTTCCTTTTTCTACTACAACCTCTCTCCTGAAAGTCCGCAACATATCGGATGCGACATCTATTCAGGAAGGATAAAGCCTTCCGGCAGATTCGGAGACAGATACGAGGAACTCTCCGGATACCTGCGGAAGGTGGCAAGGCTCAAGGGAGAACAGAACCGACTGGACAAGGTCACCTCGTACACCGGTGACGGTTCGTTCTCCAACAGCCTGATAGCGTGGAAGGACGAGACCATCACACTGAAAGAGCAGTTCCCGCTTACCGCAGAAGCCGGAGACGGGGCGAAGTTCTATGCATTCGCAATGTATCCCGTAATGAAGGACATAATGATCAGAGAGATCCGGCGCAACGACCTCGATGTGGTCATTTTCCACGAACACGGGATGCCGGACAGGCAATATCTCACGGCCATTCCTGACGAATCCGGATACAGTGACTACCTGTCGGGGGGACATGAACTCGGCCGCTACTACGCCAGGTCATCCTATCGGAGCGCAATAATGAGGGGCAAGACCCCGGAAGAAGCGGGGGCGGACCTGGAAGCACGCTACGGAATCGATCCGACCTGGTACAGTGACGCCTTCGACCCCGCAGTGGAAGAGGCGGACTCGCTTCTTGACCTGAAGACAGGCATTGTCCTGGAAGATATCCAGAA
>CALVAE010000134.1 GCA_944325465.1 uncultured Bacteroidales bacterium | reverse complement strand
ATATGGCTGTCTGTGTTGTATTTTCCTTATGAGCACAAAGGTCTGGTTAATAATGCTTATTGTTGTGCATTATTGTTACCGATTTCTGTGTACTGTTGTTACTGATTCTTGTGCACTGTTGTTACTGCTTTCTGTGCACTCAATTTACCATTTTCTGTGCACTCGTCGTTTCTGTTTACACTCCTGCTACGACAGGTTGATTGCGTACGGGAGGTCCTGATTCCAGATAAGAACCAAATCATTTACCTATGAAATATTGTAAAAATTGCGGCGCCGAACTTAATGACAATGCCGTTATCTGTACAAAATGCTGAGTTTTAGCCGGAGAAGGCAATAGATTTTGTCCGAATTGCGGCGCCGAGCCTGATCCACTTGCCTCGATATGCGTCAAATGCGGATATGAATTAAAACCAATGGCCATACGCAAAGCCGCATCTGATAAAAAAGGACATGAACCTGAACCTCAGGACAATGATTTTATATTGACGGTAAAAAACTGCTTTTCCAGATATGCGGCATTTTCCGGCAAAGCAAGCGGTAAGGAACTTTGGCATTGGTATCTGTTTGCCTGCCTGATAACGCTATGGCTGTATCTGGAAAGTTATATACTATTTCCCTTTACCGGACCGGATGTGTATGGAACATTCATAACACTGAACGGATTATGGTGCCTAATAATTTTCCTTCCGAGCCTTGCCTTGACAGTGAGAAGAATACACGAAACGGGGCGTAGCGGATGGTATTGCTTTATCGGCATTGTTCCCTTGCTTTTAGGAATAGTTTCCATGGTGATACTCCCTCTATTACGTTAGTAACGGAGGATCACTCTGCCGGAATGGATTCCGTATTGTGCTCCCCTATTATCTTCTCCATCCAGATCATGTCATACCAGCGTCCGAACTTGAATCCGCATTTATGGAATTCTCCGACCTTGCGGAATCCGAGCCTGGCATGGAACATCTCGCTGTCCCTTGTCAGGAATTCATCCTCCTTTACCGGAGAGGCTATGCAGGCGTAAAGGTTCAGAATCCCCTTTGACTTCAGTCCGGATTCGAGTGTTTCATACAGTATCCGGCCATACCCGCGCCCTCTTGCATTCCTGTCGATGTAAATTGAAAGTTCGCAGGAGCGGCTGTATGCCTCCCTGCCGACAAATGGACCGGCATAAGCGTAACCGAGAGCAACATCACCCTTTTCGATGACAAGATACGGATATCTTTTCATCGTATTCTCCATCCTCGACCTGAATTCCTCAACAGAGGGAACGTCATATTCAAACGAGACTGCTGTCTCCCTGACATAATACGAATAGATCTCCTGCAACCGCCGCGCATCCTCCGGCACGGCATTCCTGACTTTTGCATCCATTTCCTGACTGGTATTTCCGATAGTATCTGACCGATAATATTCAAGACATTGCCGGACAGTGTCTCGCCAGCCTGCCTTGCATCTATTTGCAAGGCAGACACACCCTATGCGAGCCGGCCTGATATTCAGTCGAGTGAGTCTCTCCCGGGAGGGTCACGCTTGCAGTCGAGCCTTCCGGAACGGTGAACTCCCAGATCCAGTTGTCCCCCTCATATTTCCACGAACTTCTGATCATCCCCGAAACGGAATCGAAACTTGCGTCAAGACTGCCGAGGCGTCTGTCCGGAAGAGGTTTCATAATGATATGCCTGAAGCCCGGAGCCGACGGATCCGCACATATTCCGGCAGCAGTCTCCCATAGCCACTGGCAGACACAGCCGTATGCATAATGGTTGAAACTGTTCATCCCGTTAGGGCCCATACCTTTCTCGACAGTATAACTGTTCCAGCGTTCCCAGATTGTGGTCGCCCCGTTATCCACCGAATAGAGCCAACTCGGATTCTTCCGCTGGAAAAGCAGGTCGTATGCGACATCGCCCATTCCATTGTCCGTAAGGGTCTGCATAAGTATTGATGTGCCAAGGAATCCTGTCTGGAGACAGCCGTCATGTGCCGCGAAATTGTCCCGCAGGTTCCGTATCATGGCCGCTTTGGCCTCTCCATCCACAAGACCGTTCTTCAGGGCGAACAGCGCAGGAGTCTGCATGGTATTGAGAATCCCCTCCTTGAACCTACCATCCGCATCAAGGAATGTATCCCGCAGATAATCCTTCGCTTCCTGATACATGGTCTCGTATTTTGAAACGTCCCGACCCGTGGCTTCTGCCATATCGCGCATCATTCCCGCATCGATGGCCCAATAGGAACCGCAGAGGAAATCCCAATACACAATGGCCTCCGGAAGAATCCTGCCGTCAGGACCGAGATGCCTGCCGCTGTTGCTTTCAAGCGGCTCGTAACTGAGCCAGTCCGCCCACTGGTAGTTGCCGTTCTCCGCTATATGCGAACCGTGACGGTATTTTGTCCTTGCAATATGATCCATGTACTTCTCCATCGCTTCCCAGTTTTCCTCGATGATTCCGGTATCACCGTACTGCTTCCAGACTGTCCACGGAACGATGATCCCGGCATCAGCCCAGCCGCATCTCATCATTTCGTGCTCTCCGCTGCCGTACTGGGCATACGGTGCGACTCCCGGGAAGCCTCCCAGCGGGCTCTGGGTATCACGCATGTCACGCATCCACTTGTGGAAGAACCTCCGCGTCGAGGCGAAGAACGAACCTGTCTCCGCAAAGACCTGGGTATCAGCCGTCCAACCCAGACGTTCATCCCTCTGCGGGCAGTCTGTCGGCACTGACAGATAATTGGATCTCTGTCCCCATACCGTGTTGGAAACAAGTCGGTTGACAAGGTCGTTCCCCGTGGTTATCACCCCAGTCTCAAGTTCTGCGGTTATTGAGGACACCGGTATTGACCTGATGCTTCTGAAACTGACATCACCGTCAGCCGTAAGATTAATGAAACGGTAGCCGAAAAAAGTGCATTGCGACATATAGGACACATACCCGCGCTCTCCGGCAAAGGTGTAATCCAGTCTGATACCGATATCATGGGTGCGCAGGTTGCGCCGGTGGATGCTGCCTTCCGGACCGTCCATACCCCGGGAATCGGCCCCGTTCCCGTCATTCAGGATTTCCGCAGGGAGGCAGGTCATGGTCACACCTTCCGCTGCCTTGAACTCGAAGGACGGGACGGCAGCACAGTTCTGCCCGAAATCTATCACAAGATTCTCCCCTTCCGAAAGCCGTATGACATCACCGTCCCTGTA
The DNA here is from genome assembly GCA_944325465.1 of uncultured Bacteroidales bacterium. Lineage (GTDB taxonomy): Bacteria > Bacteroidota > Bacteroidia > Bacteroidales > UBA932 > Cryptobacteroides. The sequence continues at coordinate 7,707 of CALVAE010000134.1, read as the reverse complement.
TTCCCGGTCTATCACGACCTTGCCTGCCTCTCCCTCCCGGGCATCCTTGACATCTTTCCAGACATATGCCCTGACAGGAGCCAATGCCAGATCCCGCCTGAGATATATCTCCGCACCCTCTGTCGGGACTATCTTCCCCTTGAATTCCGTATTGACCTCAGGAGCGGCGAGTCTCTCCGTGACAAGGAATCCCTCAGGCTCCCGGGCATCATATTCCTCACCGTCAAAAATGGCGGCATGCTTCACCGGACCTGCAATACCGGCTTTCCAGTCCAGAGTGTCAGTACCGAAAAGTTCCTTGCTGCCGTCAGAATATGTAAGTTCCAGGACAGAGCGGAAAGCGCATTTCCTGCCGTTCATTCCCACAGGCCCGGGCGACACTATCTTGTCCGCCCACCAACCCGGAGTCACCTGGGCCGCCAGCACGTTCTTCTTCCGGATCATATCGGTAATGTCGTATGTATACGAAACCCTGGTCTTTCCGACATGGGTAAAACCCGGCTTGAGAATCTCCTCTCCGACAGGCTCTCCGTTGACATAAAGCAGATAGACACCCAGACCGGTCGTCATCCATCTGGCAGACACCACCTTCCCTGACGGGACCACTTGCGATACGAACCAGGAGGCACCGTCAGCAGCCCTTTCTCCTGCACCTACATGCCCGTCAACTACAGGGGCATCCACCACTGAAATCCATTGGGACTGCTCCCAGGCTGAATCATCGAGAGGCTCTGTCAGATACACATCACTTTGCCTGACACATGAAAACAAAAGAAACGGCACAAGCGCCGCCTGGGCCAATAAAGGTAAACGGTTTCTCATAAGAATCTGCTTTGAGGGTTCCTGATAATATCAATTGAAGATATAAAGATAACAAACTTTTCTGATCCATATCGGAAAGACGAGGAAATTTACGCGGAATCTCACGGATTTTCCGTATCTTTGCAGGATTGTTGCCATAGCGGGTTTTTGTGTACAGGCAGATCCCTCATACCCGGAAGCCCCACGGAAGTCAACTATTTATAATATTAACGACAATAATATGAGTTTGAAAATCGTAGTACTGGCAAAACAGGTTCCCGACACACGCAACGTCGGGAAGGATGCCATGACAGCCGACGGAACCATCAACCGTGCGGCTCTTCCTGCCATCTTCAACCCTGAAGACCTCAACGCTCTGGAGCAGGCCCTCAGGCTGAAAGAGACACATCCAGGCTCTACAGTCACAATGCTGACAATGGGACCGGGCCGTGCAGCGGAGATCATCCGTGAAGGACTGTACCGCGGTGCTGACGGAGGCTACCTGCTTACAGACCGTGCATTTGCCGGAGCTGATACTCTGGCGACCTCATACGCCCTCGCCACGGCCATCCGCAAGATCGGAGAATATGACCTTATCATCGGGGGACGTCAGGCAATCGACGGGGATACCGCCCAGGTAGGCCCTCAGGTGGCTGAGAAACTCGGCCTCGCACAGGTGACATACGCTGAAGAAATCCTTGACGTAGACGAAGCCGGGGAAAAAGTCACAATCAAGCGCCACATCGACGGCGGAGTGGAGACGGTGACCGCTCCCCTTCCTCTTGTGATAACCGTAAACGGAAGCGCAGCCCCTTGCCGCCCGCGCAATGCAAGGCTGGTGCAGAAGTACAAACGTGCTCTCGGAGCACAGGAAAAGGCGGCGATAACCAAGGAGGGGGCGGAACTCCCTTATGCGGAACTGTACGACCGGCGTCCTTACCTCAACATAACCGAATGGAGCACGGCGGACGTCAATGCCGACCTTGCACAGTGCGGACTCAGCGGCTCCCCGACTAAGGTGAAGTCCATCCAGAACATCTCGTTCCAGGCCAAGGAAAGCAAGACCATGACCGGCAGCGACAAGGATGTGGAAGACCTTATAACAGAACTTTTAGCAAACCACACGATAGGATAAGAGAGAAGTCATGAACAACGTATTCGTATATCTTGAGATAGAAGGCACTACCGTTGCCGATGTCAGCCTTGAACTGCTGACAAAAGGCCGCAAGCTGGCAAACAGGCTGGGCTGCCGGCTGGAAGCCATTGCCGCCGGCCACGGACTTGAAGGCATAGAGAAACAAGTGATGCCTTACGGAACAGACAGGCTGCACATATTCGATGCAGAGGGACTTTTCCCTTATACATCGCTTCCCCATTCGTCTATCCTCATAAACCTCTTCAAGGAGGAAAAACCGCAGATCTGCCTTATGGGAGCAACGGTGATCGGCCGTGACCTCGGCCCGCGCGTTTCTTCCGCCCTGACAAGCGGACTTACAGCAGACTGCACCGCACTTGAAATCGGTGACCACGAGGACAAGAAGGCGGGCAAGGTATATAAGGATCTTCTCTATCAGATCCGTCCCGCTTTCGGAGGGAATATCGTCGCAACGATCGTAAACCCTGAACACCGCCCTCAGATGGCGACTGTCCGTGAGGGTGTGATGAAGAAGGAGATTCTGGACGAGAACTACAAGGGAGAGGTTATCCGTCACGATGTGGCCAAATATGTCCCTGAGACAGACTACGTGGTGAAGGTAATCGACCGCCACGTCGAGAAAGCAAAGCATAACCTGAAAGGAGCGTCCATAGTCGTTGCCGGAGGTTACGGCATGGGATCAAAGGAAGGTTTCGACATGCTGTTCGAACTTGCCAAGGAACTTCACGCCGAGGTGGGTGCCAGCCGTGCGGCAGTGGATGCAGGTTTTGCGGACCACGACCGTCAGATCGGACAGACCGGAGTGACAGTACGTCCGAAACTCTACATCGCCTGCGGTATCAGCGGACAGATCCAGCATATCGCCGGAATGCAGGAGAGCAGCATCATCATTTCCATCAACAATGATGAAAACGCCCCTATCAACGCTATCGCCGATTATGTCATCAACGGCACAGTCGAAGAAGTGATCCCTAAGATGATAAAATATTACAAATCCCACAGCAAATAGAAGATATGGCTAATTTCTATACAGAACACCCGGAGTTGCGCTTCCATCTGAACAATCCGATGATGGAGCGCATCTGCGAACTTAAGGAACGCAACTACAGGGACAAGGAAGAGTTTGACTATGCCCCGCAGGACTATGCGGATGCAATGGACTCCTACGACAAGGTCCTGGAAATCACCGGAGAGATCACCGGAGAAGTCATCGCTGCAAATGCGGAGAGCGTGGACCTTGAAGGCCCGCACTGTGCGGACGGACGGGTCGAGTATGCCAGCGGCACAAAGGTGAATATGGATGCGATGGTGAAGGCCGGACTGAACGGAATGACCATGCCAAGACGTTTCGGCGGACTGAACTTCCCAATCACTCCGTACACCATGTGCGCGGAGATCGTAGCGGCTGCCGACGCAGGTTTCAGCAACATCTGGTCCCTGCAGGACTGCATCGAGACTCTCTATGAGTTCGGGAACGAGGACCAACACAGCCGTTTCATCCCGCGTATCTGCGCCGGAGAGACGATGTCCATGGACCTTACGGAGCCGGACGCAGGCTCGGACCTTCAGAGCGTAATGCTCAAGGCCACATACGATGAGGCAGCCGGATGCTGGAGACTGAACGGAGTGAAACGTTTCATCACCAACGGAGATGCGGATCTTCATCTCGTGCTCGCCCGTTCGGAAGAAGGGACGAAGGACGGCCGCGGACTTTCAATGTTCATCTATGACAAGAGGGACGGAGGGGTGAACGTACGCCGCATAGAGAACAAACTCGGAATCCACGGCTCACCTACCTGCGAACTGGTGTTCAAGAACGCCAGGGCAGAACTGTGCGGAGAGCGCAGGCTCGGACTGATCAAGTATGTGATGGCCCTTATGAACGGTGCCCGGCTCGGTATCGCGGCACAGAGCGTAGGACTCAGCCAGGCGGCATACAACGAAGCCCTTGCTTACGCAAAGGACCGCAAGCAGTTCGGGAAAGCCATCATCGAATTCCCTGCAGTCTATGACATGCTCTCCACCATCAAGGCGAAACTGGATGCCGGAAGGGCCCTTCTCTACCAGACTTCCCGCTATGTAGACATATACAAGGCGTTGGATGACATCGCCCGTGAGCGCAAACTGACTCCAGAAGAGCGTCAGGAACAGAAGAAATACGCCAAACTGGCCGATGCCTTCACTCCGCTTGCAAAAGGGATGAATTCCGAATACGCAAACCAGAATGCATACGACTGCATCCAGGTTCACGGAGGAAGCGGATTCATGCTCGAATATGCCTGCCAGAGAATCTATCGTGATGCCCGTATCACGAGCATATACGAAGGTACCACCCAGTTGCAGACCGTGGCTGCCATCCGTTACGTGACAAACGGTTCATACCTTGCCACTCTCCGCGACTTCGAGCAGGTCGCTTGTTCAGAGGAAATGAAACCGCTTCTGGAACGTGTCAAGGCCATGACAGACAAGTTCGAGGCTTGCACCAACCTTGTCAAGGAAGCAGGAGACCAGGAACTCCACGACCTGATGGCCCGCAGGCTTTACGAAATGGCTGCCGACTGCGTCATGTCACACCTCATTATCCAGGATGCCACACGCGCACCGGAAATGTTCAGCGAGTCCGCAAAAGCCTATGTGAACCTTGCCGAAGCGGAAGTGGAAAAACACAGCGCATTCATCAGCAACTTCAACAAGGAGGACATTTCCTGCTACAGGAAATAGTCTCCCGTACACCATAAAGGAAGACTCCCGTCTTTGCCGTCCGGCATAAGGCGGGAGTCTTTCATTGATTCATGTTCTCCTGAAGCGGCTCGGAAAACGGCAGGTAACAGGATATCGGAATGGACTATTGCCTGCGGAACAGTCTCGGAACGAAATCGGAAAGGTATATGCGCCAGTTCTTCCAGATGTGTCCCTCACCTGTCTCGACATATTCATACGGATATCCGTTCCTGTCCAGGAATTCTCTGTACCGGCAGTTGTCCTCATACAGGAAATCCTCGTCACCGATTGCGATATAATACAGGGAAAGCCCTTTCGAGAATTGCCGGGCCAACTGGCCTTCCACATCCTTGTACACCGGTGTATCAAGCCCTTCCCGAGGCCATATTGCCGCAGAGAAAAGTCCCACATAATCAAACATATCCGGATAATGGCAGGAAAGGTGCAGCGAATGGAATCCGCCCATTGAAAGTCCTGCGACAGCACGCCCCGATTTCTTTGCAATAGTCCGGAAACGGCTGTCAATGAATGACACGATTTCCGGGAAGGAGGTTTCATACGAACCTTCCATGGACCTTTGCCTGTCAAGCATAGGAGGGACCATTCCTACAGGTGATTCTCCCGGAGCCGCATCCTGCCACGCATTGCCGTTGGGCATCACTACGATCATAGGTTCGGCCCTGCCCCGGGCGATAAGGTTATCCATGATCTGGGCCGTCCTGCCGAGAGAAATCCATGCCTCCTCATCCCCGCCCATTCCGTGAAGAAGATACAGTACAGGATACCTGTCACGTCCGGTCTCATATTCTGCAGGAGTGTACACGGTCAGTCTGCGGTCCATTCCAAGGACATCGCTGTGATACCACATCCGGGACACTGTCCCGTGAGGAACGTCATTGACCCTGTACAGGTCACCCTGTCCTCCGTCAACAATGAACACACTGAACACGGATGACACATCCCTTATCATATAGACATTGGACGGATCAGTAACCTTCACCCCGTCCACAATCAGGTTATAACTGTACAGTTCCGATGCAAGAGGCTCGGGAACAGTATATTCCCACACTCCGTCCGGCCTGCGGGTCATTTCCTCCTGTCTTGCCTTCACTGTCCTGCCGTCCTGAAGGGTAACCGGCCTTTCCCTGATACAGTCCCCGGTAATCTGCACGGATTCCGCTTCGGGTGCAAACAGTCTGAATGTCACTGTCCTGTCCCCGTTAATCTGGGGAGACACTACATCAGGACCTCCCCAAAGAGCCTGCTGGGCCCGTACAGGTTCCATAAGCAATGTCGCAAATAATGCCAGCGTCAAAAATCTTTTCATTTCATCTAAACATCAAATTTTCCACATGCAGAAAGTACCCTTTTGAGTCACCCTCTCCAAAACTGTCAGAAGGTAAAGCGTGCCATCATCTGGATACGGTTGTTGTACACCCAGTGAAGATTGTCGGTAGCCAGACCTCTCGTACTGTAATATTCCACATCCGCAGGCTTGCCGTCCGATCCGGTCACCTGACGGATTTCCGGATCCCCGTACTGCGCGGCAGTGATATTATATTCAAGGGCAAGAGTGAACTTGCCGACATTATAGGCTATCGTGGGGATTATCCTCCACATTGCGTTAAGATTCCTGAATCCGTTCCTGTTGAACCAGAAATCATTCTCCGAGGTTTTCCCGTTGTCAGTGACCAGATCTTCCGTCGAACCGAGATTCCTGATGTATCCTCCCATCAGCATTACCTGCCATTTCCTGCCGTATGACAGGGATGCCCAGGTGGAAGACGCCTGAAGAGGGGCATATTCCCAATGACCGTCATCGAACCTCCGTGTGACTCCGTATCCGCTCATCAGATTGAGATGCTCGCCTCCCTGGCTGTAGATGGTCTTGGCCTTGACTTCGAAATCCTTATGCCTGTACTGGAGATAGATATAAGGGTTGACGGTCGTTATCCGGTCACTGACCTTCATTTCGACACTGGCGGCATTCTCACCGGTCCTGCGCGGTTTGATGCTAAGGACGCTCGCCCCTATTCTGCCGAGAAATCCTCCGCCTCTTACCGTAAATCCGAGATACGCTTCAGGGATGCCGGAATATTTGATATAGTCGGCCGATGCTCCCGAAGGGCCTGTCGAAGTGTACTGCATCTGCCAGATGGCGCCGGCCGTGAGTATGAAATTCTTTCCCAGGGCGGCATCCATAAGCACCTGCGGAGTACGGCTGAAGGCATTGAAAGGTGCACCCGTCTCCAGACTGGTTACATGAGGCTGATCAGCCGCAATAGGGTGCCATGCCTGACCCAGTTTCAGGGTGACGGATGCTGTACGGTCAGTCCTGTTTCCCATCCTGAGTCCGTCCCAGCCTATAGTCGCATACGCCTGCCGCAGCCTGAGTTGCGCGGTCCCCGTAGAGCCGGTCAGACCGGCATAGAAATCAGTCTCGACTTTTGCCCCGAATTTGGTCCTGCCGTACTGATAGCCGGATACATCCACTCCCAACCGTGTTGTAATGGCCAGAAACCGGAAAGAGGTCTGGGCATTGAGATCCTGCGATCCGTCAGAATTCATCGCCACATCTTTCGGGAGATAATAGAACAGGTCACCTGTCCCCGCTACGCTCTCTCTCGTATCGAAGGTAAAGAAATTACGTACAAAGCCATAGAACTTGAAATGGTTCTGCAGTTCCTGCTTCACCGCGCCCTCATATTTCCCGCTTCCGGCGGTTTCTCCATCCGCCGCATACAGGCCTGCTGTGGAAAGGAGCACAGCGGAGAACAGAAGATAAAAACGTTTCATCATTCAGTTGTTCAATCATTTAATTATAATATCAGATCCTTCGCTTCGCTCAGGATGACAGTGGTCCATCAGGGTGACAGTGGTCCGTCTGGATGGCAATACCATATCAGGGTGACAGTAGTCCGTCAGGGGCAATGGTTCGTCCGGGATAACAGAAGGGGATGTCATACGGCATCCCCTTGTCTGCCGTCACCTTGCAGACGGCGAAGTTATAAAGTTTTTGTCAGATTCCA